>JALOOJ010000003.1 GCA_025454475.1 Anaerolineae bacterium
GTGGAATAGACCCAAAGAAGCGGACACAACACAAAGAGAAAGCAAAATGTTAAAAAGAGGTTCGATAGCTCTCTCAATCTGGAGCGGCACCAATTTCCTACTCGCCGCCTTGATTCTGACCACGCTCGTCATTTTCGAGGCGGACTCCCCACTGTTGATCATGGTATTTGAGAAGCCTGAAATCGCGGCGCTGGATGCCAGGGTCATTGCCTCGCTCAACACGTTGACCATTCTGTACAACTCTTGCTCGGTTGTGGTCTCGGTGCTGGTGTGGACGGTGATTCGGAAAAACCTGGTCGCCGGCCAAAAGTGGGCCTTCTGGTTGCTGGTGTTCGTGATCGGGTTCATTGAGGTGATGGCCTTCATCGCCTCCGCCCCCATCGGAAACGCACGCTGGCAGGTAAATGTAGTTCAGAGCGTTCTATATGGCGTGGGCATTGGCCTGTCGGGTTATGCCCTGTTCATAGGAGACATGAAATGAACACAAACGGGTGCGCTTCACCTTTAGGGGGGAATCTGCGCCCAGGGACTTGGAACTCCACAGGCGGCATGAACGTCAAGATGGTGTGGCCATACAAGAGGCCGATGTGACAGAAGGTCCAAGGACAGCAACAAGGTTTCTCATACGCAGTAACCACAAGGGAGTTCAATCGATGAAAGGGAGAGTTGAGTTTGGCATAGTCTTGGTAGCGCTCTTCGCTCTGCTGATCAGCGGCTGTAGTGCCACGGCGGCCGCATCCGGACATAATGGTGCGGCGACTGAGGTCACACAGGAGCAAGAGGACACAGCGGCCGGATTGCCGAACCCCGCATCCGTCTTCTGCAACGAACAGGGCGGCACATTGGATATCCGCACAGATGACAGTGGCAGCACGGGGTTCTGCGTCTTCGAAGATGGCAGTGAGTGCGAGGAGTGGGCTTTCTTCCGTGACGAATGCCAGCCCGGCTCTGCAGACGGCGCGGCCAAGCTGATCTTCGGTTGGTACGGCCTGGTCATCACCCCGCCGGCGGGACAGCCCTTTGACTACTACCTGAGCCTGTATCCGAAGGAAGCTGGGAACGCCGGCCTGGCGCCGATGAGCAATGAGGTCGGACAGACTCTGACGACATTGCGAGACAGCGGACAGCTTGCGCACTTCTGGGGCGCCCTGGCCTGCGAAGGGCCTGACTTCAGCGGCTGCCGTGTCGAGGTAACGCGTGTGCGACCAGAGGGTCCCGGTGAGTTCTACGCCCCCGACCTCGTAGAGGGGTGGTCCGGCACTATCCAGAGCCTGCCGGATGGCGCACAGTATGATGATGTGTTCATTATGAGCGATGCGGTCTTCCCTGTTCGGTACGGCATCGATGCCAAGGACGAGACAATTGCCGCACAGCTTGGGGCACTTCGGGACACGGGGCGCAGCGTCTTGGTCTTCGGCGAGCTAAGCTGCGGCGTAATCGACGTGAATGGCTGCCAGATCCAGACCAGCCGAATCGAGGGGGCCGAAACGACCGCCCCGGTAGTACTCCCTGAGAGTACCTCTGTGGCGAGCGTCAACGACTGGGTCGGTCTGATCAAGAGCACGCCTGACGGTGCACAATTCGATGACTACTTCCAGATGATGGATCAGAGCGGCACACGGGCCGGCATCTGGGCTGAGGGCGAGCTTGGGTCGCAGATCGAGGCGCTCCGCGACACCGGCACAGTCATCCACGTGTGGGGAACCATCCGCTACAATGTACCCGACGCCTACAACGCACAGATCACAGTGACGCGGATGGATGCTGGCGAGTAGGTGATTGCGTTAGGAGCCAGGGGACGATGCCCTGCGGCATCGCCCCCTGTGCTCAGGTCTTCCAGCCCTGCCGGCCCATCAGGTTGGCTATGAGCGCCGATCCTAGATGATCGACTCGTGGGGATGTTTCTCGTCCAGCTTGGCCAGCCCATAGGAGCAGGCTGCACCAAAGGCAAAGAGCAACGCACAGACAGCAATCACCCATCCTGTTACGCCGCTTGGGATAATGGCCAACGTTGAGCCCACAACAATGCCAAGGATGAGGTGATACATCAGAGCGTGGAACTTCCTGAATAGCCATGAGACCAACTTGGCAAAGGCAAAGACACAGAGAGCCCCGCCAAGCATGAGTGGGATGATCACCCCGAAATCCAGATGGCGAATCCCGCTGGCCATAGGTTGATAGAGCCCCAGATAGATCAGGAAGTTGGAGGGGCTCATTCCCGGCACAACAACACCCAGACCAATCAACGCACCACTCAACAGCCAGTTGGCGAAGCCAGCCGTCAAAGCGATACTGTTGGCCGTCTCCATCCAACGCATAAACAGCAGCGTGCCGGCGGCGGCAACGATCAGGACGAGCCAATGGTAGGCTCTTCTCCCCTGGTTTCCGGCGGTCCTGAAGAGTGAGGGAAAGGTGCCGAAGATGAACCCGACAAACAGCCAGGTGAACTGCGCCGCATAGTTGGTGAAAGCGAAGTCGACAACGGCGGAGAAAGCTACGACGCCCAGGACGCCACCAATCCCGACGGGGATGAAATAGAGCAGGTTCTTGAGAAACTCCTCCCTAAGATTAGCAAGGAACCGTATCAGGGGTTCGTACAATCCGAAAACCACGGCAAGAACGCCGCCTGATAGCCCGGGAACAATGAACCCGATGCCGACCATGACACCCTTGATAAGACGAATAAGCCAATCGCCTAGCGTACCCTTGTTCCCGAGTGCCGTGTCCGTCGCTGCCATTGAAATGCTATGCTCCTTCGTGTGTCGGGCTAGCAAAAAGACCAGAGCCGCTGGGCCCTGGTCTCTTCGTAGTAGCGGGGGGTGGATTCGAACCACCGACCTCCGGGTTATGAGCCCGACGAGCTGCCACTGCTCTACCCCGCATCGTTACGACACGGAGTATACCAGGCTTGGTGAAGAAGTCAAGGCCAATTCCACTTCAGGTGAATGCTATGTTGTCGATCACCACTTCGGGGGTACACTTCGCATCAGCGTCATCAGCCACCCTCTTTGAGATAGGCTTCGGGCTTGCCTGTGCGGCACATCGGGGCCTCAGAGTTCAGTGACAAGGAGTGATAGTATGAAGCGCAGAACATCGCTGCTCATGCAGATCCTTCCGGTCGTAGTGCTGTTTGTGACCCTCTCCTGTCGATCCGGAGCTTCACCAACGCCGGTCCCGACGACAACTCCCAAGCCACCGACCCCTGTGCCATACCCACCCTTGCCCGCCCCCAAGCTCATCTACCGTACCCCTGCGCCTTACGAGCCCCAGGCGCTTGGCGAGCCAGTTGAGTTGGTCTTCGACCAGCCCATGGACCAACAGAGCGTTATCAGAGCCTTCGAGATCGAGCCCCGGGTCGGGGGTGAGCTCGCGTGGGGCGACGCCCGCACGTTGCGCTTTGTGCCCGCTACAGCGTTTGACCGGGGCGCGTCGTACCAGGTGACGATTAGGGAAGCGGCCCGGAATGCCGAAGGAGAAGCGCTCCTCGAGCCAGTCGCCTTCGAGTTCCAGACCGTGGGTTTCATCGAGATCACTGAGGTGCAGCCTATCCCCGACAGCGAGGACGTCGACGCCGACACGGCGATCACCATCATCTTCAGCCGCCCGGTGGTGCCGCTCACGTCCGTCGATCGCCAGAATGAGCTCCCGGTTCCGCTGACGCTTGACCCGCCCGTCGCCGGCAAGGGCGAGTGGCTCAACACCACGATCTACCGCTTCTACCCCGAGCAAGGCCTGGCCCCAGCAACGACCTACACCGCCCGCATCCCGGCCGGGCTTGAGGATACCCAAGGGGCCGTTCTTGTGGAACCTTATACATGGATCTTCTCGACGATCCGACCAATGCCCACGATCTGGTCACCTCCCAGCAATGCTCAGCATATCGGCCCAAGTGAGGTGATCAGTATTACCTTCAACCAGCCGATGGATCACGCATCGACCGAGGCGGCGTTCAGGCTCACCGTCGATGGGCAACCGGTCAACGGAGCGATCCGCTGGACTGGGGGCAGAACCCCCATAGACGACGAGACGCTGTTGTTCACACCCGCGCAGCCGCTGGCGCGTAATGCCAGCGCCGATGTGTCGCTGGCCGTCTCGGCGAAGGCGCATGATAGCCGGATCACGCTTTCGGAGGACACCACCTGGGGCTTCTGGACCGTGCGGGACCCCGCCGTCGTCAGCACCGTCCCCCTTGATGGCGAACGAGGCGTCGATCCCCTGAACGGAGTTGAGATCACGTTTGCCAGCCCGATGCGAACAGCCGCGTTCCTGGACTACCTGACCATCGTTCCGAATCCCACAGAGGTCTACTCCGACTGGCGCGAGTCGGACACAGTGCTGCACCTCTCTTTCCCTAAGGAGGCGGCAACCCGCTACCGGATCACGCTGGACGCCAATGCGCCGGATCGGTATGGCGGTACGCTGAACGCACCGCTGTCACTCGCCTTCACCACAGGTGACCTTTCCCCATTTGCCTCGCTCAACGCGCCGGGCTCGATCGGGACCTTCGACGCTTACACCGACACCGTCATATACGCCCGGCACCGGAACATCACCCGGCTCGATGTCGCGCTGTACCGCCTCTCGCTTGACACGTTTATGCGGCTGCACGGCTATGGCAGCTGGGACTATCGCAGCCGGTTCCGTCCGTTAGCCACGGATCTCGTGCGGCAGTGGTCAGTGTATCCGGACGCGCCGCGCAACACGTCAGCGCTGCGGGGCATCGATATCGTCGATGCGCAGGGAGCGCAGCTTCCACCGGGGATCTACTACCTGGAGCTGAGTGCGCCTGAAGTGATTGCCCGCTCCGACGATGCCCGGCCCGAGGGGTTCACATTGGTGCGCAGCGCCACCAACCTGGTGCTCAAGCAGGCGCTCACCGAATCTCTGGTCTGGGCGACTGACCTGGCAAGCGGCGAGCCTCTGCAGGGTCAGCCGGTCCGCCTCTACAGAGAGGGCAGGCCTGAAGGCCGAGGTGGCACAACCGACGGCAACGGGCTCTGGCTGGCGGAGGGACTCACAGACGTCGACCAGTGGGACGACCTATTTGTGGTGCTGGGGGAGCCCGGCGACTCGGCCTTCGCCGTTGCTTACAACAACTGGGACAGCGGCATCAGTCCTTGGGACTTCGAGCTCAACAGTGAGTATGGTGCGAGCCGAACCATCGGCTACCTCTATACGGATCGGCCGATTTATCGTCCCGGTCAGACGGTCTACTTCAAGGGAATCGTGCGCCAGGATGACGACGCCGACTACACAATCCCAATGGCGATTCGGACGCTAGAGGTCTCGGTAAGCGATCCCCAGGGGCGAGATCTCTACCGTGAAACGCTTCCGGTCAGCGATATGGGCACGCTCCACGGCGAACTGCTGCTGGGGGAGGAAGCCCCCCTCGGCAGCTACTACATTCAGGTTCAGGATGAGGCCGCGGAGTTCTTCTCAGGCACTAGCTTCCGTGTTGCGGAATACCGCAAGCCTGAGTTCGAGGTAACCGTCGAGACCGACAAGGCTGCCTATCTGCACGGCGACGCCATCAGGGTGACCGTCCAGGCGAATTACTACTTTGGGGGACCGGTTGCCAATGCGGCCCTGACCTGGAACGCCCTGAGCGCGCCCTATACTTTCCAATTCCAATGTCCAGAGGGTACGTCGTGCCCGAGCTATAGTTGGTGGGATTACGACGATGGCGAGAACTATGGAGAGTATTACGGCAGCTATGGCAGGTTGGTCGCCAACGGCGCTACGACGACGGACGCACAGGGCCGTGCGACCTTCCGCGTGTCTGCCGACATCGTCGAAGAGATCAGCAGCCGCAGCTTCACCATCGAGGCCAGTATCGCCGACATCAATGGCCAGGAGGTGAGCCAGCGGACAACTGCAACAGTCCACCGGGGCGATTTCTACATCGGGATGACCTCGGAGCGCCGCGTGGCGCAGGCCGGCGAGGCGCAACGTCTTGGGGTCTTGACCGTCGACTGGAACAGCGAGCCCGTGGGTAGTATGGGTCTGGACGTTGTCGTCATGGAACGCCATTGGCTGAGCGTCCGCGAGGAGTCGGAGGGCGGCTATGCCTATTGGACATGGACGACTGAGGACGTTCCGGTGTATACCACGACGACGACGACCGATCGGACCGGAAGGGCCTGGATCTCGTTCACGCCCGAGAAGTCCGGCACCTACCGGGTGCGGGCCTCGGGCAAGGATAGTGCCGGAAACGAAGTCCGCAGCAGCACCTACCTGTGGGTCTGGGGGGGAGGCGACGTCGTATGGCGACGCGAGAGCACCAACCGCATCGACCTGGTCGCGGACCGCGATCTCTACCAGATCGGCGATGTAGCCGAGATCCTCATCCCGTCGCCGTACAGCGGAACCGTGCAAGCGCTGATCACGATTGAGCGAGGCCGCATCCTGAAGACTGAGGTGCGCGAGCTTCAGGGCGCGACCGAGATCCTGCGCATCCCAATCGTCGAGGACTATGCGCCCAATATCTTTGTCTCCGTCATCCTGATGCAGGGTTCAGCCCAGACTCCCGAACGCCTGGCGACATTCAAGATGGGCGAGGTGATGTTGCCGGTATCGACCGAGACAAGGGCACTCCAAGTCAGGCTCACGCCCGACCGCGCGTTGCAGTCCGGCGAGACCTATCGCCCCCGCGGAACGGCCACGTATGACATACGCGTCACCGATAGCGCGGGACGGCCCGTCGTTGCCGAGCTGTCGTTGCGCCTGGCTGACCTTGCGGTGCTGGCCCTGGCGGATGACACCGGCCCCACTCTGATGGAGCGCTTCTGGAGCCAGCGCGGTCTCGGGGTACGGACCAGCACACCTCTCGCGGTGGCGATGGAGATCTACAACCGCGAGCTGACGCCGGGTATCAAGGGCGGAGGTGGGGGCGGAGAGGACGACCTGGGCTTCGTCCGCACCCGCTTCGCCGACACCGCGTTCTGGGCCGCCGTCGTAAAGACCGACGCCGAAGGACGCGCCCGCGTCGACGTCGACTTGCCCGACAACCTGACCACCTGGCGCATGCAGGCCCGCGCAATCACGGCGGACACATTGGTGGGTCAGAGTGACGTCGACATCCAGACCACGCTGGACCTGCTTGTCCGTCCGGTTCTTCCGCGCTTCTTCGTCGTCGGCGACCGGGCCGAGATCGCGACGATCGTGCACAATAACACCGCCAACGCAGCTATGACCGATGTGTCGATCGCGGTCGAAGGGCTGTCCGTGGATGGAGAGACGCAGCAGAGCGTCAACATTCCCGCCGGCGAGGACGCCAAGGTGACCTGGCCGGTCAAGGCACTGGCGGGAGACCACGTGACGGTTCGTATGGAGGCGCGCGCGGGGTCGCTCTTTGACGGCAGGGAGGACTCACTCCCGCTCTACGCTTACGCCACGCCCGAGAGTATGGCAACGGCGGGCCGGCTCTCCGGGCCCGAGCTGCGACAGGAGGTCGTACAACTGCCCTACGACTTTGACCCCACCCAGGGCGAGCTCACCGTGCAACTCGACGGCTCGCTCACGGCGGCGGCTCAGGGCGCGCTCGACTACCTTGAGCACTATCCCTATGAATGTGTCGAGCAGACCGTCAGCCGTTTCTTACCCAATGTGCTGTCTTACCAGGCACTCGTGGAGATGGGCCTGCCCCGTCCCGAACTACAGCGCAGCCTCACGGCGCAGGTGAGCGTGGCGCTGCAGCGCCTCTACAACGAGCAGCATTACGATGGCGGTTGGGGCTGGTGGGTCTCAGACACGAGCGATGCCTACCTGACAGCCTATGTGCTGCAAGGGCTGGTGGAGGCCTACCGCGCCGGATTCACCGTCGACACGGATGTGGTCGACCGCGCCGTTGCCTATCTGCGCGAGGCCCTGCCGTCCATCACACGCGATTCGCCACAGTCCGAGGCCAACCGGCTCGCCTATGAGCTCTACGTGCTCGGCGAAGCCATCGCCCTCATCCCGAGCGTCGAACCGGCAGGAGAGCTTGGTCGCGCCACGGCGCTCTTCCGGCAACGCGATCAGCTGGGCTCCTATGGGAAGGCATTGCTTGCCTCAGCCTTCGGACTGCTCGAGCCGCAGGAAGATAGCCGTGTGTCCACTTTGCTGTCCGATCTTTCTGGAGATGCCGTCCGGAGTGCGACAGGGACCCACTGGGAAGAGGCCGAGCCCGACTACCGGAACATGACCACCGATGTCCGCACGACAGCAATCGTCCTGTGGGCGCTGGCGCGTCATATACCCGAGAGCGAAAGCCTGCCCGGCGCTGTCCGCTGGCTGATGGATATGCGGAAAGAGGGTCACTGGGAGTCGACACATACCACATCGTGGTCACTGGTGGCGCTTGTGGCTTATATGCGCGCGACGGGTGAGCTCCATGGAGAATACGGCTACACAGTATCGCTCAACGGCGAACAGCTACTATCGGGAGATGTGGACGCGGAGACGATCGACGAGACCCGGCAGGTTCAGGTCGAGATCGCGGACCTGCTTGTAGACCAGGCCAACAGACTCATCATCGAGCGCCAGGCGCCCGCGGGGGACCAGACCGGCGAGGGTCAACTGTACTACACGGCTAACCTCCGGTACTTCGTGCCGGTGGAGACTGTCCGCGCGATCGATCGTGGCATCGTCGTCGCTCGCCAGTACAGTCTGGTGGATACGCCGGACGCTGCCGTGAGCCAGGCAGCGGTCGGTGACGTGATCCGCGTCAAAGTTACCGTCATTGCGCCCACCGACCTCTATTATGTGACCGTGGAGGATCCGCTACCCGCCGGGTGCGAGGCCGTGGACGTGACGCTCAACACGACCAGTATCGTGGGAGAGGCGCCTATGGTCCAGAACCTCACGGCCCAGGAGGCAGATGTCTGGACTCGATGGTATGGGTGGGGCTGGTGGTGGTTCTCGCACACCGAGATGCGGGACGAGAAGGTAACTCTCTTCTCCACATACCTGCCGCGCGGGACGTACGAGTACACCTACGTGATGCGCGCGAGTGTTCCCGGCGCCTACAAGGTTATGCCTGCGACGGCCTATGAAATGTACTACCCCGACGTGTTCGGGCGCAGCGATGGAGGGCAGTTCATCGTTCTGGGGGAGTAGATACGATCATCGAGGAGGTGCTATGGCGCAGCTGGGCCTACCTCAGCCCGAGATCAAGGTTGATGCATTCGCGCCTGCCGAAATGGCGGCAAGAGCCGAAGCCGCAGGTGTGAAGAGGACCACAGCCAGGGCGGCACAGCTCTTCGCCAAGGCGATCCTTGCCGGCGCCTTCATCAGCCTAGGCGGCATCTACAGCACCGTCGTTTTGGCTGGGACCAGCGCCTTGCCCTACGGCGTGCAGCGCCTGCTTGGCGGCTTGGTTTTCTGCCTGGGGCTCATTCTTGTCGTCGTAGGCGGCGCGGAACTCTTCACCGGCAATGCCCTCATCGTCATGGCATGGGCGACCAGGAAGATCACGACGGCGCAGGTTCTGCGCAACTGGGCCATCGTCTACCTGGGGAACTTCGCGGGCTCCCTGGGAACGGCAGGGGTGATGTTCCTGAGCGAGCAGTACACCTTCGGCGGCGGCGCAGTAGGGCTCACCGCGCTGAGCATCGGCAACGGCAAATGCGCTCTGGGGTTCGTCGCCGCCGTGGCCCTGGGAATCATGTGCAATCTTCTGGTCTGTCTGGCTGTGTGGCTCTGCTTCTCGGCGCGGAGCACTACGGATAAGATCCTGGCCGTCCTCTTCCCAATCTCCGCCTTCGTGGCTGCCGGGTTCGAGCACAGTGTCGCCAACATGTACTTCATCCCAGTCGCGTTGTTTATTAAGTCGGGCGCGGCGGATGACTTCTGGACCGCAATAGGCAAGAACGCGGGCGACTTCTCCACCCTAACCTGGGGCAACCTTTTTCTCAGAAACCTATTGCCCGTCACCCTCGGCAACATCATTGGCGGCGCGCTGCTGGTGGGCGGCGCCTACTGGTTCATATACCTGCGAAAACAAGCCTGATAGCGAGCCGCAGCGCTTGGGGTGGTCAGCAGATGCGCGGAAGCTGGGCGCCCGCCAGCATCTGGATGATGCGCCGTGCACCGTAAGGTGTCTCCAGCGTCACACGCCCGCGGTGAGCCGCCGTCACCGTACCGATGGCTGCCGCGTCTCGCCCAAGCGGGTGTTCGCGCAGGATCGCCAGAGCCCTGTCGGTGCTCGCGCCCTCGACCGCGATGACGACCTTGCCCTCATTCGCCGCGTAGAGCGGGTCCAGGCCGAGGAACTCGCACGCCGCCCGAACCTCCTCACGGACCGGGATCTGCGCTTCGATGAGCTCGATCCCGACCCCCGCGGCCTCAGCCCACTCGTTGAGCACCGTGGCAAGACCCCCACGCGTGGCATCGCGCATCCAATGGACCTGAGTGGGTAGCCCAGTCAGGAGCGCTTCGATGAGGGCGTTGAGGGGAGCGGTGTCGCTCTCAAGGCTGGATCGAAAGGTGAGCCCTTCCCGCTGGATCATAACCGCCAGCCCGTGGTCGCCGACGGTGCCGTTGACCAGGAGCGCGTCGCCTGGTTGCAGCCTCTGGGGGCCGAGCTCAAGGCCGGGCGGGATCACCCCAACCCCTGCGGTGTTGATGAACAGGCCGTCCGCCGCGCCACGACCAACCACCTTGGTGTCACCCGTCACGATCCGCACACCTGCTTCGCGCGCGGTCGTGGCCATACTGACGACGATGCGCTCCAGATCCTCGATGGGCAGACCCTCCTCAAGGATAAACCCCGCGGTCAGGTAGAGTGGGCGTGCGCCCATCACAGCGAGATCGTTGACCGTCCCGCACACAGCCAGCTCGCCTATGTCGCCACCCGGGAAGAAGAGCGGCTGTACGACGTACGAGTCCGTGGTGAGGGCCACCCGGCCTTCTGGCAGCTCGTCGAGAATCGCGGAGTCGGCCATCTCGTTCAGAAGCGGATTGGCGAACGCACGCACAAAGACATCCTGTATGAGCTCGTGGCTCAGCTCCCCTCCGCTGCCATGCGCAAGCAGGACGCGGAGTCGATGTTGGACGCCTGATGTTGGATGTCGGATGCCGGAAGCTGGAAGCCGAGTATCGGCGGCAGCCTGCAAGCTCTCGATTACCCCATTCTCCGATTCCTGATTCCCCATTCTCCGATTCGCCTTTTCGCTCATTCGCTCACTCGCCATACTTGTAGAACGCAGCACACGCGCCCTCGGCGCTGACCATACAGGGGCCGATAGGATTACGCGGCGTGCAGACCCGCCGAAAGAGACCGCAGGCGCTCGGGGCGATCACACCGCGCAGCACCTCACCGCAGCGGCATCCCTTGGGCTCCGCGACCGACGCAACTTCCACGGGAAAGCGCAGCGCGGCATCGCGGTGCGCATAGGCAGTGTTTAGGGTGAGTCCACTGGTGGGAATCTCACCAAAGCCACGCCACGCAGCCGCACGCACATCGAACACCTGATCGAGCAGGCGCAGGGCCACAGGGTTGCCCCCTGGCTGGACGCTACGAGCATAGGTATTGAAGACGCCCGGCGCCTTGTCTGCGGCAGCATGGACCAGGGCCGCGATGGCGCTCAGCAGATCCAGCGGCTCGAAGCCGGCGACCGCACACGGGATACCGTAGTCTTCGGGCAGGAAAGCCCAGGCATCGCTGCCGATGACGGCGCTGACGTGCCCAGGGCCGATGATCCCATCGAGCGCGACCTCTCCCGCATCGAGTATCGCGCGCATCGCCGGAGGCGTGAGCTTGTGCAGGCTGAGTACACTGAAATTCGGGGTTCCTGCCCTCTCCGCCTGTAGCAGGGCGGCGGCCACCCCCGGAGCCGTCGTCTCAAAGCCCACGCCGAGGAAGATGACCTGCCGGTCGGGATTGGTCTGGGCTAGAGCCAGCGCATCCAGCGGCGAGTAGATGACACGAACATCGGCCCCACCGGCGCTCAGCTGCTGGAGAGTTCCACGGCTGCCCGGCACGCGCACCATGTCGCCAAAGGTGGTGAGGATGACATCCGGTTGCGCGTCCGCAAGCGCCATCGCAACATCCAGATCACGCGATGCCGTCACGCACACTGGGCAACCGGGCCCCGAATGCAGCTCGACATCCCCCGCGAGCGTCTGGCGCAGGCCAAAGTGGAAGATCGCGTGCGTGTGCCCCCCGCAGAACTCCATCAAGCGCACCGGGCGGATGTCGGGGTGTGCGGCGACCTCGCGCTTGATCTGAGCGATCAACCGCCGCGCCAATGCCGGGTCGCGGAACTCATCAATGAGCTTCATTCCCGTGGTCGGCTCCCGGATGCCCGCAGTGCGGCCTCCTCGGCCTCCATAGCTTCCTGGATTCGTGCCAACTCGGCAAAGGCTTCCAGGGACGCCTCAGCTTCCTCAGTATCCATCAACGAGATCGCATAGCCCGTATGCACGAGCACATAGTCGCCGACCTTTGCTTCAGGGGTCATGATGAGACTGACTTGCCGGGTGACGCCACCAAGCTCGACGGTCGCCAGGATTCCGATCCCGCCATCCGGGCTGATCTCGATTATCTGAGTGGGTATCGCTAGACACATAGGAACTCCTATCGTGAGTACTCGAACGCGACCATGGCAGCCTGTCCGAGTGAGATGCCACCGTCATTGGGTGGCACATGGCGATGCGTCAGAACCTCGAAACCGGCGCCGACCAACCGCGGCACCGTGAGGGCAAGGAGGAGCCGGTTCTGGAACACACCGCCACTCAGAGCAACCGTAGTACTGCCGGTAGTCTCTCGCACGAGACCCGTCACCGACACAACCATATCCGCCACCGTGACGTGGAAACGCATGGCAATCTCAGCGGTAGAGACTTCACGCTCCAGATCGTCCAGGATCGCGTCGAAGAGCCGCGCGAGCCGGATCTGAAGCGGGGAAAGGGGAATCACAGAACCAAGGAATCGAGTATCCGGAATCAGGGGAGAAACGGCGGCATCCACGCTGTAAGGATAGGGCGACAAGCCAGGATCGGCGCGCGTCCAGGCGACCGGCACCGACTGCTCAAGTTCAATCGCGGCCTGCGCCTCATAGGTCGCCTCGTGGCAGATGCCCAGCAGCGCACTGACCGCGTCAAACAGCCGCCCCATCGAGGATGTCCTGGGTGTGTTCACCGCGCGGTCGACCATCGTCCGCACGCGCATCACATCGGCGGGGCAGAACTGGCCCAGAGGCAATCGCTCGTCCATCCCTAACGCGTGCAGATAGGCTGCGGCGACGCGCCATGGATGATGGATAGCAGCATCGCCGCCGGGCAGCGGCAGGTATTCGAGCTGCGCTACCCGCTGGAAGCCTGCGTAGCCGCCCACCATCCACTCGCCCCCCCAAATGGCGCCATCGGTCCCGTAGCCCGTGCCGTCCAGCGCTACACCGATCACGGGATCGGAATCCTTAACGGGATCGGAATATCCGGGGCGCCCATTGTCCGCAAGACACGCAGCGATGTGGGCTTCGTGGTGCTGAACACGGCGCGGCGCCGGGAGTCCGTGCTCAAGGGCGAACGCTGTGGCAAGACGCGTGCTCATGTAGTCCGGGTGCAAATCGCAGACGACGTATTCCGGTTCGATGCGGAACAATCGCTGATAGGTCGCGAGCGCAGCCTCATAGTGCTCAAGCGTTTCCAGATTCTCCAAGTCCCCGATATGCTGGCTCACAAACGCATAGTCATCTCGGAGTAGGGCGAACGTGTTCTTCAGCAGAGGCCCGACAGCATAAATCTGTGGCCCTTTGAAAGGCAGCCGGATCGGAAAAGGCGCATACCCCCGCGCACGCCGCACGAACTGGATTCTGAAAGCCGGTTGCTGGGTAACGGACGCAGGCGGCTTGGTCCCGGCACTCGGCTCCTCAGTTCCGCATTCCTGATTCGCTGGTTCTCCGATTCTTGATTCGCTGAGCTGCACCACCGAGTCGTCGTACCGCGCCTGGATGTCGCGGTTGTGGAGTAGGAATGCGTCTGCCAGCGGCGCGAGGCGGCGGAGCGCCTCATCATTGTCCTTCGCGATGGGTTCCTCGGAGAGGTTTCCGCTGGTCATGACCAGTGGGCGCCCGACATCGCGGAGAAGGATATGGTGCAGCGGCGTGTAGGGCAGCATCACGCCCAGCGTGTCGCTATTGGGCGATACCCCGGTGGCGATCGCAGCATCGGGCCGCGCGTCGAGCAGCACGATGGGGCTCTCAGGTGAGGTCAATAACGCTTCCGCCTCCGACGGCACGTCACACAGCGCCCTGGCTTCTTCAATCGTGCTAACCATTAGCGCAAACGGCTTCGCCGGGCGCCGCTTGCGCTCCCGCAGCCGTGCCACCGCCTCAGGATTGGTAGCATCACACGCCAACTGGAACCCACCCAGCCCCTTAACCGCAAGTATCCTGCCGTCCACAAGCAGCGCCGCGGCGCGGGCGAGCGCATTGTCTCCCAGCTGGATGCTGGATGGTGGATGGTGGATGCTCGATGCCGGAAGCCGGATACCGGCTTCCGGATGCCAGGACCCAGCCTCTAGCTTCAGATTGCCGGCTTCTGGAGTCTTGATGCTTGATTCTCCGATTCCCGATTCCGCGATTCGTCTGGCCGCTTTTTCGCTTGCTCGCTCACTCGCCTCCTCCAGCCAGACCTGCGGCCCGCACACAGGGCAGGCATTGGGCTGCGCGTGAAAGCGACGGTTCGCCGGATCCTCGTATTCTGCCTGGCAGTCCGGGCACATCGGGAAATCCCGCATCGTGGTGTTGGGCCGGTCGTAGGGGATGTCAGCGATGATCGTGAACCGCGGGCCGCAGTTTGTGCAGTTGGTGAAGGGATAACGATACCGCCGATCCGCGGGATCAAGCAACTCTCGCAGGCAGTCGGGGCAGGTGGCGACGTCCGGTGAGATGAGCTGGTAACGCCCCTCCTGGCTCTCCGAATGGCGGATCTCGAAGCCCACATAGCCTTGAAGATCAATCGGGCGCGCCTCGATCGACTCTATGTGCGAGAGGGGTGGCGCCTTCGCTTGCAGGTCGGCGATGAAAGTCGCGACCTGCGCCGCCGTCCCCTCCAACTCGATATCGACGCCCCCCGAGTGGTTGAGCACCCAGCCCGAAAGCATCAGCCGGCTCGCCAGGTTGTAGACAAAGGGCCGGAAACCCACGCCCTGCACGACGCCCGTGACCGCGATGTGCTGGGCGACAGGATCCTGCAAGTGATTGGGTCTCACCCCCGCCCCAACTTATCCTCCAGCCACGCGATCCAATCCCCTATCCCTTCACCGGTCTTGGCTGAGACAACGATGATAGGGATGGTGGGGTTGAGGCCATGTACCAGTTCACGGAAGGTGTCGACCTCGAAGTCCAGGTAAGGCAGCAGATCCGACTTGGTCACCACGACCAGGTCGACGGCCTCGAAGATCGCAGGATACTTGTAGGGTTTGTCATGCCCCTCGGGCACACTGATCAAGCCGACGTTGAAGTCCTGCCCCAGGTCGAAGGAGACCGGACAGATCAAGTTACCGACGTTCTCGACCAGGACCAAGTCAAGGTCCTCCAAGGGAAGGGCCTGCACTGCATGGCGAATCATAGGCGCGTCGAGATGACAGGCGCCACCAGTGTTGATCTGCACGACTGGCGTGCCCGTCGTGGCAATCTTGTCGGCGTCGATTTGGGATGCGACATCGCCTTCGATAACGCCGAGCCTGTGCCCGGCTAATGCCGCGATGGTAGCCATGAGCAGCGTCGTCTTCCCCGCGCCTGGGGAGGCCATAATGTTGAAGACCTTGACGTCATGCGACCTGAACTGCACTCGGTTGTCGGCGGCGACCTCCTCATTGGCAGTCAACAACCGCTCGACGACAGGCACACGATTTGAGATGGCTTGGTTGTCTGACATGGGTGTTACCTCCTGGGCCTCAGATCACGAGGTGATCTCGATACTCTCGACGTAGAACTCTTTTCCGGCAACGACATCACCGCCCAACGCCTGGCACGATGGACAATGCCAATCCTGTCCATCAGGCTCGAACTCCTGTCCGCACTTCCGGCAACGGAATCGGATCCTGATCCGCTCGAAATGCAGGGACGCGCCCTCCGCGATGGTGTTTGGCGTGAGAAGGTCGAAGTAGAACTGGATCGAGTCATCGATGAAGCTGCTCAACTCGCCGATCACAAGATGGATGTCGGTGACCTTCTTGGCTCCCCCACGCTCGGCGTGGTCCTTGACGATGCGGAGGATATCCTCCGTAACAGCCATCTCATGCATGGCTGGACTCCTGTACTGGCGTTCTAGGCCGCACTGCAGGCGCTCCTGAGAGCCCCAGGATGCGGTCTACAGCAGGATCGACCAGCTCCGCAGTCTCAGCCGACAGACCCTGGCCGAAGTCAAAATCGTGGCCCAACAGGGACAAGAGAATTGCGCGCGGCGCCTTGTCGTAGAGATGCATCGTCAAGGCCAGCACGGTTGACGGGTGAGTCTGGTGATAGACGAAGGGCGCCCGATAGGCAACCTCGAGGCTCTCCTCATGGATCGATTCGGGGATACCCGATGCGACATGGGCATCAACGAAGATCACCAGGTCGTAGTGTTGCAGATCCTCGGCAAGTTCAGGAACCAGTTGGTGAAGGACAACCGTATCAATGGGGTGGCCCAAATCCTCAAAGCCATCATCCATCTCATCCAGAGGAGGGCGTCCCAGCCGTTCGCGCAGAACGTTGACGACGAAGCGGGCGACGCCATCGTCGCGGCGGTAGAGGTTGCCAAAACCAGCGACCAGAGTGCGTCTATCTGTTTTGTCTAGAGACTCGATCAAATGTTTCCTCAATCGTAGAGTCGCGCCGCCAGCTCAAACCCTAGCTGTAAGCGCGATTATTCACAATGTTATCTGGTTTTGGCGGAGCTTCAAGGGCTCAATGGCCTCGACAGTATGTCGGCACAGACCCAGCCTCGCCGCCCAGGTGCCGTGCTCACGGAAGCTGCACGGCGCCCAGACTATAGCATCAGAAGCCTCCGCGGCCTGGACGAATTGGTATTCGTCTCGCCACGGAGGCTTCTGTTGTCGCGTTACCTTGGCCTTTGAAGTGGGCCCGCGCCCAATCACGTGGCGCTAGTCGCGACGCAACGTGTCCAGGACCTCGCCATCCGGCCCCACCAACTCGATGTGTAAAGGCATCTGACCCATCGCGTGAGTCGAGCAGGAGAGGCACGGGTCATGGGCGCGGATTGCGCCCTCGACACGGTTCAGCATCCCTTCCTGGAGGTGGTTGCCATCTACGTAACGCCTGGCTACCATATTCACCGAATGATTCATCGCCCAGGCATTCCCGGCTGTCGCCACGATCATATTGACTTTGGTGATCACGCCATTGTCATCGGTCCAGTAGTGATGGAACAGCGTACCACGCGGCGCCTCCAGAACGCCAACACCCTCGCCCGTGATCTGCCCGACCGGGTTGGTCACATCGTTGCCGAGGATATCGGGGTCGTCCATGAGTTCTCTCACCCGCTCAAGGGCGTAGACCGTCTCGATCAGTCGCGCATAGTGATAGTAGAGCGTTCCCTCGACTGGCTTCCCACCGTTAAGCGACTTCCAGATCTTCATCTCGCTCTGTGCGATCGGGGTGCTTATGTGACTCGCGGTGTTGAGGCGACCCAAAGGGCCAACGCGATAGACGCCGTCGGGATAGCCCCGCTTCTTGTAAAAAGGCGCCTTCAGATAGGTGTAATTGTTGACATGCTCGCCAATGTAGTTGAGGTAGTCACTAGGATCAAACTCCTCAAGAAACGCGCCGTCAGAGTCCACCATCCGCAGATTGCCATGATAGAGCTCCAAGGCACCATCGGCCTGAACCAGGCCCATATAGCCGCTGGGGAACACAGCGAACTCGTTGACCATCTCCGCGTGACCCATTGCCCAGTCCTTGAAGAACTCAAGGCCAACCTGAGTCGTAGCGATGTGCCGATCGAGCTCGCTCAGGATCCACTCGCGGTCCGCAGCGAGCAGCGGCTTGGTCACACCGCCGGGCACGCCGAAGATCGGATGCACACGGCGCTCACCCAACAGCTTGATGATCTTCTGACCATAGGCACGGAGCTGCACAGCCTTCACTGCCAGATCCGGGTTCGCAGCGACGATGCCACCGACGTGGCGAATCTTCGGATCTGCATCCCAACCCAACACAAAGTCCGGGCCGGCAAGCTCGAAGAAATGCATCCCGTGTGACTGGATGACCTGCCCCATATGCATCAGGTCACGCAGCTTGTGCGCAGTCGGCGTTGGGACGGTGCCAGCAACCACGTCACAGGCTTTCGTAGACGCCAGGTGGTGGCTAACGGGGCAGATGCCACACGTCCGGGGCGTGATTTGGGGCATTTCGTAGAACATCCGCCCCTCGCTGAACTTCTCAAACCCGCGGAATTGCTCAACATGAAACAGGGAATCCGCGACCTTTCCCTGATCGTCAAGGTAAATCGTGATCTTCGCATGACCCTCAATACGAGTCACCGGAGAGATTGTGATCTTCTGCGCGCTAACTGCCATATTGGTTACCCTCCATCACTTCCGTACTTCAACACATTACCTTCCAGCTTGGGCATCCGGCCTTCCAACAATTCGGTCAAAACAAACCAGATGGCGTCGGCTGAGGGGGGGCAACCCGGCAGGTATATATCCACAGGAACCACATCGCCCACACCTGAGACCTGATCTGTAAGCGGCGTTAGCTCCTCATGGACAGGAATCTCACCATCGACGGTGCTCTCCGACTCGATATAGCCGCGGCGCAGGACCTCCTCCTTGTCGAAGAAGTTGCGCATCGTGCAGATCCCGCCAGTCACCGCACAGTCACCCATAGCGATCAGGATCTTGCACCGCTCGCGCATCAGCTTGGCCTCGTGGATTTCGTCCTCGTTGCCAATTCCGCCAGTCAGGATCCCAACAACAACCCCCTCCTCCGGTGGATGCTTCATGTCAGTAATCGGCGAAGAACTGAGCTCAACATACTTCAGAAGCTCAACGATCCTCTCGTCGATATCCAGAAAGGACATGTGGCAGCCAGCACATGACTCAAGCCACTGTGTCGCAACAGTAATCTTCTCACCCATAGCAATACTCCTGCCTTCCCGGCGCTTCGTAGACCGCCGCCATTATAACATAGCGGCAAGAGCTGAGAGCACTTCCGCGTCGTCCCGCACCGCTGCGGGTTTGGGCAGAACCTCTGCCACAGGTTTCACGACACCGGCATAGTCGGTAGTGTGACCCGTCCGTTCATACCACACCGGCGTCGGTAGAACGACATCGGCTCCCTCGACCAGTGGAGACAAGTAACTGGCCTGGACTACGGTGAAGGCACCGTCGACCTTCGTCGTCAGGGCCTGATCCTCGCTCTGCTCGCCCAGTAGGAAGAACCGGGTCTGCGCACCGTTGGGCTCGGCATGCTTCAGGCCCGCAGCGGTAGCGCCCCGCTCATTTCGCCCAGGGCTCAGTGCAAGCGTATAGAGCCGATCACCGAGATGGCGGAAGGCAGCTATCACCCTGCTCTTGATCCCCACGCTGTAGACCAACACGATCTTTTTGGCATCAGCCGCAGCCTTGGCAACCTGGTCGGCATCCGCATATGACACCGTCATTGTCGCCCGCTTAGTCAGGCTGTTCTCTGTATCAGCAATGACTGCAACGGTCGCACCATGATCCGCCGCCCGCTGAATAAAGTAACCCACCACGCGTTGATAATCGAGCGGCTGTGCGCCGGCGACTACGATGAAGTCGGCATCGAGAATGTCCGCGAGTTTCCCAGTCGTGCCATATCCCAACACCGGCGCAACGGGCTCCAACAGCCCCGCCTCTCCCTTCGCCTTGGCGAAGAGCCCCGCAAAGGCCTCGAGTGCCTCGTTGGTGGTAGCGCAGGTGGTCAAGCCCTGGACGCCGCCCGCCTTGAACCTGGCAGCCACCGTGCTCAGCGCCTCGTCCCATCCGGCCTCGACCAGCTTGCCGTCCTTGCGGACCAGCGGGCTGGTGACTCGTTTGCGCTCCTCATACAACGGGGCGAAGCGCCCGTCAACACAGAGGAGGCCGTCGTTGGGCTCGGAGCCCCAGATGCCATCGACACGAAGTAGACGGTTGTAGCGCGTCACTACGTCCAGAGCACATCCAACGCTGCACTGCATGCAGGTCGTCTCCGTATGAACGACATCTTTCTCGCGACCGCCATAGGCGCTGCGAGCATCGATCAGGGCTCCGGTAGGACAGACCTGCAAACACGTCCCGCACTCCACACAGCTTGACTCACCGAACGGCACATCCAGATCAGCCATGATCATAGAATCCGCACCGCGCGCGCGCACATCAAGGGTGTGATTGGCCACAATCTCCGAGCATGCTCGAACACAACGCGTGCAGAGGATGCAGCGGTTGTGGTCCATGATGAAGTACTTGCGAGACGCATCGACGCTCAGCTTCTGGTAAGGCCGCGGATAGGTGAAGTGATCCAGCCCATAGCGATAGGCAGCATCCTGCAACTCGCAGTCGCCGCTCATCTGACAGAACATGCAGTAGTGGTTGCGTTCGGAGAAGAGGAGTTCCAGAACGAACTTCCGCACATCGACCGCAGCCGTCGTTTCGGTCTGAACCTCCATACCATCTGCGATGGGGCAGGTACAGGCCGTCTGCAGGCCACGCATGCCTTTGACCTCAACCACGCACATGCGGCAGGCGCCCCATGCCGATAATGCTGGATGGGAGCAGAGAACAGGAATATCAACGCCCGCAGCCTGTGCGGCTTCCAAAATCGTCTGACCGCTCAGCCCCGTTACGGGCTGATTGTTGATCGTGAGTCGCACCTCGCTCATAAGTGCTTGCCTCCTTGGGCACATTCTATAGGTTTGGCTAACCCTCAGGCAGTCGGCGCGGGTCCGGGATGATAGCCGGGCCGCGGACCGTCCGTCGAGGCGTGCTAGTCCCGCAATCGGGACTCGAATTCGCTGCGGAAATACTGCAACCCAGTGAGGATCGGAACTGGGGCAGCTTGCCCCAGGCCACAGAAAGAAGCCTGCTGGACGTAGGTTGCGATCTCCTCCAGCCGTTCCAGATCGGCGCGGCGTGCCATGCCCTTACGCAGACGGTCCAGCGCCTCAAGCATCTGCGCTGTGCCGACACGGCAGGGCGTGCATTTGCCACACGACTCGGTCTTGAAGAAACGGACCAGGACGTAGGCCAAGTCGACAATGTCGGTGTCCTCGTCACAGACAAGCAACGCGCCACTGCCAAGGCCCACACCCTTCTCCCGCATTGACGCGAAATCCATCGGCACATCCAGGAGCTCCGCCGGGATGATCGTGCCGGACGACCCACCTGTCTGCGCCGCCTTGAAGGCCTTACCGCCCTTCATGCCACCGCCGTAGATGCCGATGATCTCCCGCAGTGTTGTGCCCATGGGCGCCTCTACCAGGCCACTGAGCGCCACATCGCCCAACATCGTATAGACTTTCGTCCCCGGACTCCGCTCCGTCCCGATCGCTCGGAACCAGTCGGCGCCATTGAGAATGATCGGGGCGATGTTCGCCAGGGTCTCGACGTTGTTCACGACGGTAGGTTTGCCACGAAATCCGTATACCGTGGGGTACGGTGGACGGATACGCGGTATTCCACGCTCGCCCTCCAGGCTGTTGAGCAGCGCCGTCTCCTCGCCGCAGACGTAAGCGCCGGCGCCGGCGTGAACATGCACGTGGAACGAAAAGCTCGTGCCCATAATGTTGTCGCCAAGGAGGTTTAGCTCCTCAGCCGCGGTGATGGCGTGGTTGAGGATGTCCTTGGCCATCGCGTATTCGCCACGGATGTAGATCCAACCCTCGCTCGCTCCCACTGCGTAGCCTGCTAGCGCCATGCCTTCCAGCACCGCATGGGGATCACCTTCGACGATCAGCCGATCCTTGAAGGTGCCCGGCTCCGACTCATCCGCATTACACACAATGTACCGCGGCGACTCGGGCTGCTGCGCCACAAAGGTCCACTTCAGACCGGTGGGAAACCCGGCGCCGCCACGACCCTGAAGCCCGGAGGATTTGACGGTGTCAAGCACCTCGCCGGGCGTCATGCTCGTAAGCGCCTTGCCTAGCGCGAAGTAGCCATCATAAGCAATATACTCATCAATGCTGTAGGGATCGATCGTGCCGGCGCGTTTGAGCACCACACGCTTTTGGGCATAGAGCGTATCCTCTGCCACGCCGAGCGTATCGATCTCAGCAGACGCCACCTCCGCAGACACCAAGAGATGCTCAACCTTACGTCCTTTGTAGAGGTGTTCGCTGACGATAGTGGCGCCGGTCTCAGGCGACACCGGGCCATAGACGATGCCCTCTGGATAGACAACTACGACAGGCAGCACATCCGTACGGTTGACGCGGCCCGTATACCCTACCCGTACCTCATCCTCAAGTCCGTAGAAGGCGAGCTCGGCCTCGATCGCAAGACGGGTGTCCTCGGCGCCTCGCGACAAACTGATGGGATCTCCAGACACCAGAACCGTCGAGCGGATCATACAATGCCTCCCGATCTTTCCTCGCCTCGGTAGCGAGCGATGATCTCACGGACCTTCTGCGGGTCCAGGTTGCCATGAATGTCGCTATCGACCATCATCACCGGTCCCACTGCACAGGCGCCGATGCAACTGGTAGTCAGCAAGGACCATTCGCCGTCCAGGGAAGTCGCACCGAAAGGAATTCCAAGCTCGTGCTCCAGTGCCTCCCAGACTTGCTGCCCTCCCACAACATGGCACGGGGCATCTTGGCAGAAACGCACTACATGCTTACCGAGAGGCTCGAGGCTAATCAAACTGTAGAAGCTCGCGACGCTGTAGACCTTGCTCAGCGGCAAGCTCAAACGGCTGGCAATCCTCTGCATCTGCTCTCGGCTCAGATGTCCACTTACCTCGTTGACCTCTCTCAGAATCTCAACAAGAGCCTCCTGGTCAGCACCGTGGACATCAATGATGCCGTCGGTTGTGGCTAAGACGTCTTCCATACGTACCCCTTTCTCTGGCAGTCTCTAGTGCCCTGCGACCCATTCGTGGATGCTGGCCTCTGAGTTTCCGATTCGCTGATTCTCAGATTCCCTTATTACTCGACGCTGACAGCATTGACCGGGCAGACCTGGGCACAAATGCCGCAGCGGATGCAGATCTCAGGATCGATCACGTGCGGCTGCCGCGCTATCCCGGTGATGGCGTTGACGGGGCAGTTGCGCGCGCAGCGCGTGCAGCCGATGCAGGTCTCCGGGTCGATTTTGTACTCGATGAGTGCTCGGCAGACCTTCGCGGGGCACCTCTTGTCGTAGATGTGGGCCTCGTACTCCTCGCGGAAGTTCTCGATCATGCTTAGGACGGGATTGGGGGCTCCTTGCCCCAGCCCACAGAGTGAGCCAATCTTTACAGACCGTCCCAGAGTCTCCAGAGCTTCGATGTCGCCCGGCTTACCCTTGCCCGCGCAGATGGCCTCGAGGATGTCCAACATCTTGCGCGTTCCCACGCGGCACGGAACGCACTTACCACAGGACTCCTCCTGCGCAAACTCCATGAAGAACCGGGCCATATCGACCATACAGGTCTCTTCATCCATGACGATGAAACCACCAGAGCCCATCGCGGAGCCCACCGAAGCCAGCGACTCGTAATCCACCGGCATATCAAGGTGTTTCTCGGGAATACAGCCGCCAAGAGGCCCACCGGTCTGGACCGCCTTGAATGCTTTGTCATTCAGGACACCGCCGCCGACATCGTACACGATCTCGCGGACCGTGATGCCGAGCGGCACCTCGATCAGACCAGTGCGCTTGACCTTACCGGCAATGGCGAAGGTCTTGGTACCCTTGCTCTTCTCGGTACCCATTGCGGCGAACCACGCCCCGCCGTTCAGCAGAATCTGGGGGACGTTAGCGTAGGTCTCGACATTGTTGATATTCGTGGGCTTGCCCCAGAGACCCGACGTCGCCGGGAAGGGAGGACGCGTACGGGGCTGTCCACGGTTACCCTGAACCGACTCCATCAGTGCGGTCTCCTCGCCACAGACGAAGGCGCCGGCACCCATCCGGACCTCGAGATCAAAGCAGAAACCGGTCCCGAAGATATCCTTGCCCAGTAGGCCATACTCGCGGGCCTGCTCAATCGCAACACGCAGAGTACGAATGGCGATAGGGTACTCCGCCCGGACGTAGAGGTAGCCCTGGGTGGCCCCGATGACGTAGGCGGCGATCGCCATTCCCTCGAGGACCGAGTGCGGATCACCCTCGAGCACACGGCGATTCATAAACGCGCCGGGATCGCCCTCATCGCCGTTGCAGACCACGTATTTCTGATCACCTGGCGCGTTGCGGGCGAAGGTCCATTTCATCCAGGCGGGGAAACCCGCGCCTCCCCGGCCGCGCAATGCCGAGGTCTTGAGTTCTGCGAGTACACCATCCGGCGTCATCTCGGTCAAGACCTTGCCAAGCGCAGCGTAACCATCCTGAGCGATATAGTCGTCAATGCTCTCCGGGTTTATGACGCCAACGTTTCGCAGGACGACCCGCACTTCCTTGGTCGAAGGCTCGTCCAAAGGCTCAACGGCCTGCTCTTGCACCATCAGGTTCTGGACAGGGCGTCCTTTCAGCAGGTGTTCTGTAGCCACCAGACGCGCATTGTCCGGAGTGAGGTCCCGATAGTGGACGCCGTCAGGATAGACGATCGCCTCGATGCTTGGCGTCGCTACCGTCAAATCCGTTGCCGCCAGAACCTCAATCTCATTGCTGAGGCCCAAGAGGCCAATCTCATCCAACAGCGCTACCGTGACAGGCTGCGCCTGCTGGGGATCTCCGCTGATGATCACATGTGCGCGATATGCCATAGGTCCTCCTCAGACGTGGCAGAGGCTCGTCTCTTACTTCCTGACTTGCCACTTGGCGACAGGCACACCGCCGACTACGTGTCCATCGATGAGCTCCGGCACGCGTCCGACGTCGATCTTGCCATAGGTGACCATGTCCGATTCGCCAACCTGGATCTGGACAATCGGCTCGAACTCACACAGACCGATGCATCCGGTCTGGGTCACAACCACGTCCGTAATGGACCGACTCTCCAGTTCACTTAGGATCGCGGTCATGGTGTCTCGCGCGCCGGCCGCAATGCCACACGTGCCCATCGCCACGACGACCCGCGCCCGCGAGCCCTCGCCGGACAGCTTCCGCCGCTGGAGCGCTCGCTCCTTGATTTTCTGCAGTTCCTCCAAGCTTTTCATGTCGGATGACCTCCTACCTCGAGTTAGTGGATCTACGTTCAGGGCAAAGCTTCACTCCCGATGGAAGCTAGCCCCTCGCCAATAGTGCCGCGCACAAAGGCAAAAACCTCCGGGTCCGAGAGCGAGACCTCAGGTCCCAGAATCTCGCGAAACTCTCGCGTGTCGAGCACGAAGGTCCTATCTGCAACCTTGTGCTGGTAGACTAGATCAATCATAGGATTACCCACGATGATGCACAGTAGCGTCCCGTTCAGATCCCCAAGAGGGGGGCGATCGATGTGGCTGAGTTGCAGCGTCGCTCGGGTCGTGGTTCCCTGTCCCAATGCAGAGGTGATCTCGAACGTTCCACCGCACATTTCAGCAGTCTGCTTGAGAAAGGGGATGCCGAGGCCGACCTTGCGCGTCGTCCGCGTCGTAACCCACGGGTCTGCGATATGCCGAAGCATATCGGCATCCATTCCCCGACCATCATCCCCGATGGCGATCGACAACTGGTCGTCTACCGGATTCTCATCGATGTCAATGTGCAGCAACGTTGCACTTGCGGTAACGCTGTTCTCAGCGATATCGAGAATATGCTGAGAGAGGTCCCGGAAAACGGTCATTCGTACTTACGCAGGGCCTTCGCCACGTCCTGGGGCTGCACGCGTCCGACCACGTCGTCGTCGATCATGACCACCGGAGCCTGCGAACACGCGCCAACACAGCGGCAGGTCTCCAATGTGAACCGGTTGTCCTCCGTAGTCTCACCCACTTCTACGCCAAGGACCTGCTGCAGTTTTTCGACCAGCGAAGGCCCTCCACGTACGTAGCAGGCCGTGCCGAGGCAAATACTTACCTTGTGACGCCCAATCGGAGCCATGCGGAAGAACGAGTAGAAGGTCAGCACACCGTAGATGTGGCTCAGAGGGATCCCCATGCTATCGGCGATATAGCGCTGCATAGGCGGAGACACGTATCCCAGCCGCTCCTGGGTCAGGGTCAGGACCACCATCGTCGCGCCAGGTCGGCCGCGGTTCTCCTCAAGGATCCGGTCCAGTTCCACCTTCTCCTCTGATGAAAGCTCCAGAATTGTTGGGGTCGCTCGTTCTGTCGCTAAAGTCATACGTCTCACCTCGGTATCGGAGATAGAATCTAGGTTGCGCATCTCCCCGGATGGCAGGCTCTGTGCACAGTGCGCACGACTGCTCGCACCTGAGTCTGAAGCCCGTATACGAGTCTGGGATGACCTAATGGTACACCCTACTGCGAGACCGGTCACGGGCATGTGACAGGCCAGATGTGATTATACCGTCGTTTTACAAAAGCTACAGTGACATTCACCACGCGATTGCTCGTCGATGCGCCACTCAATGCCATGCGCGAAAGGTGATCTACGGGACGTAGGCGCGCTGCCCACTCTCCCCGCACAGGGCCTGCCTCAAAGCGCCAACCGATGGCGTGTCGTCCAGTTGGAAGATAGTCATCGTCGTCCCCATCCACTCCAGCCAATGCGCGTCTGAGCTGCTGATGAGGGTCAGGGCCGGCGGCAGAGTTGAGAACTGTCGTCGCGCCTCGCTTGGGCGCATATTTGGTGAGAGCTCGGCCGCATCGGCCTCCAAGTCAGGGGGCCAGATACCCAACGTCCGCATCAACCCATTGTGCTGCCGATCGATGTGCGCCGGGATGACCAGGCCCCCAAGGGCGTGCACCTCTCGCGCAGCATCCTCCAGTCCCATGGTCGTCGGCGCCTGCAGTAATCGCGGATCCTCCCCAACAAAGTTGCCCTCCCGGTCCACGACGAACTGCGGGCCGAAGCGGTCGACATCATTGAGCAGCGGCGGAATCGTGGCGTCTACCGCCCGCTGCCATGCCTCTAAGGCAAGCTGTGAATCGAAGATACACAGCAGATCGACCTCCTCGCGCGTCTGCAGCTCCATCCCTACGAGAACGGTCAATCCCGTAGCCGTTGCGGCCTCGCGCACCGCCAACGCATTGCCGGTGGCATTGTGATCGGTAATGGCAATGATGTCGAGACCCCTGGACAGAGCTTCGTCCACGATCAGGGGCGGGATCATCTCCACCTCGGCGCACGCCGACAGCGCCGTGTGAATGTGCAGATCGGCCCGGTACTCCCGCATGCCCTATCCCGCCATGTCTCAGACACCCAGCGAAATGAGCTGCGCCACGCTTTCGTAGACCGGGTCTGGGCTCGAGAGAACCGGCATCCCCTGTTCCTCAGCCTTCTCAAGGGTGCCCTCAGGGACATTCGCGCCTTCAGCGACAACAATCGCGCACACGCCCAGAAGCGAAGCGACTGCAACGATATTGGCGTGTGTCTGAAGCGTTAGCCACAGGTCACCGGCCTCCGCGCCCGCCATCACACAACTCAACAGATCGGCTACATAGCCGCCATTGACTTCGGCATCAAGACCGCCGGCTCCCCCCAGCACACGCCATCCCAGTTGCTCAACGACGTCGCGAACCTTCATTCCACCAGCTCCTGTCGTGGCCAACGTAAGTACCGCGTTTGTGCACCTCAGCCCGCATCCTGCTCGCCGATCTCTTGGGGCGAGACGCTGAAGGTCATGAGCACGCGTGTTCCAACGCCAACAGCCGACCAGATACTCAGCTTATCCGTACAGCGCTCAATGTTGGTGAGCCCCATACCGGCACCGAAGCCCATTTCCCGAACCTCTGGCGTTGCCGTTGACCAGCCCGGCTGGCGGGCAAGGCCCACATCGGCAATGCCGGGACCTGAGTCCTGGGCAACGATCGTGATCTCGTTGGGCTGAATGTCCGCGAGGATCATCCCGCCATTGTGCGTGTGAATGATGAGGTTGACCTCGGCCTCGTACGTGGCAATCGCTACGCGGCGCGCCAACTGAGGCGATGCGCCGATCTGAAGTAGCGCCCTCTTGATTTTCGCGGAGGCGTCGCCACCCCGGGCAAAGTCGCCCTTCTCGACACGATAGCGCAGTTGCAGGCTGGTGCTCTCAGATTCCAGGGCATCGAAGAACCGCTGTGGGCGTGCTTGGTAGGCCTCCGCCTCCGTGTAGAGCTCCTGAAGCGCATCAAGGAGAGCCAGTGTGATATCGCCGCGCGTGACCATACCGACAAGTTCATGCCGGGCGTTCAGGACGGGCATACGTCCAATGCCGGTTTTCTCGAAGCGGCGCAGAGCCTCCATGACCGACTCCTGCGCATGGGCGGTCACGAGGTTCGAGCTTGTCATGAACTCCCGTATTGGAGCATCCAACCGCTGGACCTCAAGCGCGTGGATCAGGTCCTCGATGCTGACGATGCCCACAAGCGCCTGATCCTCCACCACCGGGAGGCCCGAGATACGGTGTTCCCGCAGGAGTTCCTTCAACTGTTGCATCGTCGCGTCCGGGGGGAGCGTGAAGACTGAGGCCGTCATCACCCTTGAGACCGGCATTTCGCGCACGAGCTCATGGATCTTGGTGAGTGCACCCCCTCTTCCCATAGACCCCAGAAGTGCGAACTGTCGTTTCATCGTTCCAGGTCTCTCGGCCGATACTTTGATGAACTAGGGCCTGCGGTCCTGACCCTGATGCGTCGCAGGCCGCCGGCGCCACCTACTGGCGAATGATCGGCAGTTGCCCAAGTCCCTTCAGCCCTGCAGCATACAAGAGCCCGGCGGCCTCAAACATCGTGTAGCGGCACAGCAGAACACCGATACCCATCTCCTCGGCAAGCGACAAGGTCTCTGCCGGAGGGTACTTGCCTCGCACGAACATCACGGCAGGCGCCTCTGCCATGTCAGCGGTTCGGATGGCCTGCGGATTGGTGAGCCCTGTCACGAGGAGCATGTTAGGCTTGGTGAACAGCAGGACATCACTCATCAGGTCAGAGGCGCACGCAGACTCAAAGTCTACGGTGAACGGAAGCTCAACAAGGACCTCCGCATCGGCTGCTTCAAGGATCTCGTCCAGTGTCATCCAGTTTACCTCCACCATACACCCGCTCGGCCTGGCGCAAGTCCAGACGCCCGCGCACCTGTACAGCCATACCGTGAGCACATTCCGGGGACACGCCGTGGTAGGGACTATGCCACTCCCTATGGGGCATCGCACAACTGCCAAGCCTGATAACCAGCTGGATAGTATCATAAAGTATGCGGCTGTCCAGTCGTGACCGTGAATCCAGGAGAGCTTGCCTGACCGTGCGAGATGGCCTATAATGCCACCGGCTTCAGGTAGCATCGCAGACCTTATGAAGAGGTAGGTACCATGCCACGATTCACTCGCCCTAAGGGGACACAGGACATCCTGCCGGAGGATCAACCCTACTGGGCGCACGTACAGGCCGTGGTCGCGCAGATGGCGCAGAGTTACGGCTTTGAGCGCATCGACGTCCCTATGTTTGAGAGCACCGAGCTCTTTGCCCGCGGCGTTGGAGAGGGCACCGATATCGTCGATAAGGAGATGTACTCATTCAAAGACAAAGGCGACCGTGATATGACGCTCCGGCCGGAGTTCACAGCCGGGGTGATGCGAGCCTATGTCGAGAACGGTATGCACGTACAGCCCAAACCCGTCAGGCTCTTCTCAACTGGGCCGATTTTCCGATACGAGGAGCCGCAAGCGGGTCGATACCGGCAGTTTCACCAGTTCAACGCGGAGATCATCGGTGTTGCCGGTGCCATCGCGGATCTGGAGACTATGCTGTTGGCGTGGGACATCTACGCAGCGTTCAGCTTCAAGGATCTTTCGTTCCAGCTCAACTCCACGGGCTGCCCCGCCTGCAAGCCCGCTTATCTGAAGGTCCTACAGGAGTATTACGGGGACTACCACGACGTCGTCTGTGAGGATTGCCGGCGCCGGATCGTGAGCAATCCTTTACGGGTCCTGGACTGCAAGCAATACCAGTGCCAACCTGTGATCGCCGCGGCGCCCAGGATCACGGATCACCTCTGCGAGGGATGTGCCCAGCACTTCTCCGAACTGCGCGAGTATCTCGACGTCCTGGGCAAGCCCTACACGCTCAACCACCGACTGGTTCGTGGCCTGGACTACTACACCAAGACCGTCTTTGAGGTCTGGGCTGAGGGCATTGGGGCGCAGTCGGCTGTCTGCGGTGGTGGGCGCTATGATGGCCTCGTCGAGCTCCTTGATGGTCCGGCAACGCCAGCGGTGGGATTTGCCGCGGGTTTGGAGCGCGTGATCCTGGTGATGAAGGCTCAGGGGATCTCTGTCCCGGCGCTGCCCCAGCCGCCGGTATATCTGGCCTACCTCGGCGACATATCCCGTCAGCACGCAGTTCGGCTCCTTGCCGATCTGCGCGCCGTGGGTATCGGCACGCAGATCGCAATGCAGGGCAGCCTCCGTTCGCAGTTGCGCCAGGCAGACAAACGCGAGGCCAAGTTCGTAGTCATCATCGGTGACGATGAGATCGAGCGGGGCGAGGTCACGCTCCGCGATATGGCCAGCGGCGATCAATCCACGGTGGCTGCAGCGGCAGTTGTCACGCTGCTGCGGGACCGGCTACCCTGACTGAGTCTCCCGGTGGCAGGATAGCACCAAGGGACATCACAGGCGTCTGACCGCGAGATCGCCCTACAAGGACGCATGAACACCTGCACCACTGACATCCGGACGATCGGTCTGATCTACAATGCGCGTGTCGAGAGATCGCGCCCTCTAGCTGACGACATTGCTGCCTGGCTGCATGCGTTTGGCGTGGGCTGTTGGACCTACACGACGCTGGAGTATGTCGAGGATTGCCCGTCGGCCGACCTGCTGGTAACGCTCGGTGGCGATGGGTCGATCCTGCGCGTCGCGCAGAGGGCCGCACCTGCCGGAATCGCTATGCTCGGTATCAACCTTGGTCGGGTGGGGTTCTTGACGGAAGCTGCCCCTGAAGCCTGGCAAGTGACGTTGAAGCGCGTTTTGAACGGCGAGGGGGCGGTCGAGGCGCGTATGATGCTTTGCGTGTCCCTGCTCCGCGATGGCGCCATCGTGGCTCAGGAACAAGCGCTCAACGATGCAGTTATCAGCCGCGGAGCTCTCGCCCGGACGGTACGGCTCTACGCCTCGGTCGACGGCGCCTTCATGACACGATATGTAGCCGATGGCCTGATCTTGGCCACGCCTACAGGCTCGACAGCCTACGCCTACGCGGTCGGTGGCCCGATCCTGCCACCCTGGCTTGAGAATATCGTCCTCATCCCCGCGGCACCGCACCTCAGCCTGGAGCGGCCTTTCGTGTTGAACGCTGAGGCCATTGTCGAAGTGCGTGTGGAGACCGAGATGGATGGTATGCTCTCCGTAGATGGCCGTATGGAGGGGGAACTCCACGACGGCGACGTCGTGCAGGTTCAGCGAAGTGCGATCAAGGCGCGGTTCTTGAGGCTACGCAGTCGCAATGACTTCTACGATACGCTGGTCGAACGTCTGACACCCCACAATGGAGAGGCGCATGACCGAGCCGACTGACGAAGCCCTCTTCTGCTACAGGCACCCCAAGATCGAGACGACCCTGCGCTGCTACCAGTGCGACAGGCCAATGTGCGTGCGCTGCGCGCGACGAACCCCGGTCGGCTATATCTGTGGCGAATGCCAACGGGGACGCCAGCGGCGGTTCGACCAATCGCGCCCCACGGACTACGTCGTGGCGCTGGTGATCTCCGCGTTCCTGGGAGGAGTCGCCAGCATCCTCCCTATGCTCGGTTCGTGGTGGTTTCTGGTCTTCCTATCACCATTGGCTGGAACGGTGATCGCCGAGATTGTGTGGCGGGCCGTAAGGCGGCGCCACGGGCCGCACCTGTGGTGGTTGGTGGGTGTAGGCATCGTGATCGGCACACTGCCGATTATGGGCAGCAGCTTGTTACAGCTCCTGACAGTGTTGCAGGGCAATCTCTGGGGCCTCCAGGGCCTGCTGTCGTGGGGACTTCACGTTGTGCTAGCGGTCAGCACAGCCATAGCGCGGCTACGCCTGACATAGGCGGTGGCGATGAGTTCGGTACTGATGCTCACGCCGCAGTCGCCCTACCCTCCGCGACAGGGCACGGCACTGCGCAACTGGGGACTGCTCAAGGGACTGGCAGCCCTTCACCGGATCTCTTTGCTGACGTTTTCCGCTCCCGACGAGGCGCAGACGCCCGATCCTGACTTGGCCCACATGGTGGAGCGTGTGGCGCTTGTGCCCCAACCAAGTCGCTCCCCAACCCACCGCCTCCGGGATCTGGTAACTACCACGTTTCCTGATCTCGCCCAGCGTCTGGCAAGTGCGCCATTTCGCGCAGTGCTCAATGACTGGCTGATGCATTATCGTTTCGACTGGATACTGGTGGAAGGCCTGGAGATGGCGCCTTACACCCTGAAGGGTGCGGGTTCCGCAGCCAATATCCCCGAGGAAACCCGGATCGCGTTCGACGATCACAACTGCGAGTACGTGCTGCAGCGGCGTACCGCGGGTTCCGATTGGCGACAGCCTGCACGGTGGCCCAGCGCGCTGTATTCCTCTATCCAGTGGCGCCGACTCCGTCGCTATGAGGCCGAAGTGTGCGCCCGTGCGGATGCGGTCATTGCAGTCTCCGCCGCGGATGGCGCGGCGCTGCGTGCTGTCGTCCCCACACTGGACCCGCTCGTGATCCCCAACGGCATCGATGTTGCGGCCTACGCCAGTTTCGACCAAGCCCCAGCCTTCGGGTTCGGACCGGCTCCGACGGCCCTGGCCCAGCCCGCCTTTGTGTTCACCGGTACAATGGACTTCCGACCGAATGTGGATGGTGTGCTCTGGTTTTCCAACCGCGTGTGGCCACGGATCCGCGAGACGTTGCCTGAAGCCCATTTCTACATTGTGGGGCGCCGGCCTCACAGGCGGCTGGATGCTCTGCGGGAACATCCCGGCATCACGGTCACCGGCAACGTGGACGACACTCGGCCCCACATCCGTGACGCGGCCGTCTACGTCGTGCCGCTGCTTGTGGGAGGAGGAACCCGCCTCAAGTTGCTCGAAGCGACGGCGATGGGCAAAGCCGTGGTCGCGACGTCGCTGGCGGCCGAGGGTTTCGACAGGCCGGAGCGTGCAATGATCCTGGCAGATGCCCCGGATGCCTTTGCTGAAGCCTGTATTGAGCTGGCACGTGATCCGAACGCTCGCGCTGACTGGGGAAGCCGTGCGCGCGTTTACGTCGAGGCCTATGACTGGGCCAACCTCTTGCCCCCACTATTGGCCAGGCTTGGCTGAAACCACGCTGATACCGCGTTCGCGGTCCTCCCCTTGGCGACTCTCGACATCCCCGAAGTACAGCGTTCGCAGCTCCTCAAGTGCGGTCTTATTCCCCTGCACAGGTTGGCCGTCGGGCTCAACAGCGGATGTGAGTCGCGCGACTTCGAATAGCGGATGAAGTGGTAGACGCCGTGTGTACCGATAGGTCCGAGGATCGGCAATGATCGCCTTGGCGTGCGCCAGGTAACCTGCAGCGGTCCGATCCCATGTATAGTGGCCCAGGACCCGCTGTCGGCCACGCTCGGCGAAGTCGACCCAGGCGGCATGATCCTGGAGAAGACGAAGTAGCCCACGCGCGATGTCTTCAGGATCTGCTGGGTCGACCAGGACGGCGTAATCACCATGGTCGTCACGCAAGCTCTCACTGGGGCCACCGTTCCGCGTCACCACCAGCGGGAGGCCTGCAGCCGCGGCCTCCAATGGGCCAAGGCCAAAGGGCTCAAACAGCGCTGTGAGAGCAAAGACCGAGCCTCTCTGCGCCAGATAGCGATAGGCAGCCGCCAATGCCAGCTGCCCATGCAGGGCAAAGGAGGTCACTTTTCCCCAGAGGTGCCGATCCCTGACCACCTGACGGAGCTCAGACAACACCTCTCTCTCCTCAGACTCAGCCCCGGCATCATCTCGCAGCGCATCATTCAGTGCGCCGGTGAAAAGCACAAGGTTCGCCCGGGCCTGCAACTCACAGGACTCCGCATAGGCTCTGACCAAATTGAGGTGGTTCTTCTTGGGATCAAGACGGCTGGAAGCGATAATCGCGGGGAACTCGCGACGGTGGGGGGCGAGATCGCGCGCCAGCATATCGCGGATATGCGCCTGCGTAACGACCTCGTCATTGCAGGTGACGTCGCGGCCGAAGATGCTAAGGTTGACACCAGGAGGGATCACAGCGAACCGGTGGTCATCGCCAACATCGACGGCTTCCCGGTAGACGCGATGCGAATACTGTTCGAAGCGCTCCTGGCGCGTGCTGGTGACGATCAGGGCCGAACGGTTCATGCTCAGCCGCTCAGCAAAGATGCGACAGGCGAAGTTGAAGTGTGCATCCATCGCCGCCAGGTTCTCAAAGGTGACGCCAGCGCTCTCCATTTTCTGTGCACCCAGCGAGTGCGCGGTGAAGGTGAAAGGCACTCCGGTATGCTCGCTGAGAAGCACCCCGGAGATACCCCCATCGGCGTAGTGGGCGGTGAAGACGTCCGGGAGACCACGATCCTGTGAATAGAATCGCAGGATGTTAGGCACCCAATCGCGCACAATGTGGGGCCAAAGGAGCTCCTTGCGCAGGAATACCGGGGGACCGGCGGGCAGGCGTAGAACACGGACATTGGGGCTGCCCGCATAGTGATCTTCACGTGTGCGGAACTCTGGCCACTCAGCGTCGCAAATCTGGCGCGTGAGGATATCGACGGTGTGGCCCATCTCTGCAAGCGCCAGGGCAACGTGCTTGACGTAGACCAGTTGGCCACCGAAGTCCGGGTGTTCGGTCCAATAGCTATCGAGCGGATCAAAGTTTCCCTGCGGGTTCAGAAACGCGAAATGCATCGAGGTCCTCCAAGGTAAGCCAGGCCCGGCAGGATTACACGAATCGGCGTCACATAGTGGTAGAGCTGGTCCGGCCACGTCTCGTCAACTGGGGCCGCCTATGCCCCGGTACCCAGGTACGTCCGGGGAGCTGGCGGTCAGGCTTCCGTGATTTGTCCCCTCAGCACATTTCAGTATACTGTACAACTGCGTCCCTGATCCCACAACATCGACTTAGCACCCATCTTTCTCAACAGGGCAGAGCCCGTTGCTACAAGGGCCAGGAAACGACGGGCCAATGCACATCGGGACTCAACGCTGCCCATCGGTGATTCTGAAGAGACAAGGACGGTGGTTGTGGATCGACAACAGATCCTTTTTCTGGTCGCTCACCGCTCGGTAGAACGCCAGTTATGTGCAGCGATCGAGGATCGCTACCAGGTGATGGTCACGTCACTGCGTCGCGAGGCGCTGCAGCTTGTCGAGCGGAGGCATCCTGACCTTATCCTCATCGATATGCCCTCCATCCGCTTTGACATTGCTCGCTTTTTCGAGAGCTTCGCCGGCGTGTCGGTAGCGACACTTCTTCTCCTTGGCAAGGGCATGCGACTTGACCAGATGCCACTGGCAAACGGATACCTGCGCTATCCTTTCTCAACTCAGCAGCTGATGCGGCGTTTGGCGCGGGTGATCTCGGCTAAGCCGCAGGAGATCGTTGAGTGGCGTGGGCTCTGCGTGGATACTGAGAACCTGTTTCTCATATGGAAGAGTCAACAGGTACCCATCACCCGCAAGCAGGCGGATCTGGCTTTGGCCTTCCTTGATTCCCCGGATCAGGTGATCACCCGAGAACAACTCATGAGGGATGTCTGGGGCACCGATTTCATGGGCGACACCAGGACCCTCGACGTGCATATCCACTGGCTGCGCAAAGCACTACGACAGACCGAAGCCCCCTTTGTTCTGGAGACACGGCGCGGCGTCGGCTATTGTCTCACCACCCTGTACCCTTCAGGTCAGCCGTAAGCGCCCCATTGAGCTGCGCCGGTATGCCCCAATGACGCGCACTTCCCAGAGCCGCCCACACGTGCGCGGGAGGAACAGCCGTAGCTTCCGGTATGCTACTGGCACCCTGGTCTTTGTGGCGCTGCTCATAGGCCTGTCTAGCCCGGTCACGGCCAACCAGGAGGCCCTTCGTGAGAGCCTCAGCGTTCGGTTCGACGGCGGCGAAGTTGTCAGGATCGCCGTTGCGTCTCAGGCGGAACTGGCCCGACTGGCTCAGCGATTGGACATCTGGGAGATGGTGACCCCGTCACGGGGCATCGGCGCGGCAAGCGTGGTCGCCCGGATCACCCAAGCGGATGCCCGCTGGCTGCTTGCGCAGGGTATCGGCTTCGATGTCGTGCCTGCTGCGCCCGCTCAGGCCCTCACCATCCCGGATTTCCCGTGCTATCGGACGGTCGACGAGCTGTATGCCCAGTTGGCCTTGTGGACCGGGCAGTATCCGGGGCTGTCCGATCTCGTGTCGCTGGGCACAAGTTATGAGGGGCGTCCCCTCTGGGTTCTGCGCCTCACCAATCTGGGGACAGGGCTGGACAAACCCACTTTCCTCCTTATGGCCAACATCCACGGGCGGGAGCTCATCACGCCCGAGACCGCGATGGCGTTCGCCGAGCGGCTCCTGGAAGGATACGGAGACAACGCAGACACCACGTGGTTGCTGGATCAGCATCGCATTGAGATTATGGTGACGGCGAACCCTGATGGCCACGTGCGCAATGAGGCTGGCTCCCCGTGGGCCTACTGGCGCAAGAATGCCAATCCAAGCAACGGCCCATGCGGAAGTACGACCTTCGGCGTAGATCTCAACCGCAATTCCAGCTTCGCCTGGGGCGGCGCAAGTGGCGATCCATGCAGCCTGACCTACCAGGGGCCCTATGCAGCCTCCGAGACCGAGACACAGGTAGTCCAAGGATATCTCCAGACCCTCTTCGCAGATCAGCGCGCGCCGGGCGACGCTCCTGCGCCTGACGATGCAACCGGGCTGTTTATCTCACTTCACAGTTACAGCAACCTCGTGTTGTGGCCCTGGGGGCACACAACCACCATAGCGCCGAACGACGCGCAACTGGCTCAGCTTGGGCGAAAGCTGACGTCGTTCAACGGTTACATCGCCCAACAGGCCAGCGCGCTCTACCCGGCCTCGGGCACCACGGACGATTTCGCCTATGGGGAGCTAGGGGTTGCGGCTTACACCTTCGAGATCGGCAGCGCCATGGATGGCTTCTACCCACCCTGTTCGCGCTACGATGCGTTGATCCGGCCCAATCTGGACGCTCTCCTGTACGCGGCTAAGGTCGCGCGGACACCCTACCTGACCCCGGCAGGCCCTGATGCGGTGGCAGTCAGCGCTCGGGCCACGCTTGTCACGGGGGCTCCCGTCATTACCATCACCGCCAGCATCGATGATCGAGGTAACGGCGGGCTGGCGGTTACCGAAGCGGAGGTCTATGTCGACGCGTTTCCGTGGCAGGGCGCAAGCCCTGTCTCGTTGACCGCTGCCGATGGCGCATTCAACGGCCCTATGGAGGCCGTCACGGGTACATTGGTCTTGACGACGACCATATCTGACTACACACAGAGCAGGCACATGGTCCTTGTGCGGGGCAAAGATGCAGGCGGGGCCTGGGGTCCTATCACTGCGGCGTACGTCATCACGGTTAACCCGGTGTACTTGCCGTTCATAGCACGCATGGATTGATTGGAGATCTGTGGGGGCGTACGGCATCACCCGGATCCAGCAGTGCATCCTCTTGGGCGCGTTGTTGCTCAGGTTTTTCGGGCTACGACTCAACTGGCACGACGCGATTCAGAGCCCCGGCGGCGCCTGTCCGGCGAACAGCCCAACTCTAGGCGCTTGCTTCTGAGCGACCTCGCCACCAATAAGGCCCGCGCAGGCTACGCCCGGATTGTCGTTCGTGGCATCCGCGGTAAGATCATTCTTACTTATGAAGCGACTTCTCGCGTTCCTTGTCGGGATAGCAGCGGGAATCGGCTTGGCAATGCTGATCGGTTGGGTTCTCTTTCCCCTCGACCGGCAGGAGATTACGCCTGCCTCGATGCGCGCCGATTATCAGGCTGAGTATCTGCGCCTCGTTGCTGCCGCTTACCAGGCGGAAGGTGACATCGCCGTCGCCGATCTGCGCCTGAGGGCCCTCGGCGCGAGCCCCTACACCGCACCATTGGTGGTATTGACAGAGCGTTGGATCCAGGAGGGCCGCAGCACCGATCTTGTTACGCCGCTAGCTCTTCTCGCATTGGCATTGGAGGTGGACTCACCCGCGATGGCGCCATACCTTGCCAGGAGTCGCGAGTGAGATCGTGGGGCGTTTTGATCGTGGGGCTGCTCCTCGGGCTGGTGGGAGGCTTGATTTTCACCTGGTTTGTCATGCCCCTTAGGTACTTCGACACCTATCCGCCTATGATGGCAGCGCGCTACCGCCAGGACTGGATCCGGATGGCGACCTGGAGCTATGGGTTGGATGGCAATTGGGAGCGTACACAGACGCGGCTGCTCAATCTTCCACCGTCAGAGATCGCTGCAGTCTCCACCGAAGCTCTCGAACGCGCGGCAGCAGAGGGGCGCCCAGCAGAGATCCTACAGCGTATTGCAGGCCTGGCCCTGGCCTATGGGGCTTCCGGGCCAGGTGTCAGCGTCTATGCAGAGGGCGACGGCGCACTCGCTTTGCCCGCCACCGAGCAACTGCCCAGTCCCACAGTCCCGCTGGTCGAGCTGTCCCCCACTGAGACGGCAACACCCCGACCTCAGCCAACACCGCGCTCAGCCGCAGCAGCCGGAACTGCGACACCACCAGCACTCACGATGACCGACCCCATCTCGATTGTCTCGCAGACGTTGACCTGTGAGCTCGAGCCAATCCTGGCCATATCACTCGAGATGTCTCAGACCGTCAGCATCCGGGGACGTGAGACCCAGGGGTTGGTGGGCTTGCCGATGCGTGAGATCTGGCTCATCTGGGATGACGGTGCCGATCGCGCCATCACAGGGCTGCGTCCGCAGAAGGGCTTGGGCTATGCTGATTTCGCGGTAGTGCCTGACCGTACATATAACCTCTACATCGACTCACCAAGCGGCCGCCCGATCCTTACTCTACAGGTTGAGCCATGCCCGCCAGCTGAGGGAACGGGATGGGTCTCCCGGATGTTGATCCTGCGCGAGGCCCTCGATCCGCTTCCACGGACCACGGGCGACTCGCCCGTTCCGCCGCTGACGGTGTCTGAGACGCTGACGCTGTCGCCGACACTGAGGGTATTGGCGACACCTTCAGTGTCGGCGACACCCTCATCCACGCCCTCAGACTGACAGCATTGCCCGTACCGAGCCTTAGCATATAATACGGTATGGAGTCAACGGATCAGCGGAGGTGAAACTATGCGCAAGTTCTTTGTATTCCTTGCCGGAGTTCTCGCAGGTGCTTGGACCGGGGGGATGCTCTCGTTGCTCTTCGCCCCGGCTTCGGGATCCGAGCTGCAGGTGCGAATTCGAGAGGGTGTGAACCGGTTGGTCGACGAGGGGAAGTCAGCAGCTGAGAACCGGCGTCACGAGTTGGAAGAGCAGTTGGAGTCCTTTAAGCAAGGGCGCCCCATCACGCTGCAGACAGCTGAGGAGCCGCCCAAGACCGTGTGAGAGTCGTCCACCGGCGTCGGCGGCCCATCGAGACAAAGAAACGGCGGGGACTATCCCCGCCGTTCTCTGTCGGTCGCGGGTATATTCACCTCGCGGCGGCGATCAAGGCATCGAAGAGCGGCAACATCGTGTCGGAGAGCTTGAGCATTGCTTCCGGATGCCACTGCACGCTGAGACAGAACGGGTGGTTCCTGAGCTCCGCCGCCTCGACGATTCCATCAGGAGCGCGAGCCACAATCTCCAGTCCCTGTCCGGGCAGCCACGTGGCCTGGTGATGCGCGCTGTTAACCGCAAAGCGCTCGCCTCCCAGAATCCGGGCGAGCGCACTATCGGACTCGATAGCTACATCGTGGACCGGGTCCTCCATCGGCCTGCCGGGAACGTAAGCGTGGTCGAAGGTGTTGGCGACCTGAGCCATGATGTCCTGGTACAGAGTGCCGCCCAACGCGACATTGAGCAATTGGTGTCCCCTGCAGATGGCCAGGACCGGTTTTCCCAACGCCAACCAGGCTCGGACCAGGCCCAACTCAGCATAGTCACGCTCGTCATCAACAAGGCCGGTCCAGGGCTCAAGCGCCTGTCCATAGCGGGCCGGAGCTATGTCCTCGCCGCCGGTGAGCAATAGCCCATCCAAGCGTTCTAGCAGGACAGGCCAGTCTGTCTCGTGCATCACCGGGGGGACGATTACCGGCGTACCACCGGCACGCTGGACAGCCCGCGTATAGGTGGCCCCGACGGCATGCATGGAGGTGCTAAGCAACCGGGCGGAAGTGTCCTTCCGCCCGGTCATACCGATCAATGGTTTACCCCGAGTACTCAACGGCAGTTCCTGGAACCGGAGATGACCCAGCCGCCGCAGCCTGAAGCACGTATCGTACCGCGGACCAGATCAGTCGCGACGCTCCTTAAGCCGGGCCGCACGCCCACTGAGCTCGCGAAGGAAGTAGAGCTTTGCGCGGCGAACTTTAGCATGCCGCATGACCTCGACCCGCTCCACGCGGGGGGAGTACAGCAGAAAGGTGCGCTCGACGCCAATGCCATTCGACGCAATGCGCCGCACTGTGAAGCTCGCGCCGGCGCTCTTCCCGTTGCGCATTCGGATAATCGTGCCCTGGAAGGGCTGAATGCGCTCGCGATCACCCTCAACGATGCGGACGTGGACGCGAACGGTATCACCGACCGACAAATCGGGCACATTCGGATTGGGTGTTGCCATCTGGCGTTCAAGTGATTCGACCAGGTTCATGTTATCTATCCTCTCCCCCGAGACCTTCTCATAATGAAGCCGCCAGCAGTGGCGGCGAAATGGCATTATACCATAGTCCTCGCGAGTCGCAATGGCGCTCCGCCCGCCGGTTCGATCACTTTACGCGGAGACGCCACCCTTCCTGCAGATAGTCAGGATCTCGGGGCAGGCCGCGACTGTCCCACATGTGGCCATTCCAGCTCCAGAATTGCTCACGCTTGAGCCCATGCCGCGAGATGATTCCCCAGACTGAGTCGCTGGTCTTCACCGTGATATAGACCGGCTGTGCCACGGTCGTGACACCTGCGGCAGTGCTGACACTCATCACCTTATCCTGGACTGGGCTGCGACCCTCGGTCTCCATACACGCCACATTCACCGCCTGAACCATCGGCCAAAGCGCCCGTTCAGTGCTTGCCACATCGTAGATACTGAAGAAATCGACGCCGTGCCGCGCAATGCCCTCGACCCACGGGATGAACTCCTCGGGTAGCATCTCTTTCGCATCCGAGCTGCGGCTCTGTGACAGCACCGGGTAGACGTCCGGCGTCTTGCCCCAGATCAAGCTGAGTGCATCGAGCTTGTGGTAGACTTCCTGGTCAATGACCTCGATGGCATCGTCAGACTGTGCCGCAAAGCATAAGGGCATCCACCCACCCTGGCACACCGATACGAGCGCCTCAAGCGCACTTCGGTCCATAGAATCAACAAGCGGCGGCGATGCGAGGAACAGACGCTGTGTCGGGATCTCGACATCGACAAGCGCCTCGGCGAGTGCCTGCAGTGGTGCGCTTGGCAGGCCGACATGCTGCGTCAACACCAACACGACCGCCTCATACCCTCGATTCAGCGACTCGGCGATAGCCCTACGTGTATCGGGTGAAGATGCACCCGTCAACTGCACCCAGGCAATCGCGATCAGGCCCAGCGAACGGACACGCTGAAGCATGTCGCGCGTCGTTTCCGGGAAAAAGATTGGACCGTGCCCAACTTTCACAAGGAGATGCGTTCCACCAATACGGGTTGCCATCTCGACCGCACGGTCGAAGTCGTGTGAATGTGTGAGCCAGATTCCCTTGCCACAAAGGTGCGCCATTGAACTCTCCGCCCGAGCCGTCTGCGCATTATAGCTGTGGGGTGATAGTTGGCAAGTGGTAGCTGCAAGTTGGCGCCAGTCTGCGCAATAGGTCTGTAGCAAGGTCGCCGTTGCCAACTTGTCCCCGTTCCGAAACAGTTGCGATCGAACCTGATGCTTGACAGACTACAGCCGTCCCTTACAATTGGTTGTATGAAAACGGTATGATCGTCGCCCGTTCTCTGCCGTGGTGCCGAGGCAGAGCGTTGCTACTCCTGAGGTAGCACGGTCCGGATTAGCTCGAGGAGATAGGCGATGCGGTTGATGTGTATCGAGGCCGAATGCGAGGTATCGAGATGCACTGGGATGAGAGCTTGACTCAGCGCCAGCGCGTCATCCTCTTGGCGCTCGCACTGAGTGTCATTGGCGTCGTGTCCATGTTGGCATGGAGCGTCTGGTCGGCGTCGGGAGCAGCCTGGTCTGAGCCATCCCCGGCACCTACACCCTTCTTCTCAACATCGGTGACACCGGCTCCAACAAGCACGGTCGATCCCACAGTGTTGAACGTGCCTACCAGCACCCCAGAGATCTCCCTACCCGCCCCGGCATTCGATGTCTTCCGCGCCGGCTACATCTCCGCCGAGGTCGCCGCTGCACGGCAGGCGCGTACCCGCTATGACACCCCGCTAACACTCGTCGACGAGCTCGACATGGCCAGAGCCCTCTATGCTCACTATCGGGCGCGTCCTCCTTTGCCTATGCAGGTCTGGCAGGTGCTGAACGTGTTGGGCCTGTGGAGCCCGGAGCCGCCACGCATCGATATCGTGGCTCAGGCCGAACTAGTGGCGTCCCTCTACGCCCCTGAGACGGCGGAGCTCTACCTACGCCGTGACTGGGACGGGCAGCTCGCGGTCGTTGAAACACAACTTGCTTTTGGTTTCGCGCGTGCGTATTCCGATAACTACGGCGACCTCGCCGCACTTCAGGGTGACGCTGGGTCGATAGATCGTCGGTTGGCAATCGCGGCGGTGGCCCAAGGTGATGCGGTGGTCTCCGTCTGGCTGGCCAACGGTGTGATGCCGGCCCAGCCAGGTAGCATTCCCGGTGCCGCGGCTGCGATCAGAGATGACATTGCCCGTGCGTCCTGCCCGCGATGGCGGGGGGACGCAGAGCTGTTGTCTGAGGTCGCCTGTCTTGACCTGGATCTTGGGGTCGATTTCCTCTCCTCCCGGTACTGGGCTGAGGGAACCACGGCCATGGATGCCGTTGTCCTCCGCCCACCGCGGTCGACCGAACAGGTCCTGCACCCTGATCGCTATGCAATACCTGACGAACCTCTCATGCTTCTGCCGATCGAACCCGCACTAGGTCCCGGTTGGACGCTCACGCGTACAGATACGTTGGGCGAAGCGCTGATGGGGCTGGTAGTCAAAGCCTGGAGCCAGGGGGCGCTGGGCGCCGATGCAGTGACCGGATGGGGTGGTGATCTGCTGCAGGTGTGGCAAGGCCCGGAGAGCGCCACAGTCTGGGCTTGGCAGTTGGCTTGGGATGATTCGCGGACGGCGGCCTCGTTCTATGGAAACCTGCTCGACCTGATGCCGCGTGCCCTTGTAAAGGGCCTGATCAGCGACACCACATCCCCGGCATCCCTGACCGGGGGACGCTGGTGGTCCGGCAGACAGGGCACGATCTACCTATATCGCTGTGCCAGCCACGTGTGGTTGGTGTCGGGAGATGACCCGGCAGTTGTGAGGGCGGTGGCCGAGGTTGCCCTCCCCTAGGCCTGGAGCATTTCGGCTGGCCAGGCCTCCCGCTCAGTAGGCAAGGCTCAAAGGTCCCTATCGCGGTCGGGCAGCATGATTGCCTATGCCGCTGTTCCTGCCCCCCCGCTCCCATTTCTCACGCCGGTTTTGTGCTATCATAGGCGCCGACACTGGGCATGAGCTCGCCGCAGAGGAGGATGCGATCAAACGCTGGCTAGGTTGGTCCCTACTGAGCGTGCTGTCGATGGGTGCAGTGCTGGCCATCTGGACGATGTGGACACTGTCCGGGCGATACAACCAGGCGATCTACACGCCTGATGAGCTTTCGGTCATACCGGATCAACAGGTCGCGATCGTGTTCGGCGCAGGCTACTGGCCCAACGGGGTGCTCAGCCTGATCCTGCGAGAGCGTCTCGAAGGGGCAATCGAGCTCTATGAGGCGGGCCGGGTGCAGAAGCTCTTGTTCAGCGGCGACAACCGGATCGCTGAGTACAATGAGCCGGCGGTCATGTTGGCCTATACGCTGGAGCGCAACATCCCGCGCGAGGACATCATCCTCGATTATGCCGGGCGTCGAACGTACGACACATGCTACCGAGCTCGGGACATCTTCGGATTGTCGCGCGCGACCTTGGTCACGCAACGCTATCACCTTCCCCGTGCGCTGGTGACATGCGGCGCATTGGGGCTGGAAGTGGTTGGATACAGCGCCAACCGCTATCAACACCAGGGATGGTACCTGATCCGCTATCGCCTGCGCGAAATCCCGGCTTTGTGGCTCGCCTGGTGGGAGACCCACGTGACCCATCCGACGCCGGTCTTGGGCGAGCCACTGCCTATCTTTAGTGGGTAACCACAAGGGAGATACACGATCGTGACGCAAATCCATGGCTTTGAACTGCTGCAGCAGCGGGAAATACCGGAACTGAACACCCTGGCGAAGCACTACCGCCACGTCAAGACCGGCGCCGAGGTCCTCTCGCTGGAAAACGTCGACGAGAACAAGGTCTTCGGCATCACTTTCCGGACGCCCCCGCCCGATTCGACCGGGCTACCGCATATCATGGAGCATTCTGTCCTCTGTGGTTCGCGAAAGTACCCAGTGAAGGAACCCTTTGTAGAACTGGTCAAAGGATCGCTCAACACGTTCCTCAACGCGTTCACCTTCAGCGACAAGACGTGCTACCCTGTGGCCAGCCAGAACCTGCAGGACTTTTACAACATCGTCGACGTCTACCTTGATGCGGTCTTCCATCCCCGCTTGACACCCGAAGTCCTGGAACAGGAAGGGTGGCACTACGAGCTGGAGTCCCCTGAGGAGCCGCTCACGTACAAGGGCGTGGTGTTCAACGAGATGAAAGGTGCGTACGCGTCGCCCGACAATCTCGTGTCGCGGTACAGTGAGCAAGGACTATTCCCTGACACGGCGTACGGGCTCGATTCCGGCGGCGATCCCGAGGTGATGCCCAACCTCACACACACGCAGTTCGTTGATTTCCACACTACCTACTACCATCCGTCGAATGCGCGCGCGTACTTCTATGGTGATGATGATCCGGAAGAGCGACTACGCATATTGGATGTGTATTTCAGCGAATACGATCGGCAGCCCGTCGATAGCGCTCTCTCGCTGCAGCCTGCGCGCTCTCAGCCTTGGCGGCTGGTGAAGCCCTACCCTGTTGGCGAAGAGCAGACTCCAAAATCCATGGTGACGGTGACCTGGCTGCTGCCGGAGAACACCGATCCCACGCTAACCTTGGCGCTGAACATCCTGTCGCATGCATTAGTCGGAACTCCCGCATCTCCGCTGCGCAAGGCCCTGATTGATTCTGGGCTGGGCGAGGATGTCATAGGAGACGGTGTGGATGACTCCGTCCGGCAGCTGTATTTTTCCGTTGGGCTGAAGGGAGTTGCGTCAGAAAACGTCGATCGCGTTGAGGCCCTGATCCTTGACACGCTGAATGGCATTGCAGACCAGGGGCTCGATGCGGACACGATTGAGGCCTCGGTCAACACCGTCGAGTTCCAACTGCGCGAGCAGAACACAGGACACTACCCGCGCGGCCTGTTCGTGATGCTGCAGGCGCTGACCACGTGGCTGCACGACGGCGACCCGTTCGTGTCGATTGCCTTTGAGAGGCCGCTGCAGGCAGTGAAGAGCGCACTCAAGGCGGAGTCGCGGCACTTTGAGGGCCTGGTACGCGAGCACCTGCTGCGCAATCAGCACAGGCTTACCGTAGTCCTGGAGCCAGATCCTGACCTGCAAGACCGGCAGGACACAGCAGAGAAGGCTCGCCTGGCGGCAGCGAAGGCCTCTATGTCCGAGCCCGAATTGGCAACCGTCGCGGAGCGAGCGCGTCATCTCAAGAAACTGCAGGAGACGCCCGATTCACCTGAGGCATTGGCGACCATTCCCAACTTGGGCCTTGCAGACCTGGACAGGGAATCCAAGCACGTGCCCACGGACGTATCTAGCCACCACGAAGTCCAGGTCCTGTATCACGATCTGTTCACGAACGGCATCGTGTACCTTGACCTGGGCCTCAACCTACGCGCGCTGCCCCAGGAGCTTCTGCCCTATACGGAGCTATTCCTGTCCGCACTGCTAGAAATCGGCACGGAATTCGAGGACTTCGTCAAGCTCACCCAGCGCATTGGCAGGCAGACCGGCGGCATCTCACCGTCCACTTTCACCTCAACTGTACGTGGTTCCCGCTCAACCGCAGCTTGGGCGTTCCTACGTAGCAAAGCCCTGGTGGCCCAGGTGCCCGACCTGCTGGCGATCTTGCACGATGTGCTGCTGGCGGTGAAGCTCGACAACCAGCCCCGCTTCATGCAGATGCTGCTGGAACGCAAGGCGCAAGAGGAAGCGGGCCTGGTCCCCGGAGGCCATCGCGTAGCTGCCTCGCGGCTGCGCGCCAAATTCGGCGAGTCGCACTGGGTGGCCGAACAGATCGGCGGGGTCTCATATCTCTTCACACTGCGCAAACTCGTCGATGAGGTCGGCACCGATTGGCCTGCAGTTCTGGAGAAGCTCGAACTCGTTCGGAGCTTGCTGATAAACCGCACCACCATGCTCTGCAATGTCACGGTGGATGCGGAGGCCTGGGCTGGGATCGAGCCCCAACTGGACGCGTTCCTGGGATCGCTCCCCAATGGCGACATCTCGGTGGCGACGTGGACGCCCACATATAACTTGGCGCCCGAGGGGCTGACGCTGCCCGCAAACGTGAACTACGTCAGCAAGGGCGCCAACCTATTTGACCTGGGATACAAGCGCCACGGATCAGCCGAGGTCATCTCCCACTATCTCCGCAGCACCTGGTTGTGGGAGCGCGTAAGGGTGCAGGGCGGCGCCTACGGTGGGTTCTGCATCTTCGACTCACATTCCGGCACCTTTGGCTACGTATCATATCGCGACCCCAACCTACAGCAGACGCTTGACATCTATGACCAAACTGCAGCGTTCTTGGAGACCCTGGTTCTTCCCCGAGAGGAGCTTGTCAAGGGCATCATTGGATCCATCGGGAATATCGATGCCTATCAGCTCCCTGATGCAAAGGGGTTCAGCGCCATGGCTCGGGTCCTAATCGGGTACACCGACGAGGCCCGGCAGCAGTACCGCACCGAGCTACTCAACACCACCACGGAGGACTTCAGGGCTTTCGCAGCGGTCGCGAGACGTGTAGCTGAGTTCGGCAGCGTGGTCGTGGTTGGATCGCCCGCTGCGATCCAGGCGGCAGAGGAGTCGCGCGGCATAGGCTTTGAGATTACCAAGCTGATGTAACGCACGCCTGTTCTGACCGCAGGATCGGAACCGGTGCTTTGACTTACGCACCGGACGCAGCCGGGACGATTGCGTTACTGCAGAGCATAATGATCAGAGGAGGAACGTATGGCATGGCCTACACGAGAGGAAGCATGGGCATTGCTGACCGAGTACACCACCAGTCCCAGTCTGCGCGGCCATGCGCTGGCCGTGGAGGCGGCGATGCGAGCTTACGCGCGCCGCTTCGGTGGTGATGAGGAGCAATGGGGCGTCGTGGGCCTGATACATGACTTCGAGTATGAGCGTTACCCGGATCTCGGGCCGGATGGCCATCCGTTCAAAGGGGCCGAGATCCTGCGAGAGAAGGGCTGGCCTGAGGAACTGATTCGCGGCGTCCTGGCCCATGCGCCCGACCTCACGGGAGAGACGGCCAGCAATGCGATGGAGAAGGCGATCTATGCCGTCGACGAGCTGACTGGCCTCATCACCGCGGTCGCGCTGGTCCGCCCCAGCAAGTCGCTGCTGGATGTCAAAGTCAGCTCGGTCACAAAGAAGTGGAAGGACAGGGCCTTTGCCGCAGGCGTAAAACGCGAGGATATAACAGCTGGGGCCGAAAGCCTCGGTGTCCCGCTGCCGGAGCACATCGGCATCGTGCTCGCGGCGATGCAGGAGATCGCGGCCGACCTGGGTCTGGTGGGGGAGCTGGCCTGATCTCAGTCTGCTGAGACGCGATCCGGGAGAACCCGTGGCCTTACGGGGCTTTGTTCGTGGGGCCACCGACAGTGCTCAATAGGGCACAAGTGGTGGGTTGCCATAGGGGGCATTTATGCAGTGGGGCCGTGTTGTGCGGAGCCGGGCCCGAAGCTTCTGCGATGACACCTGGCAGCGTGTCGGCGGGATCGGGCAGTTCAGGTGGGCCAGTGTCACAGCCGTGCTGTTGGCGGTTCTCCTCTGCCTCACCAACGCCTCGACCGTTGCACGGCCAGCCCATCCTCTGCCGACAGAGGAAGCATCCCTCGTCGCCGGCGGTGCGACGACCTTCTATGCCTCGACCATCTCCATCCCAACCTACCCCTACGACAGTTTTCTGACGACCGCGACCAACTCCACCTTCAACATGACGTATCCGGTGCTCGATTGGACGCGGTACCTGGCCTCGAGTCCCACCGCCGTGCCCCGTACCTATACGCTTCTCGTGTTGGAGAACACCTACCTCAAGGTTACACTGCTACCCGAGCTTGGGGGACGGGTCTACGAGATCATCGACAAGGCCACGGGACACAACCAGCTCTACCAGAACCCCGTCATCAAGCCCACGCGCTGGGGACCGCCGGAGCAGGGCTGGTGGCTAGCAGTTGGGGGCATTGAATGGTGCTTGCCGGTCGACGAACACGGATATGAATGGGGCATCCCCTGGTCTTGGGCCGTGGTCAGTTCGACCGCCGGGGTTACAGTGACGCTGCAGGACACGACCGCCACTAACCGCCTTCGCGCCACTGTTGAAGTCTTCCTGCCATCCGATCGTGGCCACGTGGTCCTCAACCCGCGGGTAGAGAATCCCACGGATGCGCCGGTTGATTTCAAGTTCTGGATCAACGCGGCCTTGGCGCCCGGTGCGACCAACGCACCCACCGAGGGGCTCTCCTTCATCTTCAACGCCCCCGAGATGTCGGTTCACTCCACCGGCGACGCACGACTCCCCGGCGCTTACCCGACAATGCCCACAGCGCCGGACTACCGGTTCAGTTGGCCGCAGTATGAGGGTGTGGATTACTCGCAGCTCCGCAACTGGAGCGAGTGGCTGGGGTTCTTCGAGTACCCGCAGGCGACCAAGGGCTATATCGGTGTCTACGACGGCCTGCAGGGCGAGGGGATGGTACGGGTCTTCCCCCCCGAGACCGCAACGGGTGCGAAGGCATTCGCGATGGGCTGGTCGCACCCACTGGATTGGCATACGTGGACCGACGATGCATCGGGCTACGTCGAGCTCCACGGCGGCCTGGCCCCCACGTTTTGGGACACGGCAAGGTTGGCGCCTCACAGCGTCACGTCTTGGCGCGAGGTCTGGTACCCTGTTCGGGATATCGGAACTGTCTCCGTCGCTACAGAAGAGGCCGCACTCCGCGCGACGAAGGACGGCGACCTGCTCCGGCTCGCGGTCAAGCCGACCCGGGCTTGGTCCGCGAGCGCAACCGAGCTCTTCGTTTGGAACCGCACGACGTGCACCGAGCTGGCGCATTGGACGATGTCGGCACTGGATCCGACCAGCACATACCAGAACGCGCTTACGGTCGGTACGCTGACGCCGGATGAGATCGCGATGGCCTACGTCGACACCACTCATCAAGTCCTGGCCGCCTACGGCCCGAGCGACTGCTTGGACTTCACGATGCCTGCTCCGCACGTGGGCTACGGCGTAAACGTGCGGGAACTCTCCCGCATTCCGCAACTGGTCGACCCGTTGGGGTTTGAGTGGGTCAAACTCTGGGACGAATACGGCGGCTTTCCTACAAGCGTGCTCCCACAAAAGGTGCTCTACAATGTCGCCTGTGGAGCGTACGTCAACGATCTCAACGCCTGGCGCAGCCGTATCCGTTCCGCAGCGCAGGCAGGCCTGGGCAGGGTGCAAGCCTATGAGATCTGCAACGAACCCAACGTCAGAGGGTCCGGCTGGGGAGGCAACACCCCCGATCCGGCGCGCTTTGCCCAGATGGTGTGCATCGCCCGCGACGAGATCAGGGCCATCGACCCGCACGCTCTGGTGATTAGCGGTGGTTTGGCGCCTGTGGGGCGCATCCCCTCGCCTTGGCCCTGTGGTGTCGGGAACAACTGCGACGCGATGGACGAGTGGGTCTATCTTGAGACGATGCTCGACAACGGAGTCGGCACGTGTATGGATGCGTTCGGCTACCACCCCTATGGCTTTGCCTCTCCCCCGGAGCGCGACCCCGACCTGGTAAGCAACGCGTTTTCTTTCCGCGGAGTGGAGAAGTTGCGCAGTATTCTCGTCACCCGAGGCCTGGCTGGCCTCCCCGTCTGGGCAACGGAGTTCAACTGGATCCGAAGGCCCGCCGACGATGGGCGTGAGCTGAGCTGCGATGCCAACCCGGACTACCTGCTCTACTTCAAGTGGCAGGAAGTCAGCGCACAGACACAGGCCGACTACCTCATCCGCGCCTTCAGATACGCAGATACACATTGGCCCTGGATGCAGGGCATGATTGTCTGGAACCTCGATTGGCACGACTATCTGACATGGCTGCCATGTTTCCACAGCCGCTATTACGCGCTGCGGCGCTATGATGGGACCCCGCTCGGTGCTTTGACGCCAGCCTACACGGCGCTCGCGGCAATGGACAAGCGCCCTTGGCCCCACGGCGTCCCGGTGCTATCCGTACAGCCGGCAGGCCTGGGGCTGATCAGCGAGATCAACGATCCGAAGGTGCTCACTCGGTCGCTCACGATCCTCAATACTGGACCAGGCGCACTGACCTGGACGGTCTCCCTCTCCCCAACCAGCACGCTGGTACCAATCCTGTCCCCCACAGGAGGTAGCCAGGGTGAACAACTCACAGTGACGGTGAACACTCAGGGACTCGCCATCGGCTACTATACCGCCACCTTGAGGATCGACGCCGTGCCGACCGAGACTCTGGGCCGGCCCAAGATCGCTGACGTCACCCTCCACGTCGTGACGGAATACCGGCGAGCCTATCTCCCCACGATCATGCGTAGCTACGTCGCCTCACCCCCTCCAAGCGCCGCTGTCCCCCACGGGCCGTCCAAGATCGGCACGCATGCTGTCTCGGAGGGGGGGACACTGGAGCTCGTTCGGCGAGTGCGCGACGCCGGTGGTCACGTGGCCCTCGTCAAGGGGCTCTCCTTCGGGTATCTGTGCGAGGTCAAGCAGATCTCGCCGCAAACGGTGACCATAGGGCGGTGGTCGCACAGCACCTGGGAGGCAATCGCGGCCGAGGGCGATCCGGCGGCGAAGGCGAGCACGTATATGCAGGTACATATGCAGCAGTGGGCGCCCTACAAGAGCTGCGTGGACTACTGGGAGGTACTGAACGAACCAGATCCGCCGACGATCGCCGGACACGCGTGGTTGGGTGAGTTCTTCAAGGCTGCGATGCCGATTGCCGAGGCCAATGGCTACAGGCTGGCGCTATTCTCCTATAGTATGGGCGTTCCGGAGATCTACGAGTGGCAGGCGATTGCCCAAACGGGAGTGTTTGCGCAGGCCAAAGCCGGAGGACACGTACTCTCGCTCCACGAATACGGCGGCCCCCTATTGAGCGATCGCTGGGGCGAGCCGATGCCACAGTACCCCGGACAGCCTGTCGACGACCCTACCATCCCACTCTACCCGGATCGTGGCGTGTTGGGTGGACGCTACCGCCATCTCTATCGGGACATCCTGATTCCCCGCAACGAGGTCGTTCCTCTGGCCCTCACCGAGGTGAATCTGAACATCTGGGACCCGGCGACGCGCGCCCCGTATTTCCTCGACGATATTGCCTGGTACGACGAACGCCTACGCGAGGATGACTACGTCCTGGGGAGCGCGATCTTTACGCTGGGGGGCGGAATCGCAGGCTGGGGCAACTTCGACTACTATGAGTTCCTTCCCGACCTGGCGCAGCGCATCATCGCACTAAAGGATCAGTAACATCCAACCCCCGCCACACGGCATACAGATCGTTGCTAAGCCCAAGCCTCGCCATGATCCTGCCAACGCTCTGGTCCACCAACGCCTCGATCGTCGTAGGCCGGGCGTAGAACGCCGGAATCGGTGGGAAGATGACGGCCCCGATCTCGGCAGCCCGCACCATCAGGTGCAGGTGGCCAAGGTGAAACGGCGCCTCGCGGACAGCCAGGATGAGGGGCCGCCCCTCTTTGAGGGTGACGTCGGCAGCGCGCACGAGCAGATTGTCCGTGTAACTGTGAGCCACCGCGGAAAGTGTCTTGATCGAGCAAGGGGCAATGACCATCCCGTGGGTCTCGAAGGAACCGCTGGCAATTGGAGCTGCGAGGTCCTGCGGCGCGTAGGCATGCGTGGCCAGGGCCTGGGCGTCGGCCGACGTCATCCCCATCTCATGCGCCAACGTGACCGCCCCCTGGGACGTGATCACCAGGTGCGTCTCTATCGATGCAGCCTCGAGCGCCATCAGCAGGCGGACACCATAGATCGCGCCGCTGGCGCCGGTGATGCCTATAACTACGCGTTTTTCCTGCCCGGCCCCTTGCGAGTTGGTGGTCATTGTCGTTAGGGGAATACGCTCGCTTGATCGTCGATCATACAGCGCTATTATAGCCCGTGGCAACCTTCCGGACAGCCGCAACACCTGGCTTTGCCAGATCCCGAGGAGGCATGTGTGAGCATAGGAGAGCGACGACCGCTGCGTGTCATCAACAGCGTGGCCCCGATCCGCATCTGCGACAACGGCGGGTGGACCGACACGTGGTTTGCCAAACACGGCAAGATCTTCAACATTGGCGTCTATCCCTACGTCGAGGTACAGATCGAGGTCTACCCCTACGAGCCTGGCGTGGACCGGATCGTCTTATATGCCGAGAACTACGGCGAGCGCTTTGCCGTGAAACCCGAAGGCTCCCGCTATGACCATCATCCGCTCCTCGAAGCCTCGATCGAGCGGATGGGCGTGCCCGCGAACCTGGCCATCCACGCGACGATCTACTCAGAGGCGCCCAGCGGGTGCTCTACCGGCACCTCCGCCGCCGTGACCGTGGCGCTGATCGGCGCGCTCGATCGGCTGACACCCGGGCAGCTCAGCCCCCACGAAGTGGCTTTCACAGCGCACTCGGTCGAGAGCGATATGCTTAAACAGCAGTCGGGCATCCAGGACCAGCTCTGCTCGGCTTACGGCGGGATCAACTACATTGAGATGACGCAGTATCCCTACGCGTCCGTCTCGCAGATCTATGTGCCCAACACAACCTGGTGGGAGCTTGAGCGACGGCTGGTGCTGATCTACCTTGGGAAGTCCCACGTCTCCTCCCAGGTGCACGAGAAGGTGATTGCGGAACTGGAGAACGAGGGCCCGGAGACAAAGCGCCTTCAAGACCTCCGAACCACAGCAGAGAAATCGCGAGATGCCGTCTACGCCGGCGACCTGGCTGCTCTGGGGGCCGCGATGATCGAGAACACCGCTGCGCAGGGTAGACTCCATGCCGACCTGATCAGCCAGGACGCCCAGAGCATCATCGATATCGCGAAAGCCTACGGTGCGCTTGGATGGAAGGTCAACGGCGCGGGAGGCGAGGGGGGGTCGGTCACGTTGCTCTGCCCTGCGCTTTCGTACGTCAAGCGGGAGATGATCCGGTCGATCGAGGCCGAGAACGCGCTCTACCGCAACATCCCCATCTACCTGAGCCGATTCGGGTTGCGGATCTGGGAGCAGAACCAGGATAACGGCGGCTGCTAGCGTGCGAGCAGAGCGGCACTCATCGGTTTGCTGGGCACAATGATGCGTCGCCCGGCGACCTCCAGGACATCCACCGTCACGCCATAGGTCTGTGTAAGCCACGCAGTCGTCAGCACCGCCTCGGGCGTGCCGGCCCCAAGCACGCGCCCCTCGCGCATCAGCACGACGAATGCGGCTACATCGGCAGCCTGATTCGGCTCGTGAGTGGTAAAGACCACGGTGACGCCCTGCTCCGCTTGCTGCCGCAAAATCGCGAGCACGTGCTCACGGTTGCCCAGATCCAGGTGCGACGTCGGTTCGTCCAGGAGCAGGATGCGAGGATGCTGGGCCAGCGCGCGTGCGATCATCACCAGTTGGCGCTCCCCGCCACTTAGCGACTGGATCGAGCGGTCCTGGAGATGCGCCAGCGAGATCTGCCCCAAGATCGCTTCTGCGACGGAGATATCCTCCACTCCCGGCGTCTGGAGTAACTGGAGATGGGGCGCGCGCCCCAAAACAACATACTCAAGAACAGTGAAGTTGAACGGGATATATTCATCCTGTGAGACGAGGCCGACGAGTTGGCCCATCTCGCGCCGACTGTAGGTCTCACGTGGGCGTCGCGCCAGCAACACCACGCCGTCCTCCGGCACCAGGATACCCAGGATCAGGTGGAGCAACGTCGTCTTGCCCGATCCATTGGGCCCCAGGATTGTCGTGATGGTACCTGCTGGGATCTCCAGGGAAAGCCTCTGAAAGAGGGGTTTTGATGCCGACCTCACGCGGGCGGCGCGCCCTTCTTGGTGGTAGCCGAACACGACATCAGAGAGTGAAATCGTGGGAGGGTTCACGGTGTGTGATCCTCGCCAGGCGTCGCAGCGCTGTGGGGAGACTTCGTATGAGCCGGTGCTACCATCATCAGGGCAAAGAGCGTGGCTCCCAGTAACGACGTTAGGATACCCAGAGGGACCTCGCCCGCAAAGGCGACCCGTGCGATATCATCACAGACCAGGGCGAAATTTCCCCCCAAAAGGATGGATCCTGGGAGGGCGCGTTGGGCATCGGCACCGAAGATCCGACGGGCAAACTGTGGCACGATGAGGCCGATCCATCCCACAATCCCGGAGACGGAAACGACGGCAGCCGTCGCCGAGACCACCGCCACGAGGAGCAGCCCCCGCTCCCGCGCTGGCGCGCTCCCCAGCGAGATCGCAATCTTGTCCTCCAGCGAGAGCAGATTGAGCCGCCACCGCATAAGATAAGCGATCACAAGGGCCACGACCGCCACCGGCACGATCGAGAGCGTCTCAGTCCAGGTCACTCCCCAGAGCGCACCCAACAGCCAAAAGACAAGCTCAGGGAGCTGCGTCAACGGGTCCGCCACGTACTTGAGCAGCCCCACGCCAGCGGAAAAGAGCGCGGACACCGCGATGCCCGCGAGGATCAGGCGCAGCGTCCACCCACCGTAGCGGATGCGGCGGGCCAGAAGCGTCGATAGCGCCAATCCAAGCAGTGCGAAAAGGGCGGCGATGCCTTGAAGGGCGAAAGAGGAGGCGCCGACCACGATGATGCCCAACGCGGCGCCGAAGGCTGCACCCTGAGACACGCCGAGGAACCCGGGCTCGACCAGGGGATTCCTGAAAAGCATCTGGAGGGCGAAACCGGCGGCGGAGAGTACCATCCCCAGTAGGCAGGCCATGATGATCCGTGGCAGGCGCAGGTTAAGCACCAACTGGTACGCCAGCGGATCCTCCCACAGTAACCGCGGTGGGGTCCAATAGGGTTGGGGATACCGCCCGAGAAAAACGGACGCCACAAACAGCGCTACCAGGAGCGCCCCCAGGATCAGGGTACTGCGTCGCGTGTCGCCCATATGCTATGGTGTCGGGCGAACCGTCGTGTTCGCCCACGAGAAAGCACTCCCCGACGCAGCACACCCGCTCCATCGCCCGGAGGCGAACAAGACAGTTCGCCCCACGTCCCGGAGCCGACGGGCCCTCTGCACTCCCGCGCTATCAACGCGCCACATCGCCCGTCAGTAAGGGCAGAACCTCCGCCTCCACCGTTGCATCGTCCAGACCGTAGAGTTCGCCGTAGAATGCCTCGATCTCGCTGCGCAGTTCCACGCCGCCGAACAGCTCAGGGTGCATCTTGGTCGTCATCCACGTCAGGCCCAGGATCCATCGCGAGTCCGGCTGGTCCCAACTGTAGAAGTCGCCGGGGAACCCGAACACCTGCCCCTGCTGGACAGCAGCCAGTCCTTGCCATGCTGGATCGGCGGTGAGCTGCGCAACCACGTCATCCACCTTCTGGAAGTAGCTGATGACGAAGATCCGGTCAGGATTCCAGGCCGCGATCTGCTCCAGGCCGACGACCGTCCAGCCGCCACCGCTAGCCTTAGTCCAGACCGGATCGCCGCCGGATAGCTCGACCATACGGGTCTGGATGAACGTCGTCGGGGGCACCTCGAATGCGATTACGTCACCCTCCGTGGTCGTCTGCAAGACCAGCGCAGAGGGGCGATCCGATGCATCGAGCCCCGCCAGGGCAACCTTGATGCGATCCATCCGGCTGTGGTAGAAATCCTGGATCCCCTCCGCGCGTTGCGGGTTCGCGAAGATCGTGCCCAATATGGCGATATCACGCTCGTATTGCTCTGGCGTTTCCAGAGAGAGATAGACCACCGGGATGCCCGCTGCCTCCAGGGCTTGGCCGACACTTTCATGCATCATCTGCTTGAGAAAGACCAGATCGGGCTGGGCTGCCGCAATCTGCTCCGCCGTGGATTCCAGGGTCAGGGTGAGTTTAGCCGCGTAGTTGGGTTCTAGGAGCGTCAGGAATGGCGCCGTCGACTGCTGCGCCTTGGTCAGGGCGACCACGCGTTCCCTCGCCTCAGGAAAGGCGTAGATCGCGTCATTGAGCATGAAGTTGGCCTTGCCCGCGATCACAATCCGTTGGGGCGGACTCTCAAACATGACCGTCCGACCCAGCGCGTCTTCGACCACGATCTTGGAACTCGGTGCGGGAGTCGGGGGCGAGGGCGTGTGAGGAGGGGCGCATGCCACACCCACCAGTAAGAGCAGCAAACCTGAACCGATCATGAGGCTGAGACCCGGTCCGCGTCTGCGCTGTCGACCTTGGACGTCTTCGATTCCGATCGCGAGATCCACGGTGTTTTCACTCCTATGAGTCAATGTAGCGCTATTCTACGCGACATCGATGGAGCTTCAATGGTTTTGTGCGGGACTTCGCTAATGCTAGAATAGGCCACAGGACCTGGACACAGATGAGGCCAGGCCGCCCGCCCCACTACAGGAGTTAGCATGAGGATCGAAGTCGACACCCGGATTCCCTACGGCAATGCGTGCGATCTTTCGCTCGATATCCTGGGCGACATTGTAGAAGTCGGCTTCTCGCCCGATCCACACTGGGGCCCGGAGACGCTGTGGTTCTGCTTCCGCCTCTGTTGCTCGGGTGCTCCCGAACCGGCGCTGAACGAGAGCCCAGCACCAGATTGCCAAGCCCTGGCCGGGGTCCGCCTCGTACTCAAGCACAGCGCCAACATGCTCGGCGGCAATGAGCCATCGGCGATGCGCCCGGTTGTGCGCTATGATGATAGTGAGTGGCGGCGGCTACCGAAGGGCGACCTGGAGCGCCTTCCCGATGGAAGGGTAACCATCAGCTGGTCTGTCGGGACGCCCGAACACACGCTCGATGTCGCATATTGCTATCCCTATGGCCTGGGCGAGGTCCGGGCGCTCGTTACTGAGACAGACGATGCCTGGGCCGTTGATACCATCGGCGTGAGCCAGGCGGCGCGCCCGCTGCTCCGGCTGAGCAATGGCTACGGGACCGACGGCGGACAACGCCCGGGGCTCTATCTGATGGCGCGCCAGCATTCCGGGGAAACGCCCGGTTCCTGGGTACTCGACGGGTTCCTGAGAGCTATGGCCACCTTTGGAGTCAATGCCCCTCTGGTCTGGGCGATCCCGCTGGCGAATATCGACGGCATCGAGCAAGGCGATTATGGCAAGGACAACTTCCCCTACGACCTCAACCGCGCCTGGGGCCGCCCGCCGATGCGACACGAGGTGTTGGTGTTCCAGCGCGACCTGTGGCGGTGGCGGGCGCGATGCCGGCCTGTGTTGGCGATCGACTTCCACGCGCCAGGCGCGTGCGAGGCAAACGGCGTCTATGCCTACGTTCCCGACCCCGATACGGACCGCGGTGCCCATGAGGTCGTCCTGCAGTGGGCTGACTGGACCGGAGAGGCTCTGGGGACACCCTATGCGGCCCGTGAGTTCGCGCGAGTCGCGCGATATCCCTCCCGTTGGGAAACGCCCAGCTTCCGCTCCTATCTCTGGTCCCAGTTGGGAGTACCGTGCATCACCTTTGAGACGCCGTACACGCTAGTCGGGGATAACGTCCTCACACAGGAGGACTACCGCGAGATCGGTCGCCGCATCGCAAACGGCGTAATGCAGGGGTTGCATGCGCTAGGGCTCGATGGCGAGGTAACCTATGAGTAGTCCAACGTCACAGCCCGTGTTGGCGATCACAATGGGCGATCCCGCGGGGATAGGCCCGGAAATCGTGCTGAAAGCGCTGGCCCGCAAGGACGTGGTCCGCCGCTGTCACTTCTTGGTGGTCGGCGACCGGCGCATCCTGGAGCGCGCTATGAGATGGGAAAGTGTGCCTCATGTCGACATGAGGACAGTCACAGACCCTCTGCAAAGCATCGGCTCGCCGGTGCCCGTGGAAGGCCAGATCGACCTGCTGGACTTGGGCAATGCAGACCCCGATCTCTGTGAAGTCGGAGCGGTGAGTGCGCCAAGCGGACGCGCAGCGGTCGAGTACGTCCAGCGCGCGTGCGACCTCTGCCTAGAAAGCTACGCCGCAGCGATGGTCACGGCCCCTCTCAACAAGGACGCGATGAATCAGGCCGGCTACACCTATGCCGGGCATACGGAACTGCTGGCTGAACGAACCGGCGCGACGAAGGTCAGTATGCTCCTGGTCGGTCCGGGTCTGCGCGTTGTGCACGTCAGCACACACGTCGCCCTGGAAGATGCTGTCCGGCGCGTAAGGCAGGACCGCGTGGCCGAGGTGATCGACCTGGCTTACCGTGGCTGCAGGGCGCTGGGCATCGCCGCGCCAAGAATAGGCGTCGCCGGGCTTAAGGGCTCTTCGGCGACCAAGAATCGCGTGAGATCATGCCTGCGGTGATCGCCGCACGGGCCCGTGGACTCGATGTCTCCGATCCACAGCCGCCCGACACTGTGTTTCTGAGAGCCACGCGAGGCGCCTATGACATCATCGTCGCGATGTACCACGACCAAGGGCACATCCCGATGAAACTCCTGGCCTTTGACGAGGGCGTGAATGTCAGCCTTGGCCTGCCGATTATCCGCACGTCGGTAGACCATGGCACTGCCTTTGACATCGCCGGGACTGGACAGGCGCGCGAGACCAGCCTCATAGCGGCCATTGACGTGGCATTGCAGATGGTCGCAGCAAGGCGGGAAGGCCAGTGAGCGAATAGGCGAGTTAGGGACGCTAAAATGATGACGACATCGGTGGTGGTGATAGCGGATGACCTGACCGGCGCCGCGGATAGCGCCGCGGCGTTCGCGCGTCAAGGATTCAGGACGATGGTCCTGTGGGAGGGGACGCCCTTGCCTGAAGCGGACGTCCTGGTCTTCACCACAGAGAGCCGTCACGGTTCGGTCGAAGAGGCCATCAGACGGGTCGATGAGGCAGCCAGACGATTCACAACCGCTCCCAACATCCGGGAGCAGGCATGGATCTACAAGAAGGTGGACTCGACGCTGCGCGGTCACCCCGGCCCGGAGTTGGCGGCGCTGATGGCAGGCCTGGGGGCGCCTCGCGTCCTCGTGGCGCCGGCATTCCCTGCCCAGGGTCGCGTGACGCGAAATGGGACACAGTACGTGCATGGGATTCCTTTAGCAGAATCCGCGTTTGGGCGCGAAGTCCGGACTTCGAGTGTCAGCGAGCGCTTCGCCGTAGGATTTGCACGCGGCGCAGTCCACCGGCTGATGCTGACGACGATACGGAAGGGAGTCGCCGCAGTGGCTGCCGTGTTGGCATCGACTGAGGGAATCGTCGTCGCCGACGCGGAGACGGACGCCGATCTGGACAACCTGACCGCGGGCGCGCACCTCAGCAATACGCGGCTGCTCTGCGGGTCGGCGGGCCTCGCCGGTGCACTCACGCGGACGCTGACCACACACGCGGGAAAGGCCGCTCAGCCGGCCCAGCAGCCGAAGCGACGATGGGTGGGCGAGTCTATGCTTGTCGTCGCGGCGAGTCGTCATCCGCAGACAGTTCGACAAGTAGAGACTGCCGAAGCATCAGGGATAGCGGTGATCCGGCCCGGTCTGGCATGGTTCCTGGAGCGAAATGGTTCCACCCTACCCCTCCCGGGTACGGGGACTTCGCCCTCGCCCCCGCGAGACGGGGCCCGACGCGAAGCGAGGACGGAGCAAGAGGCACTGCTCGCTGACTGTACACGGCATCTGGGCCACGAATCGCTCATCATCACCAGCCAGGGCCTCCCTGAGTTGCCTGGACGTGGCGCGGACATCGTAGCCTACCTCGCTGAGATTGTCCACGAGCTCATCACCAGAACACCACCCGCAGGCCTCGTCCTGACCGGCGGCGATATAGCTATGGGGGTGGGCCGTGCGCTCGGGGCCGAGGCGCTCCGGCTTCA
>JALOOJ010000198.1 GCA_025454475.1 Anaerolineae bacterium
ATGCGGAACACCCCTGATTCCTCAGACCATCCGACCGAGTTGAAATTCTGGTCGCTGCGATAGGTCGTGCCGGGCCATGGCCCCGTCGTTCGAATATGGGTGTCGCTGTCATTCTCGACTGTCAATGTGAAGCACAACGTGTCGGAAAGGACGAGGGTCGTTGCGGAGTACTCGACCTCGCCGTTGACAATATAGGCACGCGGCAGGCCGGCATTCACGAGCTCAAGGCTGCTGGTTACCATAGTGTGCTGCCCCATAGCATCAAGCGCCTCAGCATACAGGCCGTAGACGCCGTCAGGTGGTGGCTCGCTTCCGGCATCTATGCCGCCATCGTAGTCGTACGTATGCCAGCCTGCAGCGTTGGGCTCATATAGCCGTTCGTCCTCAGGAATCGGGTGCTCAAGCCCATCCTGACCCTTCAGGTAAACGCGCAACTCCGCGACATCCTTCTCGAGTACCAAGTTTATGGTGACTCGATCTGAGATCCCATCCTGATTGGGCGAAAAGGTGTCTGGGGAGGCTGTAAAGCCTCGAATGCCTGGCAGAGTGGTGTCGGCGCCAACGATCGTGAGCGTGCCGGTAGCTGTCTCGACCCTGTCCAGGCCTGCGTCGGCTGTCAGCACCCACGTGTAGTCGCCATCGGGCAGCATTCGCTTCAGAACGGCGTAGTCAAGGTCCGGGTCGTCAGGTCGCTGGTAGCCCTCGACCACGCCGCCGAAATACACCGCGTAGGGCACCTCGCTTGCTCCGAGTGACCTGGGTGGCCGGAAGACGAACGTCTCGCCTGTGACGTCCACAAGCTGGAAGCCCACGGACGCATTCCGAAGGAGGCGGAACTCCAGTCTCGTCAGGTCGGTGTCGCCGTCCGCGTTTGGCGTGATCACATTCGGGTTAAGCGAGACGTTGCCGAGAACGCTCCCGGGTCGACAAGCCACGAGTGCCACAGATGCCAGCCCCAGCGCGAAAGTGAGGAGGACCAAGTGCACGTGCGCCCAGAGCCTCGGTACGTTCTCGGGGGCCGACCACAGGTCGACGCCTTGTGCTGGGTCGCATCGCTGAGCCGCTACCGTCGCTGGGTTGGGTGCCAGGCCATCGCCCACGTCGCGTTCAATCATGTGGTCACTCACAGGACGAGTGTACCAGACATCCCTGAGCTTGGCAACCGAGTTTGCTCGCGGCACGTGTTGCGCTACAATAGGGGTGGAGGAGATCACCGATGAAGTCCCGTCCCTATCGGCGCGGGATCTGGTTGCTGCTCTTGGCGCTGCTGTCCACGGTCGTCCCACCGTTGTATGCCCAGGAGTCGGCGCCAGATCCTGTGTTGGCGTTGATCGACCGGATGTCCCCTGAGGCGAAGGTGGGGCAGCTGGTGCTGGTCACGTACCCTGGTACCCAGGTGGGCGATGGCGCGGACATCGCGCGCCTGATCCAGGAATACGGTGTGGGTGGGGTCCTGTTGCGGCCCCAGAATGGCAACTTCGGCGTATCAGGTCTCTCTCCTTCCGAGCTTGTGTCGATCACGAACCAACTGCAGATGGCGGCGTGGGCCGCGTCTGTTGCGCCTTCGACCTCCCCCATCGCGGAATCTGAGGCTGCGGCCCTGTCGCCGTACATCCCGCTCCTGGTCGGTCTGCAGTCCAGCGATGCAGGTGTTGCGCCCGCCGAGTTGATCCTGGGCGCTCCTGACTTGCCGACATCGCTGGCTATTGGCGCCACATGGGATCCTGCCCTTGCTCAGGGGGTCGGCTCGATCCTGGGCGGTGAGTTGATACGTGCCGGCGTGAACCTCTATCTGGGCCCCGACCTCGATGTACTCTACACGCCTAGACCCGGTGACGGCGCCGATCTGGGCACGAAGGCCTTCGGTGCGGATCCGTTCTGGGTGGGCGAGCTGGGCACGGCGTTCATCCGCGGACTTCACGAAGGGAGTGGGTCGCAGCTCCTTGTGGTGCCGCGGCACCTGCCCGGACTTGGCAGCGCCGATAGACCGCTCGAGGACGAGGTCCCCACAGTTCAGAAGCCGCTCGAGCAGCTGAAACAGATCGAGCTGGCGCCTTTCTTTGCTGCAGCCAGAGACCTGCCCGGTGAGGCCCCTGAGTCGGCTGACGGTTTTCTTGTGACTCACATCCGCTACCGCGGCTTCCAGGGCAACAACATCCGCCGAACGACACGTCCTATCAGCCTTGATGCGCCTGCGCTGCAGCTCGTCGCCGGTCTGAAGGAGGTCGCACCGTGGCGGGCCGCGGGCGGACTCCTGGTCGCGGACAACCTTGGACTCCCGTCCGTACACCTATCCTATGATCCCACTGGTCTGACTTTCAACCCTCGCCGGGTAACTCAGGACGCTCTGGGTGCAGGCAATGATCTCCTGGTGCTGGATCGCTTTGGATCTCCGGATGACTGGTCCGTGCACTTCACAAACGTGCGTGATACGCTGACGTATCTGGCATCGCGCTACCGTGATGAGTCGACCTTCAGATCGCTTGTCGACCAGGCGGCATACCGTGTCCTGAGCGCAAAGCTACGCGCGTTCCCCGAGTTCAACATCGAAGACGTGCTAGCGGAGTCGAGCTCGCTCCAGGAAGACGCTGCCTCGGGTAGTGCGGTGGCTTCTCAGGTTGCCAGTGCTGCACTCACGCGGATATTCCCGCTTTCGGAGGACTTGTTGCCGGCCCCTCCTCAGGAGGGTGAGGCCATCGTAGTGTTCACGCACGAGCGTCAGGTGGGTATTGGCGACGACGTCGATGCTGTAAGCTTGCTGGATCTGGATGCCATTCCCGAAGCGATCCTTGGCTTCTATGGTTCCCAGGGTACGGGGGTCATCAGGAGCAACGCGCTTCAGGGATTCTCGTTTGAGGATCTACTGGAAGCCCTGGCTGCGCCTGGGGTCACGGCCGTGGATGAGGGTGAGCCTTTGACGGTGGCGGTTGCCGTGAATCGCGCCCTTCAGTCAGCGGACTGGATCTTGTTTGCGACGGCTGGCCTCAACCCAGCCGACGACGCGGGTATTGCCCTGAAACGCTTTCTGGCTACACAGGCGAATCTGCTGGATGCGAGGGTGGTGGTTCTCTCCTTCGGTCCGCCTTACGAGCTCGACACGACGGAGATCAGCAAGCTCGCGGCCTATTATGGGCTCTATTCGACAGGCGAGGCTTTCGTTGAGGCCGGCGTTCGCGCTGTGTTTCAGGACATGCTGGCGCCAGGGGCTTCGCCCGTCGATATCCCGGCGTTAGGTTATTACGTTCCGGACCAGATGATGCCCGATCCTGGTCAGACTATCTCGCTTGCAGTGGTTGATGCTGCCGGTGAGGAGCTGGACGCGGCAGCCAGGGCAGCCATTCATGTAGGCGATATGATCAACTTGCAGACCGGCGTCATCTCGGACCGGAACGGTCACATTGTGCCCGATGGTACGCCGGTGCAGTTTGTGCTGAACTACCGTCAGGAAGCGTCCAGGAATATCGTCGTTGGCGAGACCGTGGCTGGTGTTGCTGCGGCAGCAATTACGCTTGAGCGTGTCGGGCAGCTTGACGTGTCAGCGGAATCGGAGCCTGCCGTGTCGTCTGTCCGGCTCGAGCTGACGATCAGAGATGATGGAGTGACGATCACCGAGGTTGAGCCAACCCCAACCGCTACACTCGCTCCCACCGCCACGGCGACCGAGGAGCCGACGCCTACGCAGACGGTGAACCCAGTTCCCGCCAAGGCGGGGCAGCTTCCCAGCCGACTCTCGCTGCCGACGCCAGTAGGGGCGACGCTGCTCCGGTGGGGTCTTGTTAGCGCTTTGATGGTGCTGGCAGTAGCCTTCATGTGGGCGCGCGAGCGTTCGCTTCCTGCTGACCGGGCGCTGACGCTGGCGCTTGTTGGCGCCATCGGCAGTCTGTTGGGTTACACTGCGCTTCTGGCGCTGGGTAGATGGTGGTTACCCGTGCTTCGCTTCGCCTTGGTGGGCCGCGAGTACTTGGCTGGCCTTACCGCCCTGGTCACAGGCGCCGTCGTATGCATGGCGATCGTGGCCATCAACAAGGATTTGGTCGCATCGCCAATTGGATCGGCCGAAAACCTGGCCTCCAGTCGTGAGGTGTCCGAAGCGTGAAGCCGTGCTGTCACGGGGTCACCAGCACGGCGATCACCAGAAGCACAGCTAGAGCCACGAGAAGCGGCAGGTTCCGCTGCCACGCCGATCGGATCTCGTCCGGTGTCAGGACCAGCGGCGCTAGAGACGAGGGCAGTTGTGCCCGATCAAGGGCACGGGCCAGTTCGCCAATGGTTGCGGGGCGATCTCGCGGATGGAGTTCGAGTGCCTCAAGGATCGCCCGTTCCACCCCCGGCGAGACGCGCGGGTTCAGCTCTCGCGGGGGAACAAGTGCCGAGGGTCTCAGAAACCTCTCCCTGGCCGTCGCTGGAGGGCGCCCGGTCAGGAGATGGTAGAGTGTTGCCCCAAGCGCGTACACGTCCGTCCGGGTGTCGGTATGGGTGTCATCCCCGCCATACTGCTCCAGCGGCGTGTAGGCAGCGGTTCCCTGGCCCTGAACCACTGTCACTGTGCGAGCCTCGTCGCTCGTAAGCAGCTTCACCAGGCCGAAGTCCACCAGTTTCAGCAGGCCCGATGGGGTGAGTTTGATGTTCGATGGTTTGACGTCGCGGTGCAGCACCGGCGGGTCTTGACTATGAAGGAACGCGATAGCGTCACATAGCTGCTTGGCCCAGCCAAGCACGGTCGCCTCGTCCAGGAATCCCTGGTCCGTCAGCGCCTTGTCGACCAGCTCGCGCAGATTGTGACCCGGCACGTAGTCCATCACCAGATACTCGCGACCGTTCTGGGTGAAGTAGTCTGAAACCTTGGGCAGGTTGGGATGATCTAGGCGCGCCAACACCGACGCTTCACGCCGGAACTGATCCTGGAGCTGAATCAGCGCGCCGTCGTCGGCGTCAGGGTCTGGAGCGATTTCCTTGATGGCGCATACGCGCCCCGATAGCAGTATGTCCTCCGCGCGGTAGACGGCGCCCATGCCTCCTTGGCCGATCGGGCCGCCGATCACGTAGCGCTCGTTCAGAAGTGTCTGGGAATCAAGCAACTTCACCATAGGTTTGGATGGTATGGTGACGCTGCTATAATGTCAAGTGACGTGACGGGATGCTGCGAGGGCTCCGCGGCAGAGGGGCCTCGACATCGCGAAGGTGAGGTGATACGCAGGATGCAGGAGAACAGCTTGAACAACAGCCCGCTGCTTATCATCTATAAGGGCTCTATGGCAGGGTCGCGTTGGATGGTGTCGAGTGACTCAGTCACATTGGGACGGGCGAGGGATTGTGAAGTGGTGCTGCCCGAGCGCGAGGTTTCGCGCTACCACGCCCGGATTGAGCGTGACGCGACCGGATATGTGCTGCGTGATCTCGGTAGCCGCAATGGGACCCTCGTCAATGGCGAAGCGGTCCGGGGTCTACCGTACAGACTCAGGGACGGTGATGAGATCGAGCTGGCTGGGGCTCTCAAGCTATCCTTTGTGGCAGGCGAAGCGACGCTGCCGCTTGCCGACCTCGGCCTGGATGGCGTCGACAACGATCACATCGGTCAGCGTCTGCAGGTCGACCAGGCCACGCGTCAGGTCTGCTTTGGTCGCCAGATCCTCGATCCGCCTCTGTCGCCTGCGCAGTTCGGGTTTCTGGTGCGACTGATCGCGGCCAAAGGAGCCGTGGTCACACGTGAGGAAGCGGTAGCTGCTGTCTGGCCAGAAGCCGCGGGCGGAGTCACCGACCAGGCATTGGACGCTCTTGTCTACCGGCTGCGCGAGCGGCTGTCCGAGCTGGACCCTGACCATGTCTACATCGCGACAGTCCGAGGTCACGGGTTTCGCTTCTCCCTACGCCCGTGATTTCGCGTAGTCACGGATGCCAGTGTCGCGCACCTGATGTCCTGCTCCTCTCGTAGCGGACCAGAGTCTATGCGAAGGCGCTGGTGGCGCGCTTCATTACCTCTGCTCCTGGCTTGCGCGATTGGCCTCTTTGCTTCGTGGCCACTCCTCACCAACCCCGGGTTGCCCGAGGGGACCGACGCCGAACTCCACATCTATCGCACTGCAGAACTGGGCTACAGCCTGAGGGCTGGTGCCCTATATCCGCGGTGGGCGCCTGACTTCTACCACGGGCACGGGTACCCGATCTTCAACTACTACGCTCCACTTACCTATTACCTTTCCTACGCGCTTTCTCTTGGACGACCTGAGGCCGCTGAGGCAGGCGTCAAGGCTACTCTCGTAGTGTCGCAAGTACTCGGTGCTGCCGGGGCCTACATGCTTGGGCGTGTTTTCGGCCGGCGGGGTGGGGGAGTGCTGGGTGCCCTGGCCTATAGTCTGGCGCCGTACGTTCAGCTGGTGAACCCACACATTCGTGGAGCTATTGCAGAGTCCGTCGCGCTGGGCTTCCTGCCCTGGGCGCTGTGGTCGTGGGAGATGTTGTGGCGCCGGGGGCGTGGAGCGCCGGTGCCGGCTGTCCTGACCACGGCCGCCGTCTTCCTGAGCCACAATCTCACGGGGCTCAGTTGCCTCGCTCTCGTCGGCCTCCTCGGGGTTTGGCGCGCGGTCGGTAAGGGTAGAGCTCTGCTGGTAGTGGCCGCATGGACAGTCGCGGCGTTTGCCCTGCTGACGGCGTTTTTCTGGGTGCCTTTCGTGTTGGAACGTTCCGCCGTGCAGCTCAACGTCGCCGGCGACGGGCACTATGACTTCAGGAATCACTTTGTTGCCCTAAGGCAGCTGTTCGCGTGGGTTGGGCCCATGGATCGGCGGGCTGCTTCGGCGCACGTTCCGATGTCCGCCGGCCCTCCGGTCCTGCTG
>JALOOJ010000368.1 GCA_025454475.1 Anaerolineae bacterium
CACGCCGTCTGGCGTGACAGTGTCGACGGGCAGATCTGGTATAGCCGCGCATATCTGCAAGATGCCTACTCTATGGGCGGATGGGAAGAGCCAAGAGCGCTCCCCGGACCCGCGAGTGACATAGGCGTTGGGAGCTGGCCACAGATCATTGCCACGGAGTCGGACGGAGTGCTGCACGCGATCTACGCCGTACTTGTGAACGAGGGACGCGGAATCTACTATACCACGTCAGCCGATGCGGGAGTGACGTGGTCGGACGCGATGCAGGTCTTCGATGCGGAGGGCGCCGGCTGGGTTGCCGCCGACTATCCGCGGCTTGCCGTCGACCCGTTAGGGACGCTGCACGTCGCCTGGATCCGCGCGACGCTGTCGGCGGATGTCCCCTCGCAGGGGGTCTACTACGCGTATTCCAGTGACGGGGCACAGACATGGTCAGCGCCCCTGTCGGTGGCGGAGGGTGCCTTCACCTGGCCCGACGTCGTCGCCGACGGGATGGGTGGGGTGCACCTGTTTTGGAGCCAGGCCTCTGCCCCGCGCTCGTGGTGGCACCAATGGTCTCCCGGCACCAGCGATGCATTGGGCGTCGGGCGTGAGGTGCCCGGTGGCTGGGTGCGTGCAGCTCGACTGTCAGGCTTCAGCGACAGCGAGGGACCGTTGGCTATCGCCAGTGACGGCGCCCTGGGGATTCACGCACTCGGGCTCGGGCTCGACAGTGCGGGCGAGCCGGCGCTGCTTCACCAGACCTGGTCCTCCATCGTGGAGGCCCCCGCTTCGGAGGCTGACACGGCAGATCAACAGGCGGTGGTGCAGGCGAACGGTAAGTGGGAGGGATTGGAGACCTACCGCCTGGCTCGAGTCCCGTACGGTGCAGGGGTGGCTGCTGCTCTGGAGGCGAGTTCGGGGCGCCTCGATGTACTCTATCGCACGACGGCATCCAGTATCGACGAGACGCAGGCCAGTCTCTGGCACACTAGCCGCCTTGTGTCGGTGACGGCGTTGGATCCCGAGCTTCAGCCCACGGCGGAGGCGGTGGTCGACCCGACAGCCGTCGCCGAGACGACCGAGCCGGTGACCGCCACGCCGGGGGCTGCGTCCTCTGGGGATGGTTCGGTCTTCGCGTCAGCGCCGGCGCCGGGTGGGCAATCGAGCATGGTTCTCCCGCTACTGGTCAGCGCTGGGCTCGCGGCAGTGATCGTTGTTGGCGTTTTCGGGGGACGATTGTACGCGAAGTGGCGCGGCTAGGCCGCGATGACTTGGCTGAGGAGAGCGTGGATGGGTGAATCGATCCTGGTGACGGGTGGGGCGGGCTTCATCGGCTCGCACCTGGTGGACGCGCTACTGGCGCGGGGGCATACCGTGCGTGTCTACGACAACTTGGAGCCGCAGGTGCATGGTCTCCTGGCCGAGGAGGGCCGCTGGCCGGTCTACTGCAACCCGGGGGCCGAGACCATCCTCGGCGATATGCGCGATCGCGACGCGCTGCGCAGGGCGCTCACCGGTGTCGATGTCATCTTCCACGAGGCCGCTGCGGTCGGGATCGCCCAGTCGATGTACGAGATTGAGCGCTACGTGGATGCCAACACGCTCACCATCAGAGGCCTCAGTTCGTGGTCGCGTGCGCAAGTTGGTTGTCGCATCATCGATGTCGCTCTATGGCGAGGGCGCGTACGGCTGTGACCGGTGCGGCGTGATCTATCCCCGGCTGCGGTCGGAGGCACACCTGACGGCGCGGGACTACGAGATGAGCTGCCCGAGGTGCGGTGGAGCTGCCGGGCCGCTGCCAACCGGCGAGGACAAACCTCTCCATGCAACCAGCATTTACGCCATCACCAAGAAGGACCAAGAGGAGATGTGCCTCACCGTGGGGCGCGCCTATGGCATTCCGACGGTGGCGCTGCGCTATTTCAACACCTATGGTCCACGCCAGGCGCTCTCAAATCCCTATGCCGGGGCCCCCGCGATCTTCTCGGGGCGGCTGCTCAACGGCCGCGCGCCCGTGATCTTCGAGGATGGGCTGCAGTCCCGCGATCTCACCCACGTCAACGACATCGTACAGGCCAATCTTCTGGCCCTGGATTGCGATGGGATGGACTACGGGGCATACAATGTGGGCACCGGGCGGGCTCTGACGATCCTCGATATCGCCGAGGCGTTGATCACGCACCTTGGAAGTGACCAGGTCCCGGAGATTACGCATACTTACCGGGCCGGCGACATTCGGCACTGCTTCGCCGATATCAGCCGCATCCGCGCAGTCGGCTACGAACCCAAGGTGCGCTTCGAGGACGGCATCGCCGACCTGGTGGGGTGGGTGCGCTCGCAGACCGCGGTCGACCGGTTCGACGGAGCGAAGCAGGAGCTGGTCAGACGAGGACTGGCGGCATAGGTCGGCAAGACCTTAGAGCTTTTCCGTAAGCCCAAAGGTCTCAATCAGATACGGAGGAGACGACGCATGACCGTAGAGGCACAGATCCGGCACTACATCCTGGAGAACTTCCTTTTCACGAGCGACGAGCGGAAGCTCAAGAACACGGACTCATTTCTGGAAGAGGGCATCGTGGACTCTACGGGCATTCTGGAGCTGCTGATGTTTGTGGAGGAGACCTTCGGCGTCAAGGTTGAGGACGAAGAAGTGCTGCCCGACAACTTCGACTCGGTGGATCAGTTGGCCCGTTACATACGCCGCAAGAGGGGTGTGACTGAACCCGCAGCAGAGGCGGTCGCGGCGGAATAGACGGGACCGGGGAGAGATCAGGCGCTATGTGCGGCATTGCTGGTACGGTCGACTGGAGCGGCAAGCATCCCCCTGACGTGGGTCAGGTAGGGCAGATGCTGGGCATGATCCGTCACCGCGGGCCCGATGAGGCCGGCGTCTACGTCGACGCCTGTGCGGGCCTGGGCAACGTGCGCCTGAGTGTGATCGACCTGAGCACCGGGCAGCAGCCGATCATGAACGAGGATGGGACGCTGTGGATCGTCTACAATGGCGAGGTCTACAACTATCCTGAGCTGCGGGCCGAGCTCGAGCAGCGGGGTCACCGCTTCACGACGCAGTCCGATACCGAGGTCGTGTTGCACCTCTACGAGGACCTTGGGCCGGCGTGTCTCGAGCGGCTGAACGGGCAGTTCGCGATCGCGGTCTGGGACGCTGCCCGCAAGGTCCTCTTTCTTGCACGCGACCGGGTGGGGATCTGCCCACTCTATTACGCGGAGCTCCCGCACGGGCTTGTCTTTGGTTCGGAGATGAAGGCGCTTTTTGTTGAGCCCCGCATCCAGCCACACCTCGACCCCTATGCGCTGGCCCAGGTCTTCTCGCTCTGGGCACCGCTCGCGCCGCGGAGCACCTTTGAGGGGGTGCGCGAGCTGCCGCCGGGCTGCTATGCGCTCGCAGACGCGACCGGATGCCGTG
>JALOOJ010000052.1 GCA_025454475.1 Anaerolineae bacterium
CCAGTACCGATCAGCCCTATCTTAAGTGGTTTCATCGATCTCCTAGCCTTCCTGAAATGTGCCTACAATGTTACAAAAAGACAGCCTGCAGAGCTTGGTTACCTACCCATGTCTGCAGGCTGTTCGCCACCTAGACGAATCTCCGTCTCAGTCGCATATGACACCCGAGCACACGTGCTCGCGCTCGCTCAAATCTCAACCCACCTGGGCGCGGGCGACGCGCTCGGCGCGTCGCTGCGCCTTCGATGACATCGCCACCTCGCCAAGCTGCGGCTTATCCTGGTGGAGGAAGCAGGCCACGTGGTGACCCTCATCCATCACATAGTCGGGGGGGCGTTTCTGCTCGCAGATCGGCATCGCGTAGGGGCAGCGCGCGACGTACACACACTTGTTGCCCTCGTGAGTCAAGGGGCGTTCCGTGATCTTCACGTTGGCCCGTGACTCCCAGCGCTGCGTCGGATCGGGCGTGGGGATCGCCGCGAGCAACTGCTGGGTGTAGGGATGCGAAGGATTGGCCAGCAGTTGGCTGATGTCCCCCGATTCCACAGCGCGGCCAAAGCACAGCACGATCATCGGCCCACCCATGTAGTAGGCGGTCGCCAGATCGTGCGTGATCATCAGCGTCGAGATATCGTACTTATCGCGGAAGTCCAACAGGATGTTCAGGAACAGCATCCGGACGGCGACGTCGATCATCGAAACCGGCTCGTCGGCGACGATGATCTTGGGGCGCAGCAACAGGGTGCGCGCCAACATCACGCGCTGGCACTGCCCACCGCTGAGCTGGTGCGGATAGCGCCCGATCACGTCATCCGGGCGCAGGTCCACGGCGCGCAGGGCCTCGGCCTTGAGTGCATAGGCCTCATCCTTGGACGTAGCCAGGCCGAAGTTCTTGATCGTCATATCCAGCGCCCGGTCGACCCGGTAGAAAGGGTTGTAGATCCCGAAGGGGTCCTGGAAGATCGGCTGCACATTGCGGCGGAAGTCCCACCAGTCTTCCTTCGACAGCTCCGTCACCTGCTTGCCGCGGAAGAGAACCTCACCGCGAGTCGGCGGCGTCAGACCCAGCATAATCCGGGCCAACGTCGTCTTGCCGCTGCCGCTCTCGCCGACCAGCGACACGATCTTCGCCGGCTTCTCCTGGAGCAAGAGCGAGACCTGGTCGACGGCGGCGATGTACTGCCGCTCGAAGCCCGGGGTGGGGATATTAAAGATCTTCGATACGTTCCGAACGTCGAGAACAGGTACGGTGTCCGTTGGGTTCGTCATTAGTTCAGCTCCTCAGAAGCAGGTGCCGCACCCGACATCGGGGTAGGGTACAGGTGACAGGCCACGAATCGCCCCGGCGCCACCTCCAGCATCGGGGGAACCTTGTCACGGCAGATCTCCATCACCTTGGGGCAGCGTGGGTGGAACCGGCAACCCGACGGCCAGGCCAGCGGGCTGGGCGCGTTACCCGGAATGCCCACCATGCGCGAGCGATCTCCACCGATCATGGGGATGGAGGCGATCAGACCCTGGCTGTAAGGATGCAACGGCTCCTTGAAAGCCTCGACGACCGAAGCCACCTCGACGATCAGCCCCGAGTACATGATCCCCAGCCGGTCCGCCATCTCGGCGTGCACCGCCATATCGTGAGTCACGTAGATGAGGGTCACGCCCAGGCTGGCGGCGATGTCCTTGAGCTCCTGCAGGATGACCTGCTGGACATTGACATCCAGCGCGGTCGTCGGTTCGTCGGCGATGATCAGGCCGGGCTTGAGGGAGATGGCCGCGGCGATGGTCACACGCTGCTTCATCCCGCCGCTCAGCTCGTGCGGGTACATCCTGGCGACCGTGCGGTCCAGTCCCACCATCTCCATGCACTCGAACATCCGGGCCCGCGCCTCTTCCTTGGATAGATCACTGTGCTCATAGATCGCGTCGAGGATCTGCTTCTCAATCCGCAGCACCGGGCTGAGCACGTTCATCGCGCCCTGCGGCACATAGGCGATATGACGCCAGCGCATCTGGCGCATCTCGCGGGCCGGAAGCGTCAGCAGATCTCGGCCCACAACACTCGAATCGGACACGGGATGATAGTAGATCGCCTCGCCACTCTCGACGTAACCCGGCAACTTGGTCATCCCCAGGACACCGCGAGCCAACGTCGTCTTGCCGCACCCCGATTCGCCCGCCAGGCCGAAGATCTCGTTGCGGTTGATCACGAGATCCACACCGTCCACGGCCTGGGCGTTCCCGCGCGTTGTGCGATACCAGATGCGCAGGTCCTTGATATCCAGCAGCATCTGTGCGTTCGGTTGTGTGATTGCTTGTGAGTTCATGATCACTTCTCCGTGGTCACTTTTTGCAGACGTGGGTTGAGGTATTCCTCCATGCCACGGTTGATCATCGTGATCGCCATAAAGATCAGGACCAGGGCGCCCACAGGGATCAGCAGAATCTCAAGCCGCCCCATGCTGTACACGCCCCACCCATTGGCGAAACTGATCATCAGGCCCAACGTGATGATATTGGACGGCCCAAGCCCCAACGCCTCGATACCGACCTCGGCCACCATCGCGCCCACGACGCTGAAGGCGAAGCCCATCAGCAGGTAGGGCATCAGGTTGGGCAGGATCTCGGTGAAGATGATCGCGACGTCGTTCTGGCCCGAAACCTTGGCCAGCTCCACGTAGGGCCGCTGCTTCATCGTCATCACCTGCGCGCGGATCGTCCGGGCCGAGTAAGCCCAACTGAAGAACGCCAGGATCAGGGCCATCGACGCGACGCCCAACTCAGGCGTCACCATCGCGATCGCTACCAGGATCGGATAGTGCGGAATCACGATCAGCATGTTGGTGATCGTCAACAGGACCGAGTCGATCCAGCCGCCATTGTACGCGGAGAAGAACCCCACGAGGATGCCCACCGTCGTCGCAACCACGCCGGCCAGGGCCCCGATAAACAGCGTCGTCCGCAGGCCCGCAAGATAGTCCGTCAACAGGTCACGGCCGTGGCCATCGGTGCCCAGCGGGTGCTTCTCACCAGGTGGTATCCAGCGCGCGAACTGACCCGGACGGGCGGGGCTCACGTCCCCGATGATCGGCCGGTAGAACAGCGGCCCGGTGATGGCCAGCAGGACGAAGATAGCCAGGACGATGACCCCAAACTTGAACTTGCCGCTCGTGCGCCAGCAGCTCTTGAGAAAGCTCAGCATGTCGCCCTCCTAGGCCTTGATGGCGGTGCGAATGCGCGGATCGATCGCGGGCAACAGCAGGTCGACGATCAGACTTGCCGTCATCACGCTGACGACCGAGAGGATGATGATGCCCATCATCGTGTTGTAGTCAAAAATCGCGATGGCGCGGCTCATCACCTGCCCCAGCCCCGGGTAGACAAACATCGACTCGATCAGCAACTGACCGCTCACCATCGAGCCCATCGTCAGCGCCAACCCCGTCGCCTGCGGGAGCATCGCGTTGCGCAGGGCATAGCCGATCATGATCTTCCGCGGTTTCAGCCCCTTGGCCTCGGCGTAGATCAGGTAGTCCTCGCCGATATTGCTGATCACCAGCGAGCGGGTCGAGAGGATCCAGCCGGAGAGCGATACCATGACGATCGCCAGCGCGGGCAGGAAGCTGTGGGCGATAACGCTCCGGATGAAATCCAGGTTCCATCCGATCTGATACTGGGCGTCGAAGGCGCCACGGGTAGGCAGGAGCTTCCACTGGTAGCCCAGGAACAGGACAAGGAAGAGGGCAATCAGGTACGAGGGCACCTGCGATAGGCCAATGGAGACGTTCGTGATGATGTCGCTGACCGATTTATCGCGGAACCAGGCCGCGGTCGAGCCGATCAGCAGTCCCAGACTCCAGGAGATGATGATGGAGACGCTCAGCAGCGCGATCGTCCACGGGATCGCGGCAATCATCAGATCCTGTACCGGCGTGGGAAAGGCGATGAAGGAAGGCCCCAGGTCGCCCTTGAGGATCAACTGGCGCAGATAGCCCACATACTGATCCCACAACGTACCGGTCAAGCCGAACTGTTCCTTGTACCGGTTGATCATCGCATCGCCACCCTCGATGGTCACCGAGTACTGCCGCTCCAGCGACATGACCCAGTTCTGGATCGGGTTACTGGGGATCAGACGGAACATGAAGAACGTGATCGTCAGCGCCCCGAAGATGGTGACGAAGTAGGTGAAGACCTTGTTGAAGTAATAACCCAGGACAGGGTATTTACGGAGTAGCTTTCTCATCTGCACCTCCCTGACAAGAGTGTAAACCTATCGGGCGGCCCCGGCGCAATGTATGTACGTCTGGGAGCCATCTCGCCGGGATGTCCCGGCGCCATCCTGAGGGGAACGAAGACCCCCGATTTCCCTGGACTTCGCTTCGCTCAGGATGACGGTGAGGTCCATTCCATCCCGACTACCCACTTCTGGGCACCTGGACTCGCCGCCACCGATCAACTACACGATAATGCCGGACTACGATCGGCCCGATTCCGATCGGCCCGATCGCGCGACCTTCGCGGAATCTTGGTTCCCGCACCCCTGACGGGGTGCGGGAACCACTCGAACCGAAGTGCTAGACCGTGCTACTTGGTCTTGGCGTTGAAGTAGACCTCGATAATCTGGCCCCACCAGTTGAAGGGCACAGTGTAGAGGTTGTCGTTGGACATCATGTTGTCCCAGTACATCGTGTTGTAGCTGACCGAGTAGTAGGTCTCGATGAGCGGGACACCGGGCGGATCCTGCATCCAGAGGTCGAACAGCTTGTTGTAGAGGGCCATGGCGTCTGCATGGTCGGGGTCGATGGCCTGCAGCGCAAGCACGGTCGCATCGAACTCCTCATTGCAGTGGCGCTGATCATTGCCCTTCTGCGAGACCTCACCCTTGGGTACGGCATAGTCGCAGAGGAAACCGCCGTACAACTCGACAGGATCCACGGTCGCGCCGCAGAACCACCAGAAACCGATGTCGTACTCACCACGATCGACGCTGTCCCAGAAGACACCCTCGACGTACTCGAAGGTCGCATCGATGCCGAAGAGCTTGATCTCCTCGGTGAAGTCCTGGCCCATCAGGTACTCCCAGCCACCCACACCGACGGGCGTGGTCACAGCGAGCTTAACCTGCGTCCCGTCGGGACCCAGCAGCTTGCCACCTTCCTGGGTGTAGCCGATGCTCTCGAGCAGCTCCAGCGCCTTCTCAGGATTGTACTCGAGCGTGCCCCAGGTGTCCTTGGCTTCCTGGTTGATATACTTATCCAGGTTGCGGTAGTCAGCCCACAGGCCCTGCGCGGGCTTGGAGGGCGGCGACCAGATGTTGTCGCCCCACTTCTGGCGGTTCATCAACATCGACATCGCGCGGCGGAACTCGGGCTTCTCGAGGTGCTCGTTCAGCTCGTTGAACCACGCAGCGCGGGGACACGGGTCAACATAGGTAACCTGGTTGACGTGAGGCAGGTCGGCCTGGTTCGCCACCCAGACATCGTAACCGACACCACCGATATCGGGCATCCCTTCCTTCATCTCGGCAAGGGCCTGCTCAGCACCAGGGCCGGTGCGCCAGATCGTGTACTTGGCGTCGGGGAAGAGGCCGATGGACTTGCCCCAGTAATCCTCGTCGCGGACCCACACGAACACCTTGTTCTCAGGATAGACCTTGTACAGCTCGTAGGGGCCTGTCCACACGGGCGGGTTGTTCTTGAAGGTGTACGGATCGTTGTTCGCCCAGATGTGCTCGGGGTAAATGACGGCGCCACCCACGATCTTGCACCAGAAGATCTGGTGCTGGCGCGGGCGGGGCTCGGTCATCGTGATGACGACGGTGAAGTCATCGGGCGCGGAGACGTCGGACCAGTACTCCGCATCGCCGTGCCGCAGACCACCGAGGTCGTCATACTTCGGGTCCATGGCCATCTGGAGTGTCCAGACGATGTCCTTGGATGTGAAGGGCTCGCCGTCGTTCCACTTGACGCCCTTGCGGAGGTTGAGCGTGAGCTGAGTGTAGTCGTCGTTGTACTCCCAGCTCTCACCCAACCGCGGGATGAGCTCGCCGGTGGCGTAGTTGACGTACCACAGGAACTCGACCTGAATCTGCTGGCTGCCGTTCTGATAGTGCCAGCCATTGGGGATCATCGGGTTGAAGCTGTCGAAGATCGAGAAGTCAACCTGGTTGTTGATGATGACCTCGTTACGACCGAAGTCCATCGTCACACCGTTGACTACTGCCTTCTCGACCACCACTTCGGTCGGCGGCACAGGCGTCGCCGTCGGCGCGGCCGTCGCGGCCGGCTTCGGCGTTGCCGTGGCTTCCTTGATCACCGGCGGGTTGACGATCGCCGCCGTCGGGGTGGGGGCGGCCTCGGTGGCTCCGCCACCGCATCCCACTACCAACGTCGCGATCAAGACCGTTACTGCGAGGTACATGACCTTACGCAACATGGATTCCTTCCTCCTACAACGTGAGTTCAATTGGTTTCGCGGACATCACAAACCTACAGCTAGCCAGCCGCTTCAAGTATCGTGTCGCCTACCACCTCCTTCCATGCAGTGAAAACGCCAACATAGCGCATTATCGTACCGATTTGAAAACTACGCAACCGGCACAACTTCCATCGGGATCACCACACGCTGGTGGGGCAGATCATCGCCCGCAGCCATACGTCTCACCAGGACATCCATCGCCCGCTCTCCCATCGTCTCCCCCGACTGGATCGCCAAGACCACCAGCGACGATTGGTCTGTGCCCAACGACCGGTGGCTGATCGCCGCAATCTCAACGCCGGGCTCGTCGACCATCAGGCCGCTGCGCCCCTCGATGACCGCACGCATCATCTCGTTCCTGATCTTCATCAGATCGAGGTTCATCTGGAGCGCCACAAAATCGTTGATCGCCACCATCGCCGTAATAGCGTCGCGCCGGATCCGGTCGAACAGACGCAGATGGCTGGACTCGTTGGCATTGATGGTCGCGGGCGAGAGTGTATCATAGACATCCAAACAGATCAAATCCTCATCGAAGGGAATCCCCGTCTCTTCCAGCGCGCGCCGATATCCCTGGATACGCCCGTGCACACTGGTAACCATCACCTCGTGCCCCGGGAAGATCGCGATCCGTCGATGGCCCCGAGAGATCAGGTGCCGCGTCAATGCGTAGCCGGCCCCCTCGTCATCGAAGGTGACCCAGTCCGTATCATATTGCGGGAAATAGCGATCCAGGAGCACGAGAGGGAAACCACGCTCACAGAGGTCACCGTACAGTCCACTGTCAGCATACCGCGAGCGTGGAAAAACCAACAGTCCGTTGGCACCACTCTCGATCGCCTCCCGGATGCGCGAGGCTTCCCGCTCCTCCGACTCGACGCCGACGATCTGGAGCTGAACGCCCTGACGCATCGCCATACGCGCCGCGCCGATGAGCACCGACACGATATAGGAGTCCCCAAAGTCCGGCATACAGAAGGCTACCCTGCACCCCAAGGCGCCGTCATCGGACTGCCGGCATCCGGTGACAAAACTTCCCCGTCCCTGTTGCTTCTCGATGAGATTGTCGTGCTCGAGAAGGTCCATCGCCTTGATGATCGTGATGCGACTCACACCATAGTCCTTCACCAACTGCCGCTCCGAGGGCAGCGCGGCCCCCGGCTCGAACTCCCCTGCACGTATGCGATCCTGCAGCGACGAATATACCTGGTAGTACCGCGGCATGGGATCTCGGGGATCGATAAGGTAACTGGACATTGGCCTTATTCAGATCGCATCGGCGTAAGGATATATGGACATGTGGACATATCCAATATACCGGATTTTGGGACCGTGTCAATAGGCCCAGAAAGCGAATCGCCCAATGACATTTGTCACCGCCGGGCGCTGCAGGCAGTAGCACGCCCCGGGCTTCTCCACCACGAGCGAAGGAATGCCCGCAGGCTCTCCCGCCACTCACGCCAATGATCGCACACTTATACACAGCGCCGCCCGCTCATAGTCGGAGAACTGTCTCGTCCGCGATGTGGGGCGAACCGTCGTGTTCGCCCGCGACAAGAGCCATACAACGTAGCACACCCGCTCCGTCGCCAGGCGCCTTCTCGCTCTACCGGGACTGGCGTCCCGGCCTACACCCGAACTATGTTGCCTGGACTTGCCCGGTCCCGCCGGTATGATAGTGGCATCGGCCTATCACGCAAGGAGACACAATGCTGCCCTCAGTCGACTTCTGCGGACTCACCGTGACCCGGTTGATCATCGGTGCCAATCCCTTCGGCGGCTACAGCCACCAAAACGCCGACCGCGACAGGGATATGCGCGCGTACTACACGGTCGCGCGCATCAAGGAGACCTGGGCGCGCGCCGAAGCCGCCGGCATCAACACGATGGTCTCCAACAACGAGACGCCCCACGTGCTCCAGGCGGTGCGCGAGTACCTGACCGACGGTGGCAAGCTCCAGTGGATTGCGCAGGTCAATCTGCGCGAAAAGAAAGACATGGCCCAGGCCATCGACGAGGCCGTCGAGATCGGCTGCAAGGCCCTGTACTTCCACGGCGCGCTGGTCGATGATGCCTACCGCAGGAAGGACGCGAAGACCGTGCAGGCGTGGTGCGACTACGCGCGGTCGCGCGGCGTGCCCGCCGGGGTAGCGGGCCACGCGCCGGAGGCGCATCTGTGGGTCAACACGTTGGGGATCGCGGATTTTCACGCCGTGTGCTTCTTCAACTGCGGCAGCCTGCACGATGGCGCGGGCGAGAAGTTCCACCTCAGCGATATGGCCCGCGCCGTCGACGTTGTGCGCCGGATCCCCAGGCCGTGCATCGGCTACAAGATCATGGGCGCGGGGCGCATCGACGCCCGTATGGCGTTTGAGTACGCGTTTGGGAGTATCAAGCCCACCGATGTGGTGAACGTCGGCATGCACCGCGGTGACCGGGACGACATGGTGGAGGCCAACGCGGCGATTGTTCGTGCTGTTTTGGACCTTTGAGCTTTCCGGAAGACCTTCGAGCTTCCAGAAAAGCTCAAAGGTCTAAGAGGACGCGGCGATCATGCCCTCGAGCAGCGCGATGATGTCGTGGGCGCGCTGCTCCCACTCGGAGAGCGCCGAGAGCCAGCGATCAGCGGCGCTGTAGGCATCCTCGTTGGGGTGCGGGGTGTCCAGCGCGGCGCGTAGATCCTCGGCCTGACCTCGGTCCAGCGCCAGCAACATGCGCAGGATCGCCATCGTGCTGTACCCAACGCGACGCAGCATCCGGATGACCCGCAGCCGGCCGATCTCCGCGGCCCCGTAGCACCGATAGCGATTGTGCGGATCCCGCGGCACGTGGACCAGACCATCGCGCTCCCAGTTGCGCAGCACATCCGCCGTGACCCCGAGCAACGCGGCAGCCCGACCAATCCGCAGCGGCTTCGCGGTGCCGTCCGCCGCCTTCCCTCCGGCCCAGCGCTGCAGGAACAGGACCGCGCCCTCGGCCTCGGCCTGCTCGCCCTGGATCACGGCAAGCAATCCGTAGGCGCTTTCGAGCGCGCCGCCGAGGTCACCCGACGCCGCCTGCTTCACCACGGACACCGCGGTCTGATGGATCGGGCGCCCGGGCCACTGCCCCTGAAAGGCCATCCGCGCCAGGCGCATCTGGTCAACGTGGGCCTGCGTGAACTGGCGGTAGCCACTGGGAGTCCGGGGAATCTGCTGAAGCAAGCCCCACACCTCGTACATGCGAACCGTGTTGGGGTGCACCCCGACGGCGGCAGCGACCTCCGAAGTACGCAGGTAGCGGCGTTGCATCAGCTCACCGCGCCAGATGGCGGATCTGTGCTCCGCGGGTCTGCTAAGGCGCTCTGCAGCCCCTGCCACCCCGCGCGGACTTGGGCCTCGGTCTGCTCAAGCGTGCCGTCGGTGTCGATGACCCAATCGGCCCGCGCGAGCTTCTCCGCCTGTGGCGGCTGCGCGTGGATGCGCACCAACGCGGCCTCACGGCTCAGCCCACGCCCCTGCATCAACCGTCGAAGCTGAGTGTCCTCCGAACAGGTGGTCACCCATATGGCATCGTAGGCGTCCGCCATCCCACTCTCCAGCAATTTGATGGCCTCCACGACGACCACGCTCGCCGCACTAGCCGCAACCTGGCGATCCACCTCTGCGATGACCCAAGGGTGGACCAGCGCCTCCAGCCGTGTAAGGGCCGCCGGGTCGGAGAACACCAGCCTGCCCAACGCCGGACGGTCGATGGCGCCGCCCTCATCGAGGATGTCCTCGCCGAACTCCGCGACCACCGGCCCGTATGCCGGCCCGCCGGGCGCCATCACGGTGTGGGTGACCTGGTCCGCATCGATCAGCTCCGCGCCCAGCGCCTGAAGCATCAGACCAACGGTGGTCTTGCCCGTGGCGATATTTCCGGTGAGTCCAATGCGATCTACCGTCACGATGACGTACCCGGCGCATCGGCGGCCCGCGCCCACTCCTCGAGTAACTGGTTCAGCTTCGTCTCAACCTGGCGATACTCCCCGCCGAGCCGGGACACGCGCGAGATATCCTGGTCGCGTCCGGCCGCATCCAGCGCGTGCGTGAGCTCCTGCATGCGCTGCTCGAGCTGGTGGATCTCGTCCTCCAGGGCGCCCAACCGCGCCTGCTGCTGCGCCAGCACCCGCTCCTGAGCGCGTCGTGCCTGGCGCTCCTCCTCGCGTTGCAGGCGAGCGTCGTCCTCCACCTGCTTCGCCCGCCGCGGCGCGCTGCGCCATAGCTGGTGCCAAGCCTGGTAGTCCTCGTAACCCGCATCAAAGACGTGCAATACCCCATCGGAAATAGCCCACACCTGTGTGGCGATCTCGCGGATCAGGAACCGGTCGTGGCTCACGAGCAGCATCGTCCCGGCGAAGGAGAGCAACACCTCCTGCAGCACCTCCTGTGAGGCGATATCCAGGTGGTTGGTGGGCTCATCGAGGAGCAGGAAATTCGCCTTGGCCAGTGACAACATCGCTATGGCGACCCGCGCTCGCTCGCCGCCGGAGAGGACAGCGACATCTTTAAAGACGTCGTCACCGCGGAACCCGTAGCGCGCCAGAAAACTGCGCGTTTCGGCCACCGAGCCGATCCCGGCGCCCATCACCGTCTGCATCACGGAGCGACCGGACACAAGATGATCCTGCACCTGGGCGAAGTAACCAATCCGCACCGCCGACCCGATGCGCACGCGCCCGTCCAGAGGCCGCAGGCGCTGTAGAATGGTGCGCAGCAGCGTCGTCTTGCCGGAGCCATTGGGACCAACGAGGGCCACTCGCTGCCCCCGCCGGACCTCCGCTTCCTCAACCTGTACAAGCGGCTTGTGCTTCTCATAGCCGGCCTCGAGGTCGTACAGCCCCAGCACCAGGTCCCCGCTGCGGAGCGTCGACTGCAAGGCGACGTGGATCTGCTGCTCTTCAACCGGGCGCTCGATGCGCTCCTCGCGCTCCATCCGCTTGAGGCGGCCCTTCGCCTCCCCGGAACGCTGCCCCGCCCCATAGCGGCGCACGTAATCCTCGGTCTCTTCGATGTGACGCTGCTGCGCCTCATACTCAGCAAGCTGACGCGCGCGACGGTCCGCACGCTGCAGGGTGTAGGCGCTGTAGTTCCCGCGGTAGCTCTCCAGGGTCCCCTGTGCCATCTCCAGCACCCGCGTGGAGACCGCGTCAAGGAAAGCACGGTCGTGCGCCACGACGATCATCGCCCCGCGCCAGATCTTCAGTTGCTCCTCGAGCCACTCGATTCCCTCGAGGTCCAGGTGGTTGGTCGGCTCATCGAGCAACAAGATGTCGGGCTCCTCGAGGAGCAGCCGCGCCAATAGGGCGCGCGTCTTCTCACCCCCGCTAAGATAGGCCACCGGCTGGTGAAACTCGTGCTCCAGGAAGCCCAGGCCGCCGAGCACCTGCCCGATGCGCGCCTCGTAGGTGAAGCCGCCCGCGTGCTCGAAATCCGCCAGCTCCTTGCCATACCGCGCGATGGCCTGGTCGCGTTCGGCCTCATCGGGCGACGCCATCAGCGCTTCGAGCTGGCGCAGGAACGCCTGGCGCGCCTTAAGGCCGGCAAAGACCGCCTCCATCGCTTCCCACAACGTGCCTTCGCCGGCCATGTCGGGCTCCTGGGGCAGATAGCCCAGCCGCGCATCGCGCACCTTGGTCACCGTGCCGGCGTCGGACTCCAACTTCCCGGCGAGGACATCGAGCAAGGTGCTCTTGCCGCAGCCGTTGGCGCCGACCAGTGCAACACGCTCGCTTGCGTGCAGCTCGAGCGATAGACCGGCGAAGATCTCGTCGGCGCCGAAGTATTTGGCAAGGTTGAGGGCGGAGAGTAAGGCCATAGTGAGGGATTATAGCAGATTCGGACACCATCTCAGTGCCGGGGACCTTCTGGGGTCCCTGGCACTTTCTGCGATGAGCGCGACTTCGCTCCTAGGTGCCGGGCACGCGCCTCAGAAGGCGTTGAAAGTGCCCGGCACCGCAGACGCTTGATGGAGCCATGGGACCCGATATAATCAACATGAATCGGCCTCACACGTGTGAGAGCCTCACCAAGTGAGAGCCTCACCAAGTGAGGGCCTCACCAAGTGAGGGGAACGAAGTGAGACACCGGTGAGCAGCGTCCAATTCTTGATCGGGAAGACCCTGGGCAAGTACGAGGTCCTTGAGCACATCGGCCACGGTGGTATGTCCGAGGTCTACAAGGGCCAGCAAGCCCAGCTCCACCGCCTCGTCGCGATCAAAGTCATGCACCCCTTTCTGGCTGACGACGAGGGCTTCGTCGTGCGCTTCCAGCGCGAGGCCCGCATCGTCGCCACGCTGCGCCATCCCAACATCGTTCAGGTCTACGATTTCGACCACAACGATGAGCTCGAGCTCTACTACATGGTGATGGAGTTCATCGACGGCCCTACGCTCAAGGACAGGCTGACGGAGGGTCCGCTCTCACCAGTGGAGACGGTCTACATCGGCGCCGCAATCGCCGACGCGTTGGACTACGCCCACCAGCACGGCATGGTGCACCGCGACATCAAGCCCGCGAACATCCTGTTCATCGATAACAGGGAGCCCGTGCTGACCGACTTCGGAATCGCGAGGATGATGACGCTGTCGGGGCTGACCGCCAGCGGCGCAATGGTGGGGACACCGGCCTATATGGCGCCTGAGATCGGCAAGGGGAAAGCGGGCACGGCCTCGTCCGATATCTACTCGCTGAGCGTGCTGCTCTACCAGACGCTGACGGGAAGCCTCCCGTTCTCCGCCGAATCGCCGATGGGTATGGTGTTGGAGCACGTCAATACGATGCCATCATCGCCGGCACTGCTCAACCCCGAAATCCCGGGGGCGCTCGCGGCGGTGATCCTTCGTGGGCTGGAGAAGGAGCCCGAGGGCCGCTTCGCCACGGCGGGCGAGATGGCGGCAGCCCTGAGAGCGTCGCTGACCGCTCCCGATCCCTCGATCGCGGAGATGGAGCATGCGGCTCAGAAGCCGGGCGCTCAGAAGCCGGGCGCTCAGATACCGAGCGCTGGGGAGCCGGGCGATGAACCCACGCCGACAGACAACGGCGCTGCGCCGAGCCGGGCTCAGCCGGGCGTCGAAGTGCTCGTAACGCCATCGCGCATCGCCCAGGCGCTCCCGACGGACGAGGCCTCCAAGGCGGCCTCCGAGGACGCCGAGGCCGACCTGCTGCACCAGGCCCGGTTGGTCAAGTCCTGGAACCCACTCTCGCACCGGGCCGTAACCGCCGAGGATGCGGGCACCCTTCCCTACGCCGCGTCCCCGCCCTTATGGTGGCTGACTGGAGGCCTGCTCAGTATTGCCCTCCTGACGATTGTGTGGGGCATCTGGCTCGCGGCCTCGGGCCGATCCGCAGCGATGCCCGGCGAGCCGACTCCAACAGTCTCCGCGGGCACATCGGTGCTGCGGACGCCTGTCTCCACTGGAGCAACGATGCCCCCGCCAACTGCGACCCCGGAGCTCTCCGAAGGCGCGCCGCCGGCGCCGACGCCCACTCTCAACTGCGCCCTCCGGGTACAGCAGGAGCGCGTCGCCATCGATCCCGCCGCCGTCGTCCCCCCGGGGGAGCTCCTCACCGCGCGCATCGCGGTCCGCAACAGCGGCAATTGTCCCTGGCCTGAGGCCACAGGCCTCGTCCGCACAGGAGGCGCCGCCCTGGGGGCGCCCGAGGTCCTCACCGCCACCGCGCTGGCCCCCGGCGCGAGCATCCAGTGGGTGCTCGCGCTCGTCGCACCCGACGAGATCGGCGTCTACACCTCAACGTGGGAGATGCGCGCATCGGACGGTACGCGGTTCGGGAGTCGCATTCTGGTTGGGGTCGAAGTGGCGGACGTCACCCCGCCGCCCCCCACACCGGCGATCGAGGTGGACCTTGGGCTGACCACACCGGAGCCCCTGGCGCTGAGCGGCCTGTCGATCCTGAGCTGGCAAGACGATCTCGACCGCGGCACGTGGTCCGGAACGGCGCAAGTCGTGGCGACCGGAGGGTCGGGGCGGTACTTTTACTTCCTGGAAAGCGTCCTGCCGGACAATGAGCTCGTCGACGGCCTCCTCGCTTTCGAGGCGACGATCTGCGAGCCCATCGCGGTTGACCTCGTGATCCTCTCGGGTGCGGACCTGCTGACCTGGCAGGGGGAGATCGCCTACCCCGCGCCGGAAAGGTGCCCATAGTGAGCAACCCACGCAAAGACCAGGCGGCGATGGTGGCGTTGATCCGGCGCCGCGGCGTCACGGACGAGCGTGTGCTCCGCGCGATGGAGACTGTCGCCCGGCACGTGTTTGTCCCAGCACCTCACACCGGAGGCGCATACGACGACTCGGCTCTACCCATCGGGCACCAGCAAACCATCTCCCAGCCCTATATCGTTGCGCTGATGACCGAGGCCCTCGAGCTCCAACCGGGCGACCGGGTTCTGGAGATCGGCACGGGCTCCGGCTACCAGGCCGCGGTGCTCGCCGAGATGGGGATGGAGGTCTACTCCGTGGAACGCATCGCCGCGCTCTATGAGGAGGCCCGCGACCGGCTCGCGGCGCAGGGCTACACCGTCCACCAGAAGCTCGCCGATGGCTACGCGGGATGGCCCGAGGCCGCGCCCTTCGCGGGCATCATCATCACCGCGGCTGCGCCGCGGATCCCCGAGCCGCTCCTGGATCAGCTCGCCGAGAGCGGGCGGATGGTCATCCCGGTGGGGCGCCGGGGCGCCTACCAGGTACTGTACAAGGTTATTAAGGAAGCAGGCCAGACCCGCGAGGTGGACCTCGGCGCCGTGGCCTTCGTCCCCTTTGTCTCCGACGCGTTGGGCTAGGCCCTAAGCATCGTCAGCAGGCGCTTGCCGGGGATCTGGCGGAAGGTCGCTCCCTGGCTCACTGCCAACCGGACCCGCTCCGGGTCAACGACCAGCGTGCCCGCCAGCGCATCGACTCCCATCTGAAACAGCACCGGCGATAGCGGCGTGGTCGCACCCAGCAACAGGACGTAGGCATCGGGCCGGCAGAGCGCCACAAGCGCCCCGAAAGTCCCATTGAGCAGCGACGTTCCCGTGATGGCAACGACGTCGGCCCGGGGCAGGATATCGCGCGCCGCTTCCGCGGGCAGGTCCCCGGCCCTGGGATTGAGCTCAAGGACCCAGAGCGTTCCGGCGACCTCATGCAGCCGCGGGATGAAGGGAAAGTGGCCCACCACCGCCACATTCCGACCCGCACCCCGCTCGGCGATGAGGTCCGCCGCGTTGACCTCCACGCACGCGAGCGGGTCGACCTCCAGCAGCGCGTTGAGTGTCGCCATCCCGATGCCGATCTCGAGGCTTCGGGCGCTGCCGACCATCGCCGCCAGCTCGATGGCGCTGCGCGACAGGAGATGCCCTGCATCGATGACCGCGGGCGCGCCGTCGTGCGCATGCGCGTGGGATCCCTCGGACAGTGTCGAGGCCAACCCACCTGAGATCCGGCCATCGATTTCGACGGCGACGAACGTCCAGTGCACGCCGACACAGATCTCCACCGGGCGTGATCGCGCGGCGCGCGCCGTCACTTGTTCCAGGATCTCGGCGAGAACAGGTTCCATATCGTTGCTCCTGTGGGATGAGGGGCGGATACGACAGCGCAGGTCCGAACCGGCTCGCCCCACGCAGAGGGCGCCTTGCGCCGGAGCAGTTGGCGCATGTCGTGTCGCACCTTGCCGTGGGCGAACAAGACAGTTCGCCCCACACCGGATCGCTGCCACCAGGGCTATCGCACTTCACCGTCGGCGCCGCACGTCTCCCCTTCGCAAGGTTTCCGCACCTTGCGAAGGATTCTGCCGCCGTCGACGACAGCACCTTCAGAACCCTTGCGGAGGCAAGGGGCAGATCTGCCTGCGAGTGGGCGAACGCCCGTGCCGGGTGCGGGCAAGACAGTGCCGGTCCGAACCGGTTCGCCCACGGCGGAGGGCGGTCGCCCTCTGCTCCGAGGGACCGCGCCGGTGCACGTCACCGGCAGCATCCTTGCCCGCTCCGCTTCTGGCGACGAATCGTGGTCGCCACTTCGGGCCGCGCTGGGTCGTGGGCGAACAAGACAGTTCGCCCCACGGCGGAGGGCGGAAGGCGCTTGTCATCTCGTCGCCGCCCATTATAATCGTAGCGTATGGGGCGCCTAATGAGGGCAGCTTAGTGCCGAAGCCATTCTCGCCATTCCTTGCTTGGCTAGGGGTGGGATTGGCGGTTGCCGGGATCCTCTCATTCCTTATCGCCACGCCGGATGGCTTTCTGCGCAAGCTGGACTACGTCGGGGCCGCGGTGTGCCATCGCCGACTTAGCCATTCGTTTGTCGTCGCGGGCCGCCAGCTTCCGCTCTGCCAGCGCTGCACGGGGACGTTTCCAGGCGCGCTGACCGGTGTGCTGATCCATTGGGCGCTGCTGCGCCGGCGGCGCGCGGTGCAGTTTCCCCGCTGGACGCTGCTCGTGCCGGCGGTCCTCTTCGCCGCCTTTTGGGGGCTTGACGGGATCAATTCAACAACGAGCGATGGGCAGTTCGCTGTCGTGCTCCAGCGGTTCGTCACACGCCCCGAGGGCATCGGGCTTCTGGGCTACGCGCCGCAGCCGTGGCTGCGCCTGCTCACGGGCGCGCTGATGGGCATGGCGATGAGCATGATCCTGGTTCCGGCGTTCAACCAGTCGCTGTGGGCCGACGCTGAGGCTACGCCTACTTTGCGCTCGTGGCACGAGTTGGCGCTGCTGATCGCGGTGGAACTCGGCATGGTCGGGGTCATCCTGATCCTTGAGGGGCTTCCGACACCGGTCGCGCTCTATGCCATCTCGGCGTACAGCGCGCTGGGAGTCGTGACGATGTTCACGCTCCTGGGCGCGATGCTCTACGCCCTGCTTCTCAGGCGGGACGCCACAGCCCACGGGTGGCGGGAGGCCTGGTCCCCGCTGGCCTGGGGCGTTGTCTTTGCGGTGTTTATCGTAGTCGGGATGGACGCGGGCCGGCTCTTGCTCAGCGGCACGCTTGATGGCGTGCCGGGCCTGGACTAAGCCCTTCGTAAGGCTCTGCCGGTCGGAACCGGCAGAGCCTTACGAAGGGGCAGAAAACCTATAAACGGGAGGTTGCACGATGGTCAAGAAGCTGTTTATCCCTGGTCCTACGCACGTGCGGGAGTCGATCCTTGAGGCGCAGACTGCGCCCATGATCGGGCACCGAAGCACGGACTACTCCAACCTGCAGGCGGCGGTGACCCCGAAACTGCAGAAACTGCTCTATACCGAGCAGCCAGTCTTCATCTTTGCCAGCTCGGGCACAGGCGTGATGGAGGGCGCGCTCCGCCAGACCGTCCTCAAGCGGGCGCTCGTCACTGTTTGTGGCGCCTTCTCCGAGCGCTGGTACGAGATCGCCGTGGCGAACGGCGTCCCCACCGACCGCCTCGACGTCCCTATGGGCGAGGGCTTTACGCCGGAGATGATCGATTCGGCGCTGAGCGGCGGCGCCTACGACGTCCTCACGATCACGCTTAACGAAACCTCCACCGGCGTGATGAACCCGCTCAAGGACATCGCGGCGCTCGTCCGCGCGAAGTATCCCGACACGCTGCTCCTCGTCGACGCGGTCTCGGCCATGGCCGGGGTGAAGATCGAGTTCGATGCCTGGGACCTCGACGTGGCGATCTCCAGCTCGCAGAAGTGCTTCGCACTTCCGCCGGGCCTGGCGATCACCGGCGTCAGTGAGCGCGCGCTCAAGCGCGCGGCGCAGGTCCCGAACCGCGGCTACTACTTCGACTTCATCGACATGCTCAAGTACTTCAAGCGCAACCAGACGCCGGCGACCCCCGCCATCAGCCTGATCTACGCGCTCAACCAGCAGATGGACGACATCCTGGCCGAGGGGCTCGAGGCCCGCTGGGCGCGCCACGCCGAGATGGCAGGGATTGTCCAGGACTGGGCCAGGACCTATTGGGAGCTCTTCCCCAACGAGGCGTTCCTCTCGAACACCGTGACGACGATTTCGAACACGCGCAATGCGGACATCTCAGCGCTCAACAAGGAGCTTGGGAAGCGCGGCGCTTCGATCTCGGACGGCTACGGCGACCTGAAGGGCAAGACGTTCCGCATCGCGCACATGGGCGATCTGACGCCCGCCGACGTCACCTGGGTGCTCGGCGAGATCAACGACATTTTGGGACTTTAGGGGGTTTTGGGGGTGAGGCACCGCCGAGGGCGGTGCCTCACCCCCAAGCCGTATGCGACAAGGAGACACGCAATGAGCAAGCTACTGATCTGCGATCCGGTGGACGCCAGCGCGATCGACGAGATGCGCGCAGCGGGTATCGAGGTGGATGTGCGCGACGACATCTCCCAGGAAGCGCTTTCAAGCATCATCGGCGGGTATGACGGCATCGTCGTCCGCAGCCGCACGAAGGTCGGGGCGGCGCTCATCGACCGCGCGACCTCGCTCAAGGTGATCATCCGCGGCGGGGTAGGGCTCGACACGATCGATGTGGCCCACGCGAAGAGCAAGGGCATCAGCGTCCAGAACACGCCCGCGGCGAACAGCAACGCCGTGGTGGAGCTGGCGCTGGGCATGATGCTCACGCTGGCGCGCCACGTCACCCGCGCCGACGCCGGTATGAAGGCCGGGAAGTGGGAGAAGAAGGCGCTCGAGGGGACCGAGATCGCCGGCAAGACGCTCGGCGTCGTCGGCTATGGTCGCATCGGGCAGATGCTGGGCGAGAAGGCGCGGCTCCTTGGCATGACCATCGTGGCGTATGACCCCTTTGTCGAGCATCCCGACATCGTCTCGCTCGACGCGCTGCTGGCGGCGTCGGACTACATCAGCGTCCACGTGCCGCTCAACAAGGAGACCGCGGACCTGCTCGACGCTGCGGCGTTCGCCAAGATGAAGCCGGGCGTCATCCTGATCCAGGCCTCGCGTGGCGGCACGGTCAACGAGACCGCGCTCTATGAGGCGCTGGTCAGCGGCAAGGTCGCCGGCGCCGGGCTGGATGTCTTCACCGAGGAACCGCCCAAGAGCGAGGCCGTGCTCAAGCTGGCGGCGCTGCCACAGGTCGTTGCCACGCCACACATCGGCGCGGCGACTGCCGAGGCGCTCGAGCGCGTGGGCGGCGAGATCGTCACACTGGCCAAGGCTGCACTGGCCTAATCTGCACTGGGGGACCCATGACCAAGATTCGACCGTTCCGCGGGCTGCGCTACAACCCGGACAAGTTCTGCGGTGATTTCTCCGAGGCGATCACCCAGCCCTACGACCGCATCCACGAAGCCGAGCAGGCGCAGTACTACGGGCAGTCGGCCTATAGCCTCGTGCGGATTATCCAGGGGCTGAGAACGGCGGGGGAACCGGAGGCGAACAAGACAGGGCCGGTCGGAACCGGTCGCCCCACGGGAGAGGGGGAGGGGAGGCTCGCCACTGACAGCGTGTACACGCGGGCGCGGGCATATGCGGAGCTCTGGCAGGTGGAGCAGGTGCTGATCCGCGATCCGGAGCCGGCGCTGTATGTGCTGGAGCAGCGGTTCACGACGCCCGACGGGGTGGAACACGTGCGCCGCGGGCTGATGGCGGCGCTCGAGCTGACCCGCTTTGACGAGGGCGTCGTCCTGCCGCACGAGCGCACGCTCGAGGGGCCCAAGGTCGACCGGCTGAATCTGACGATGGCGACGCAGACGGCCTGGGGCCACATCTTCATGCTTTACCCGGATGCGCAGGCCAGCGTCAACGCGCTGCTGCAGCCGTTCCTCGACACCCATATGCCCGCGATCCTCCACGAGGGGATCATCGAGCCCGAGGTGGAGCAGGTTTTCTGGGTGGTCAACGATCCCGACGTCATCGACGCGGTTGTCGCCGCGATGGCCACGTGCGAGCCGCTGATCATCGCTGACGGGCACCACCGCTATGAGACCGCGCTGGCTTACCGCGACATCATGAGGGCTGAGGCTGCGGAGACGCAGAGCGCCGACGCGCCGGCAGACGCCGCGTTCAACTATGCGATGGTGACCTTCGTCAGTATGGATGATCCGGGGTTGGTGGTCCTGCCGACGCACCGGCTGATCCACTCCTACAAGGGGCTGACGGGGCCGGCGCTACTGGAGAAGCTCGGGGCCACGTTCACGGTTGACCCGATGCCCAACCTCGCGAGCGTACGGGCGGCGATGGCGGAGGCGCCCCCGGAGCAGCCGCGGTTCGGGTTCTACGACGGTGAGTACGCGCTGCTGACGCTGAAGAGCCTCGCCGTGATGGACGCGCTGCTGCCCGACCGCGATCCGACCTTCCGCTCGCTCGACGTGGCGGTCCTGCACGAGCTGGTCCTCGAGCGAACGATGGGGCTTTCCAAGGAGAGCGTGCTGCGGCGGGAGAACCTCGACTACCTCAGGGACCCGATCCCGGGACTCCAGGCGGTCGACCGGGGCGAGGCGAATTTCCTCTTCCTGCTCAACCCGACGCGCATGGACCAGATTCGCGAGTGCACGGATGCGGACGAGTGCATGCCGCAGAAGTCCACCGACTTCTACCCCAAGGTGGTGAGCGGGCTGGTGATGCTCCCGCTGAGCGGTGCGCTGTAGGATGTCCGGGGTCCGCTACCTACTTTTCGACCTCGACGACACGCTTTACACCAACGCCTCGGGGCTCTTCACCGAGGTGGGCAGCCGCATCGAGGGCTGGATCGCGACGACGCTCGGGCTCTCGCCGGACGAGGCCAAGGCGCTGCGGCGCCGGTGGTTCCTGACCTACGGGACCGCGATGTCGGGGCTGGTGCACGAGCACCCCGAGCTCGATGTCGACGCGTATCTCGACCACGTGCACGACATCGACGTGTCGCGCTACCTCGATCCGAACCCCGCGCTGGCCGCAATGCTGACGTCGCTCCCGGCGCCCAAGGCGGTGTTCACGAACAGCATCGGGAGCTGGGCCGAGAAGATCACGCGGCAGTTGGGTATCCGCGACTGCTTCGAGGCCATCTACGACGTGCGCGCGGTGGGCTACCGCTCCAAGCCCGACCCCTACGCCTTCACGTGGGTGCTGCAGACGCTGGGGCTCCCAGGTCCGGCGTGTGTCATGCTCGACGACCAGGTGAGCTATCTCTCGGGTGCCACCGCGGTGGGGATGCGCACGATCCTCGTGCGCCCTGGCGCGCAGCGGACGAACGGGATCGAGTATCAGGTGGACAGCGTCCTGGAGGCGGAGCCGGTGCTGCGGGAGCTGCTGGGGGAGTAGGGGCGGCGGGCGTCGGAAGGCCTGGCTAATCGCCCGATTCTGAGCGCCTGACCCGACCGGGCGGCTCAGGCGAGCCTCCCCACATGGGTTTCTGACGTGGGGATGCCCAAGATTCAGGTTCGACCGTAGGGCGCTTCGACGGCCAACGCCAGGACGCTGCTATAGAGCGCTGTGCTGAGGCGAAAGCCCTGATGCACCAGGGCGTCCAAATGCGGCTGCACTTCGGCGATCAGTCCGGCTCGATAGGCGCGCAGTAGGATCCCCAGGGTACCAGTCGCGCGCAGACCTAGCGCTTCGGCGAGTTCCCGCGCCTGCCGATCATCCAACCCAGCGACAGCAACTTGCCGCATGCGGGCACAAGCAATGACTGCGCGCTCTCCGCTTCCCAGGCGATTGGTGGGCAAGGCATCAACTGCGCC
>JALOOJ010000053.1 GCA_025454475.1 Anaerolineae bacterium
CGCGATCGGGTACTCCCCGTCGACGGCCTGGACGATCTCAAGCGCCGTGATGCCGATCTCATAGCCTCCGGGGATCCCCGGGGCACGCCTATCGGCACGAACGACGCCGGATACCCGCACGGAGGACTCCTGCGGGACGCGCACGATCCCCTCGAAAAGCTCAGGGATGAGATCACGTTCAAAGGCCACACACTGCACGAAGCCGTAGCCATCCCGCACAAGCAAGAAGACGAGTTTGCCCTTGTGGGTGCGGTTATAGATCCACCCCTGGAGCGTCACTTCCTGACCATCATAGTCGGCTAGCTGATTCGCACGGATCACAGGTGGCACTTCGCGCCTCCTTCTCCTCTACCCTAAGAAAGACCTCTGGGCTCTTCGGAAGAGCTCAAAGGTCCGCAGGCTTCGACGGGCGGAATTATACCACGCGAAGGCCCTGCTTCGGATGCCGCTGCAGCGCATACAGGTACGCATCTTCAGCCGCACCGGCCAGTAAATCCCAGACGTAACGTGCCACCATATCCGCTCTGGCGGCGGGCCGCATCTCCGCGAGGCGTACCGGGTTCGACAGCAGATCAAGAACGGCCCCAACAAGGGCCACATCGTCTCCAGGACGAACCAGGCGCCCGGTCACCCCGTCGACCACGACCTCGGCGATCTGACCGACGGCATCCGCAACGACGGGAACGCCCGCTGCCAGCAGATCGAGTAGTTTCACCGGGCACTTGGTGCGGTTGAGCAACGTGTCGTCAAAGGGATAGATCGCCACATCGGCGGCGGCAAAGCAGGCGGGCAGGTTCAGCGGCGTGCCAAAGCCCATGTAGACGAGGTCCGCCAGTGGCAGGTCGGCCCGAGTCTCGGTTGATGTGTTCTCAGCGACGGTCCATCCGGCATTGCGCGCCCGCTGAACCACCTGCGTCTCCTCGCCGGCAAAGCCCTTGCCCACAACCAGCACGCGCACCTCCGGTCGACGCGCGTGCATACGTTGCAGGATGCGCCAGAGACGCTCGAGCTCAAACTCAAAGAACCGCGTGTAGAGCAGAACCGTGGGCGGGCCGTCGCCGCGAGTTGGTCCGACACCTGGCGGGGACTCGACCCCGTTCGGCAGGTACAACACGCGCTCCGGCGACCCGCCCATCGCCCAGACCAGAGTCTCCAGCGCGCGGGAGGCTACCGTCACCGCATCGGCATGCCGGAGGCCCCAGCATTCCTGCCAAGCGAAGAAGCGCCGCAGCCAACCAGGGTAGTCACTCCGGTCGTTCCACCCTCCAGGGCCCTCCCAGTCATCCGTGTCAACCACGACTGGGTAACGCCGCGCCAACGCCAGATGCGCCAGTCCCGCATAGGCCTTGGGCTTGAACGTGTGGACGACGTCGGTCTCAAGCTGCCGGGCGCGTCGGACCAGGTGGGCCGTCAGCCGCGCCTGAAACCAACCCGGCACGCCGCTGGGAAGCGCCACATTCTCGACACGCACACCTTCTTCCTCCCAACAGCGTCTCGCGTCCTCGGGATTCTGCCACGGCGGGAGGAGCAGCGTGACGGCATGCCCACGTCGAACGAGCGCTTTGCCCAGAGGCAACGCGCGCACACGCATCGTCATGCGTGGCTGCATGCCAAACGGACCCACCATGACAATGCGCATCAGCGCCGACCCAACCTGCTCGCGATGGGCTGAAAGCTCCGTCGGTGCAGCGAACAGACACCCAGGCGATCCAGTGCCTGCTGGTGCAGCCGCGTACCGTAGCCCTTGTGCTGCGCGAATCCATACCCCGGGTACTGCACGTCGGCACACGCCACCATCCACCGATCGCGCAGCACCTTGGCGACGATCCCGGCAGCAGCGACCGTGATCGACAGGGCATCGGCTCGGGGAAAGGCATCCTGGGGCAATGCAATGTCCGGCAGCGTAAGCGCATCGAGGATCAGGGCCTGAGGTCTATTACCCAACGCATCGAGTGCTCTGCGCATCGCCAGCCTTGTCGCCGGCACAATACCCAATGAATCGATCTCCTCAACCGAGGCCGACCCGGAACCCACCGCCAGGGCAGCGGCGCTAATCCGCTCGAAAAGCGCCTCGCGCTGGCGTAGCGACAACGTTTTGGAGTCTCGCACACCCTCCAATCCGGCCACAGCTCCCTCCGATCGGGGAAGCACAACCGCCCCAGCCCAGACGGGTCCGGCCCACGGCCCGCGTCCGGCTTCATCGAGCCCGGCAACGAGCGTCAGTCCACGCCGCCAGAATCGCTCCTCCGCCTCGGAGGTCGGCGGATCACCGCGAGTCCACGCCTTCATCCCGTTTTCCATTCACGCGTCATTGTGCCACGAACCGCACGACTGCCAAATGAGCATTTGCGTCTGCGAAAAGCTCCCTTATACTGTTTACATACATAAGGACTTCCACGCAGGCCAGCACGGAGGCTGATATGGAGTTTCTGGACGATCTGCGTCAACAGCGGGAATCCAAGACCCAGCCCAAGGCACAACCCGAGGCTCAATCACTCACCTCGGCACGGCCGACTCCCAAGCTCTCCCAGGACCCAGAGGTCTGGGATCAGCTCCTGGCAAGCGTCACTGTTGATGAGCCCATCGAAGTGCCCACGTCAGCTCCTGAGTCGAACGGCAAAGGTAGGGTCAGAGCCAGGAAGCAGGGCCTCACCGTAGCACAGAAGATCATCCTGGGAACGCTGATTATTGCCGTTTTGGCAATCTGGGCCGGGGTCATCCTCTTCATCACGGGGACTTTCCGTACCAAAAACATCGACCTGAATGCTGAAGTCGACGCAGCGTCAGAGGCAGAGGGTTTGATCCGTGCCGACGTCGAAGAGGCCACGATCGCGCCGCCTGTAGCATCCCGCCCGGAAGTCGCCGTGGCGACCGAGACCCCTCTGCCCACAGATGCGCCCATTCCAGTGGGGCCAATCGCCACGATCTACGACGAACAACTCCGTCGAGATCCTGACAACGCCGGTCTCTATCTGCAGCGAGGCCACGCCTACCTTGAGGGCAAGGCCTATGAGGCTGCGCTTGGAGACTTCCAGCGGGCCGAACAACTTGGCGCAGGCGCAACCGCGTACGAAGGGTTGGGCCGGGTCTACTACGTGCTCTTCCAATGGCGAGACGCGGAGACCGCCTTCAACGAAGCCACGGCCCTCGACTCCGATCTCGCCGACGCCCATTTCGGCCTGGGCCAGATCGCCTACTACCGGGGCGATTACCGCAAGGCAGCAAAAGCCTTCGACACAGCCGCGGAGATAGACCCACAGCGCGCTGAGTACGAGGCCTGGCTAGCCATCGCCGCCGCTCACTTCAATGACAGACCCGAGGCGCTCGGCGCCGCCAGCCGCGCAGTCAGCCTGTTGGCAGACTCGAGCCTCGTCTATGTTGCCAAGTCCTGGGCAGCACGGGTCCCGGACCGAGAAGCTTCGAACGCGCGCGACCTGGATGGGGCGCAAGGGGATCTGCTCCACGCTATGGACCTCGGACCAAACGACTTTCTTACCCTCAACGCGGTGGCTGAGTTCTACGTTGCGGAGCGACCGGAGCGGCTCGCCGAGGCGGAGCAGTTGGCGGCCTATGCGCTCAACTGGGCCCGCAACGATGTTGAGCGGGCTGTCGCGATGCAGACCCTGGGTAGGGTCTACCTACTTCAGGAACGCAAGGCCGACGCACAGCACATCCTGGGACAGGCTGCGGCGCTCGCCTCGGTCGACGGCGAGATCGCACTGGCCGGTCTGGAAGAGGATCTGGCGCGCGCCCACGAATAGCCACCTAAGTGTCGAGGGCTGCGCGAAGTCCCGGGCACTTCGGACCTATCCCCGCTGCGCCGCCCTGACCTCCGCGGTCGCCAGCCACGCTTTGAGATACTGACCCGTGTAGGATCGCGAGCTCTCGGCGACCACCTCAGGCGGCCCCTCGGCAAGCAGCTCACCACCGGCATCGCCGCCCTCAGGCCCCAGATCGATGATCCAATCCGCCACCTTGACAACGTCCGGGTTGTGCTCGATCACAACGACGGTGTTGCCGGTGTCTGCGAGACGCTGCAGCACCTCGATCAACTTGTCCACGTCGGCGGCGTGGAGCCCAACCGTCGGCTCATCCAGCAGGTAGAGCGTGCGCCCGGTGGCCCGCTTCGACAACTCGCGGGCCAGCTTGACTCGCTGCGCCTCGCCTCCAGATAGCGTCGGCGCGGGTTGTCCGAGGCGGATGTAACCCAGCCCCACGTCGTAGAGCGTCTGCAACCGGGGCGTTAGGCTGGGAAACGACGCGAAGAACGCCAGCGCCTCCGTCACTGTCAACTCCAACACCTCAGCGATGTTGAGCGCCTTGTAGCGCACCTGCAGTGTCTCGCGGTTGTAGCGCTGCCCATGACACACATCGCAGGGCACGTAGACCTCGGGCAGGAACTGCATCTCGATCCGCAACTCCCCCTGCCCACCACAGGCTTCGCAGCGCCCTCCCTTCACGTTGAACGAGAACCGCCCCTGATTGTACCCGCGGATGCGCGACTCCGGCAACTTGGCGAAAATGTCACGGATCGGCCCGAAGATGCCGGTGTAGGTCGCGGGGTTCGAGCGCGGCGTGCGACCGATCGGCGACTGATCGATGTTGATCACCTTGTCGACGTACTCGAACCCCTCAATATCATCACACTCCCCAGCCGGCTCCCTTGACCCAGCAATGGTTTGGGCAAGGCGTTGGTATAGCGTCTCGACCATGAGCGTGCTCTTGCCTGAGCCGGATACACCGGTTACGCAGACGAAGAGCCCCAGAGGTAGCCGCACATCAATGTTCTTCAGGTTGTGGGCTCGCGCCCCGCGGATCACCAACGCCTTGCCGTTACCCTGTCGACGCGTCGCCGGGATCGGGATGGACTTGCGCCCCGAGAGGTACGCCCCCGTGTGTGAGGTCGGGTGGGCAAGGATCACATCCAGTGGGCCGTCGACAACCACCTCACCGCCATGCTCTCCCGCTCCTGGACCGAGATCGACGATCCAGTCGGCGGCGCGGATGGTCTCCTCATCGTGTTCGACCACCAGCACCGTGTTTCCCAGGTCCCGCATGTCCTTCAGCGTGCTGATGAGCCGCGCTGTATCACGCTGATGAAGCCCCACGCTGGGCTCATCCAGAACATAGAGGACCCCCGTGAGCCGTGACCCGACCTGCGTCGCCAACCGGATTCGCTGCGCCTCACCGCCCGATAACGTACTCGCCGCGCGGTCCAGGCTCAGGTAGTCGAGGCCCACATTCACCAAGAAGGTCAGCCGGCTGCGGATCTCCTTCAGCGCCCGTTCTGCGATCGCGTACTCCTTGACACTCAACATAGGCCGGTCACCGTTCGAGCTTGGGACCGATAACAGTTCCGAGGTATGGATGAGGCGTTCGATCCACGCCTGGAGCCGCGCCACGGGCCAGCTCGCCAGCACATCGATCGGCTTATCAGCCACGGTGATCGCACGTGCGACGTCATTGAGCCGGGTGCCGCCGCATGTCTTGCACGGCGTCTGGCTCATCACCTCCTCGATCCTGCCGCGGATGTAGTCGGAAGTCGATTCATCGTAGCGGCGCTGCAAGCTGGGAATCACGCCCTCAAACCTGCGGACACCGGACCACAGGCCACGGTTGGTCTCGTAGGAAACCGGCACGCTCTCCTGTCCTGTGCCGTAGAGCACAATCCGCTGCTGAGCCTCGCTCAGCTCTTTCCATGGACGGTCCATTGCGATTCCATAGTGGCTCGCAACACTGCCCAGGATCTGCCAGGATGTACTCTGGTGGTCATCCGACATGCCATAGGCGATGGCGCCATCCTTGAGCGACATCCGGGCATTGGGGACAACCAAGGTCGGGTCGAGCTCAAGCTTGAAACCCAGACCCTCGCAGGCTGGACACGCGCCGTGCGGGCTGTTGAACGACAGTGAGCGGGGCTCGATCTCCGGGATGCTGATGTTACAGATCGGGCAGGAGAGCCGCTCAGAGAAAAGCACATCACCCTCCGGCACAATCGTAGCATCCGGCGTGCGGACGATCTCAACGATCATCACGCCCTCGCCCAAACGCAGCGAGGTCTCCACCGAGTCGGTGACACGACTGACGAAGTCCGAATACGCCGTGCCCTTAGCTTCATCAGCGTCAGGAATCACCAGTCGGTCGACGACAGCCTCGATATCGTGCAGCTTGTAGCGATCGAGCTCAGGGACATCCTCCAGCTCGAAGACTTCGCCATCAACACGCACCCGCACAAAACCCAGCTTGCGCGCTTCCTCAAAGATAGGGCGGTGGTGCCCCTTGCGCGTGCGCACCAGAGGGGCGAGCACCTGCAGGCGTGTGCCGGGCTGCATCGCCAGGATCGAATCGACGATCTCCTGAGCGCTCTGCTGCACGACCGGACGTCCACACTGAGGGCAGTGGGGAATGCCGATTCGAGCGTAGATCAGGCGCAGATAGTCATAGATCTCCGTGATCGTACCGACGGTGGATCGTGGATTATGGGAGACACCCTTCTGATCGATAGCTATCGCGGGACTCAATCCCTCGATCGACTCGACATCCGGCTTGTTCATCTGCCCGAGGAACTGGCGTGCATAGGCACTCAGCGACTCGATGTAACGCCGCTGGCCCTCGGCGAAGATCGTGTCGAACGCCAACGACGACTTGCCCGACCCCGACAGCCCGGTGATGACCACCAGTTTGTTCTTCGGGATCTCCACATTGATGTTCTTCAAATTATGCTGCCGCGCACCCCGGACGATCAGTGCATCACTTACCATCGCGTCTCCTAGATCCCCACACCGCAACAGTGCAACCTGTCATTATATCACGGTTTCGACAGCTCAATAGGAACATACGTTCCATCGACTGACGGTGACATAGTAGACCGGGTCATTGACATGCATGCTCTTCATGGTATCATTTCCATAGCGTAGATTAGCACTCGCCTTCTTCGAGTGCTAACCCGAGGGCTGCGCACTCACAATGGCAGAGAAAACGAATCTGACACCACGGCAGGAAATGCTCCTCAGGCTAATCGTCAAGGAGCACGTCGAGACCGCCAACACGGTTGCCTCGCGCACGCTCGTAGATCGGTACGACCTGGGTGTGAGCACGGCGACGGTCCGCAACGAGATGGCGCATCTGGAGGAGCTGGGGTATCTGCTACAGCCCCACACATCAGCCGGGCGCGTACCCACTGATGCAGGATTCCGCTACTTCGTCGAGCGCCTGATGGAGGAGCGATCGCTGCCGCAGAACGAGCAGCGGACCATTGCCCACCAGTTCTACCAGGCGCGAAACCGCATCGAGGAATGGATGCCGCTGGCCTCCACCGTCCTGGCGAAGGCCGCACAAGCAGCAGCGATTCTGACGGCGCCGCGGACCACGCGGTCGATCTTCAAGCACGTGGAGCTGATCGCCACCCATGGCCGCGCGGTGTTGCTGATTCTTGTTATGGAGGGGGGCACCGTCGAGCAACAGATGCTAGCGCTCTCCGAACCCATGGCCCAGAACGCACTCCGTGAGGCTGCCGACAGGCTGAACCAGAGCTGCGCGGGATTGGATGCCGATCAGATTACGCAGCATATGAGCGAGTTTCCGCCGCTCGAAGCGGACATAGCGCAGCTCGTGCTTTCGATTATGCACAGCGCCGAGGGCGAGCCCTCAGACGACTTCTACTACCACGGACTTTCCGACCTGCTTCAGGCGCCGGAGATTGCTGTTGCTGAGGACGTGTCCAACACGCTCGTCCGCGTTCTGGAGGAGCGCAGCCTGCTCCAGGCTGTCGTCGCCGAGACACTCACCCCATCGGTAGGCATCGGCAGCGTTCGTGTGCTGATCGGCGGCGAGGGGCGCTGGGATGAGCTGCGCACCTGCAGCATCGTGCTCGCACGCTATGGCGTTGCCAACTACGCTACAGGCGCATTGGGCGTGGTCGGGCCCATCCGGATGCACTATGGTCGCGCGATCTCTGCAGTGCGCTTTGTCGCCAGCGTCCTTGGCGAGCTCGTCTACGACATCTACCAGCCCGATGGTCGCTCCGACTTCCAGGTCGAGTCACTGGATCGGGCCGACAGCGGGTTCAACTAAGGTCAGGACCGCTCCATGCGTTACATCGCGAGGGAGCGATCTCACATCGTGTTTCAGTGGAGGCAAGACTGATATGACGGATGAGGATCTTCGAGACAGTATGCCTGAGGCCGAACCGGCAGAGGCGCCCGGCGAGAGCGCAGATAGCGCCGCGGGTATGGAGGCTGACGCCGGAGCCCTACTGGAGCAACTTACGCAGGTAGAGGCGGCGCTCGCGGAGGCGGAAAAGAAAGTCGCTGAGTACCTCGATGGATGGCAGCGTTCGCAGGCTGCTTTTGCCAACTTCCGCAAGCGAACGGAATCCGAGCAGTCACAATATCGGCTCAACGCGAACGCCCAACTCCTGTTGCGGCTCCTGCCCATCGCCGACGATTTCAGGCGCGCCTTTGAGGTGATCCCCGCGGCCTACGCCGACGATCCGTGGTTGGACGGCATCCGGCTTGTCGAGCGCAAGGTGAAATCGGTGCTCGAGTCGGAGCGTGTCACCCCGATCGATCTGAAGCCTGGCGACATCTTCAATCCGGCACGGCATGAAGCCGTGCTCTACCAGGAGGTTGAGGGATTCAACGAGGGCGAGGTCGTCACGGAAATCGAGACTGGGTACCTGATCGGGGATCGCGTCCTGCGTCCCTCGCTTGTGGTGGTGGCGAAAGGGCCCTCTGCACCGCCTTCGGTGGCTGATGAGGCATCACCGCAATCAGACGCACCGGCAGAGGACGTCGTAGACGCCTAAGGATTCGTCCAGTAACTCGCCGACATTGCCCTGACTGTCGTCACACCCTCGGGGGGCTGCAGTTGGGGCAATGCTTGCGTCACGTTTTGGGGCAGATGGAGCAACGATGAGTGAAGACTATTATAGTACGCTGGGCGTCTCCCGTGATGCCAGCCCAGAGGATATCAAGAAGGCATACCGCAACCTGGCGCGCAAGTACCATCCTGACGTAAGCAAGGAAACTGGCGCCGAGGAGCGGTTCAAGGAAGTCAATGCAGCCTACGAGGTGCTATCCGACGCCGAGAAGCGCTCAATGTACGATCGCTATGGGACGGACGTGCCGCCCGGCTTTGGCGGGGTCGACTTCGGCGGTATGCGCGACCCCTTCGACATCTTCGCGGAGGTGTTCGGCAATCTCGGTGGCTTCGGCGGCTTCGGGCGAGCCGGAAGGGCGGGCCCCCAGCGCGGCAATGATATCCGGACAGGACTGGAGATCACCTTCAGAGAAGCGGCCTTCGGCGTCGACAAACAGGTCGAGGTTCGCCGCCTGGAGGCTTGCACGGTCTGTCACGGCAGCGGCGCAGCGGCGGGTACGGCACCCGAGACGTGCCCCGAATGCCGGGGATCGGGCCAAACCCGGCAGGTTCAGCACACCTTGCTGGGCTCGTTCGTTAACATCACCTCCTGCCCGCAGTGCCAGGGAAAGGGTACCGTTGTTCGTACCCCGTGTACAGAGTGCCACGGCTCCGGGCGCACCTACGAGACGCGGAACATCCAGGTCACCATCCCAGCGGGTGTGGACGATGGCGTCACTATCAGGGTGTCCGGACAGGGCGAGCCCGGTGACTTTAATGGCCCCAATGGCAACCTGTACATCACCCTCAACGTCAAGCCACATGAGTACTTCAAGCGCCGTGACAACGACGTCATCCTCGAGCTCAGGGTCAATGTGGCTCAAGCCGCGCTGGGCGACTCAGTCACTGTGCCGACGCTGGATGGCGACCGCCAGATCACGATCCCGGCGGGGACCCAATCGGGTGCGATCTTCCGACTCCGGGGGCTGGGCATTCCACAGCTCCGTGGGGGTGGGCGTGGGGACGAGTTGATCGTCACGCAGGTCGAGATCCCCAAGCGCCTGTCCGACGAACAGAAGGAGCTCTTCCTCAAGTTGGGCGAGACCCTTGGCACGGAGTCCATCGTCGAGGGGAAGCAGAGTTTCGTCGATCGCGTCAAGGAAGCGCTAGGACTCTAGCGCATGACCACGACCACGGCCACGCCCATGGAATGGCTTGAGGTTAGCGTCCTGGTTAACCACGAGGCCGCCGAAGCGGTCGCCGAGGTGCTCAGCCGCTACGCCCCGCAAGGTGTGGCGCTCGACCTGGGTGCCGATGGGGAGCTCTCCTCGACCGTGACGGTCAAAGCTTACCTCGCAGTCGATGCGCATATCGATGCACGACGGCGCCGGGTCGAGGAGGGACTCTGGCACCTGCACCAGATCTGGCCCGTTATTCCCGAGCCCACGTTTCGGTCCGTCGCGGATCAGGATTGGACCGCTGCATGGAAGGAGCAGATCCAGGTACTCCATCTCGCCCGGCGCATCGTTATCAAGCCCACCTGGCGCACTTATGAAGCGACGCCGGACGAGGCCGTGCTGGAGCTGGACCCGGGGCTCGCATTCGGCACAGGGCTACACCCTACCACGCAACTGTGCGTCGCCGCGATTGAGGATTATGTGCAGCCCGGCGCTCCTGTGCTTGACCTCGGAACTGGTACCGGCATCCTGGCGATGGTGGCGGCTCGGCTCGGCGCCGGGCGCGTGATGGCGGTCGACAATGACGAGAACGCGGTCATCGCCGCACGGGCCAACATCCAACTCAATGGGCTCGCAAGCACGATTGACTTGGCGCTGGGATCGTTGTCGGATGTGGATGGCGCCTATGACTTGGTGGTCGCCAATATCTTGGCCCCGGTGATCATCGCGATGGCTGGGGCAGGGCTTGCGGACCGCGTCAGTCGCGAGGGCACGTTAGTGGTCTCGGGAATCCTCGAGGAGCAGATCGACGGCGTCGTTGAGGCGCTCCACCAGGGAGGTCTCAACGTGATCGAGCGCCGGATCCAGGAGGAATGGGCTGCGCTCGTCGCCCGCCACGAAAGCCCTGCTCGCGTGTAGTTTCAGTGCCGTCGTATCAGTGCCGAGGACTCCGGGCAGTCCCCGGCACTTTCTGAAATGCTCACTGTGTCAGAATCGTGACCGCGCCTCAGGTCCCGGGCCCTTGTCAGGCGTTCCGACGCCCAAGGGGCACCGGCACCGGTTATCCGCTTGGCCAGGGTACACGGGTAACCCGTTGGCGAATCGCCTGCACCTCAGCGCGCGTCCCGACGCTCACACCCTCACGCATTGCTGCTGCAGTGCCCGCCGCCACGCCCCACGCCGCGACCTCCGCCAGGGGAAGCGCCTGCGATAGCGCCCACAGGAGGCCCGCCACCAGTGCGTCGCCGGCGCCCACAGGGTTCAGCGCAGCGACCTCGGGCGGTCTCATCCAGACACGCGTATCATCTGTAGCCAGTATCAGCCCCTCCGAGCCCAGCGAGAGCGCCACAAGCGTTATCCCCTGCGTCATTAAGCTATCCACAGCCTCAGCAAGCGCCGCAGCGCCCTCCACGGGGTGACCCAACCACGCCGCCACCTCGGGCAGATTGGGCTTGACCGCATAGGGCTGCGCCCCGATCCCTAGCCGTAGCGGCTCGCCGCTGGTGTCCAGCAGCACCTTAGCCCCACGCTCATGAAGCACGCCAATAAGCTGCGCGTAGAAATCCGTCGGCAAACCTGGCGGCAAGCTCCCACACAATGCCCACAAGTCACCGGGCCGTGCCTGCAGTGTGACGCGATCGAAAAACGCCGCTGCCTCCGCCGGACTCGTGGTGGGGCCCGGCTCATTGACCTTCACATACTGCGTACCGGCGCGGTTGCTGATCACGATATTCGTGCGCGTCTCGCCGGCGACGGGAATCAGATCCGTGGCAATGCCTAACCCGTGAAGCCCTGCCGCGAGCTTCTCTCCGGTTGCACCCCCGGCGAAGCCCATCGCCAGGCTATGTGAACCCAGCGCCTTGAGCGCCCGCGAGACGTTGAAGCCCTTGCCCCCCCAGTCTTCCCGCGTCTCAAGCGCTCGCGTCATCTCATTGAGGACGATCTCGGAGACCGTCAGTGTTCGATCCAGGACGGGGTTCGGGGTGACCGTGACAATCATACAGAGGGCCTCTCGATGGTATGAACACTTGGCTATATGCTGCGATTATAGAGCCGCATCGGCTGTCGCAAACACGGCCTCAGCGCGCCCAAGGCCCAAGGAAAGCCCTTGGTCCCAGACAGCACTATGGCGCACCTTCCCACACGGTCCCTGTCGTGGTAGAATCAGCCTCGATCCTAGAAGGAGCAACGGAACCCTAGACACGTGAATGCAGCTACTGAGCACACCACAGAAAAAGTCACAGAGTCTACCCAGCCCATCGTCGACAACCTGGATTCGCTGATGCAGGTCCTCCCAGCTGATATCTGGGCGGCAGTGAATGCTGTGAACCGGCGCAACGACCTGCTCGAGGTCATTCTGGACCTTGGGCGGGTGCCGACGGCCCGGTACACCGATAGAGAGGTGGTCCTCCGCGACCGCGAAGTCTCGCGCGAGGACATCGACTGGGTCGTAGATCGCGTCGGCGAGTTCGACGCGGACAACCGTGCCGGCATCACGCGAACACTGCACCGGATTGCAGCGATCCGCAATCGTATGGGCCAGGTCGTAGGCCTGACGTGCCGGGTTGGCCGGGCCGTCTTCGGCACAATCACCATCATCCAGGACCTCATCGAATCCGGCTCGAGCGTCCTGCTGTTGGGGCGTCCGGCCGTCGGCAAAACCACGATGCTCCGTGAAGCGGCCCGCGTGCTGGCTGAGACCAAACGCGTGGTCATCGTCGACACCTCGAACGAGATCGCCGGCGACGGAGATATCCCTCACCCGGCCATTGGGCGTGCGCGCCGAATGCAGGTCGCGCTACCCAGTCTCCAACACGAGGTGATGATCGAAGCGGTGGAGAACCACAATCCTGAGGTCATCGTCATCGACGAGATCGGGCGCGAGCTTGAGGCCACCGCCGCGCGGACCATCGCTGAGCGTGGCGTGCAGCTCATCGCCACAGCCCACGGCAACACACTGGACAACCTGCTCCTCAACCCCACGCTGTCCGATCTGGTTGGCGGCATCGAGAGTGTGACGCTTTCGGACGAGGAGGCACGCCGTCGGGGGACCCAGAAGACCGTTCTCGAGCGCCGTGCGCCACCCACCTTCGACATCCTCGTCGAGATGCAGGACCGCCAGCAGCTCGTGGTGCACCGTGACGTGACAGAAGCCGTAGATGCGCTGCTGCGGGGTCGATCGCTGCCCCAGGAGCTACGCTACCGCGATGCGGGCGGCAGAGTACAGATCGAGCAGCAGCGACTCGAGACACCGGAGGCAGATGCGCCGAGCTATATGGATATCGCCAGGGGCCCTGCGCCCGAGCCTCAGGGCAACCGTGAGCGCAGGAAGCTTCAGGAGCGCCGTATCCTCCCCTTTGGCGTCGCCCAGAACCGCCTGCTCCACGCGGCGCAGATGCTCCACGTCCCAGTTCGGATCGTAGACAACCTCAAAGAAGCGCATATCTTCGTGACCACGAAGCAGTACTACCGCAGGCGCCCACGGGCCGTCACCGACGCCGAGCGCCGTGGCATCCCCATCTACGTACTCAGGGCCAATACCCAGGCCCAGCTCGAGACATTCCTCACCGACACCTTCAAACTGTCGGATGATGAGACCGATACGCTCTCAATCGCGATGGAAGAGGCGGAAAACGCCATTGGCAGGGTGCTCCAGGGCGAACACGCGGTGAGTCTCACCCCCCAGAACGCCTTCATCCGCCGCTATCAGCACGAGATGGCGCAGAAGGCTAATCTCGTCTCACGCTCCACGGGAGAGGAACCCAACAGAAGCGTGCAGATCCTCCGCGAGGACTGAGCCTGGGCGGATCATCTACCTATGCACCGCCTTCTCCATGCGACGATGGAGGGCTATCGGGTTGGCGCGCACCAGGTTCGGCTGCTTGACTGAGTGAGAGGTCATCGTGCTGGGAGATTCGGAGTCACCCGACTATGCCTACATCGGACCAAGTTCTGACTGAGTTCAATGATGCCAGCTCCGAGTGGATGCACGGTCTGCCAGGCTATGCTGGAGAGCGGGAAGCCCACGACTTGGCGCAGCGGATGCACGACAACGCCGCTGCGAAGAAAGGACACTTCATCACCTTTGAGGGACCTGAGGGCAGCGGTAAGTCCACGCAACTGCGCCTCTTATCGTCGTGGCTCATCGCCCACGGCATCGAGCCGCTTATCACCCGAGAGCCAGGCGGCACGCGGATCAGCGAGCAGGTGCGTGCGGTCCTCCACAATCCCGACCACACTGAGATGACAGCGGAGACCGAGATCCTGCTCTACTCCGCCGCCCGTGCGCAACATGTTGCCCAGGTCATCCGCCCGGCGCTCGAATCGGGCAAGATCGTCCTCTGCGACCGGTTCTACGACAGCACCTACGCCTACCAGGGCTACGGACGCGGGCTCTCGCTCGAGGCGCTCCGGCAGATCACGACCTTTGCCACCCGAGGACTGGTACCCGATCTCTCACTCTATCTCGACGTGCCGCCCGAGGTCGGGCTTCGGCGCCGCGAGACCGGCGGGGAGGAGATGAATCGCCTCGATCGCGAGACCCTCGCCTTCCACCAGCGCGTACGCGAGGGGTACCTGGCACTCCTCAGAGTAGAGCCCGACCGCTGGCGCACCATCGACGCCACAGGCGCTATCGACGAAGTGCAGGCAGCGGTGCGCGCTGCCGTGGCTGAAGTGATCGGACAAGCGAATAGGCGAATAAGCGAATAAGCGAAAAGATGGGCCACCGCCTGAGCCTGCTGATCGTCCAGGCGTGGTCCAGTAGCCGATGCCCCTCCAGAGAGGTGTTGCGGCGGATCTGGGCCTGAAATCGCGTCGGGCGCAATGCGCCAGACTGGTCCGCACGTCTTTGCGCTTGCGCGGAGTCTGTAGAACTCCACATCTCCTCACTCGCCTTTTCGCTGACTCGCTTGCTTGCCTTTTAGGAGGGCCCAATGCCCCACATCGTTGTCGCAGTCGCCCAGATGGATCCCAAGCTTGGCGCAGTTGAACAGAACCTGGTCCGTATCCAGCATCTCTCCGAGGAGGCCATTGTCCGTGGTGCGCAGTTGACGGTATTCCCCGAGTGTGCGACGAGCGGGTATGGCTTCGCAGACCTTGCAAGCGCCTATGCCGTGGCTGAGACGATACCAGGGCCGGCAACCGAGAGTCTGGCTGGCCTGTGCCTGCAGCACCGGATGGCCGCGGGGGGGCCCTATGTCGTCATTGGGCTTCTGGAGCGCCCGCCGCTGGAGCGCCCGCTGCTGGAGCGCACCGACGACCCGGCCACTGTCTACAACAGCGCCGCCCTCGTGGGCCCCGAGGGCCTGGTCGGGGTCTACCGCAAGGCGCACTTACCCTTGTTAGGGGTAGACCGCTTCACAACGCCCGGCAACACCGGCTTCTTGGTCTGGGAAACCGAGATCGGCCGCGTGGGGATGATTATCTGCTACGATCTGCGTTTCCCTGAGGCAATGCGCGTGCTAGCGCTCTCAGGCGCCGACATCATCGCGCTGCCGACCAACTGGCCTGACGGATCGCAAAACGCCCCACAGTTGTTAACGCGCACACGCGCTCTCGAGAACCGCGTCTTCGTCCTGGCGTGCAACCGCTGCGGGGAGGAAAGCGGCTTCTCATTCTTTGGCCACAGCCAGATCACAGATCCGCGCGGCGACGTCTTGGCCGAAGCCGCCGATTCCGAAGAGCTCTGCTATGCCGAGATTAACCCGCTACAGGCACGGCAGAAGCGCATCGTTCTACGCCCTGGCGAGTTCGAGCTCGACACGCTGGGCGACCGCCGTCCGGCGTTGTATGAAGCACTAACGAATAGGCGATTGAGCTAAAAGGCGACTAGGCCGGTTCGGAGCTCTACGGCACTTCTCTGAGCACAAGCGGCGGGCTAGTCCGCGATACACTCTCTCTTCTCGCCTCTTCGCCCAATCGCTTTCTCGCTTACTCGCCATGCCATCATCAGGAGGTCCAATGGCCACTCATAAGCACTATCTCACCGATATGGACGGCGTATTGGTGCGGGGCAGGAGCATGATTCCAGGGGCCGATGCGTTCATCCAACGCCTGAAGGACCTCGGGGTCGAGTACCTGGTGCTAACCAACAACCCGGCCTACACGCCAGGCGACCTGGCGCACCGGCTGCAGACCGTGGGCCTCGATATCCCGGCTGAGCGGATATTCACCTCGGCGATGGCGACGGCGCGCTTCCTGCAGAGCCAGCGCCCAAACGGCACGGCGTACGTCATCGGGGAGAGTGGTTTGACGGAAGCCATCCATCATGAGGGCTATGTCATCACTGACATCGCCCCGGACTACGTCGTGTTGGGTGAGACATCGACCTACAACATTGCCCAGATCACCAAAGCCATCCGGCTGGTAGTCCAGGGATCGCGCTTCATCGCCACCAATCCGGATGCTTCGGGGCCCTCGGAGGGGGGTATCGTTCCCGCGTGCGGCGCAATGGCAGCCCTGATCGAGAAGGCTGGCGGTAAGGCGCCCTTCTTTGTGGGGAAGCCCAACCCACTGATGATGCGCATGGCGCTGAACTACCTGGGCGTCCACTCCGAGGACACGATCATGGTGGGCGATCGCATGGACACCGACATCGTCGCCGGTGTCGAGACCGGCATGGAGACCATCCTGGTACTGACGGGCGTGACCCGGCGTGAGGACGTCGAGCGCTTCCCCTACCGCCCCACGCACATCCTTAACTCGGTCGCGGAGATCGAGGTGTAGCCACCTCCCCAGAAGGCCAAGCCTGGGACCTTGCGGGGGTTTCTGGCCCCCGGCTCAGAACGCCGGGGCAGGCTCGCAAGAGTTCTGGGCTCCCGGATGCGGAGACCGCCCTGACACACCGTCACTCCGCGAAGGGCCGCCACTGGCGCGCCCGGAGACCCAGTCGGCGCCAAAGATCCCGGGCCTCTCCCTCCGTGAGTCCCGTATTCCTTTCAAACCGGCGCCAGAAAGCCTCCCACCATCCGGCGGGTTCCACCTTGGATCCCTCATACTCGGTGGGGCGCTCCGACGGACCGTCGATGACAAGGCTGCCCACGTAGTCGGCGTCATTGTAGACGCGCTGGATCTGCGCCGCGATGTCGGCCATGTCCGCCTCGGATACCACGCCGTTGCTCGTCGCCTTATAGAACTGCACCGTCACCCGGATCGGGAACTGGGGGTCGCGCTCGATCTCGATGCCGTCGATCTCCGTGAATGGCCCCTCCACCGCGCCATGGCCGATCACGGCAGCCTCAACGTCCGAGCTCTTCTCTACCTCAGGCATCGCCGCCGGGGCAGCCGCGAGCGCCATCTCGTCCGCCATCGGCGCCAGCGGATACTTTTGCTTTAGGGGCACCTGGATCAGCAGCACCATGTTCAGGCCGCTCTCGCCGGCGGCTTCTGGCGCCGGTCCGGTATCGCCGGGCCCGGCTTCCCGGAGCTCACTCCCCTGAGCCGCGCCGAAGTCGCTCAACCGCTCGCCGGTGAAGCTGGCCCGCTCGCCGTCCTGGTTGAAGAACAGCCGCTGTCCCCAGGAAAAACCGGCGGGGAAGGCGTCCCGCACGTTGTCGATGATCGTCGCGCTGGTCCCCTCGCGGGTCGCGACGATGACCAGCACCGCCGGGTCGTCCTGGTAGGATGGGTAGTTGAAGATCACGGGGTTGAATTCCGCTTTACCCTCCTGTGGTACGGGCAGAAATGCCGCCTGTGCGCTCACCAGGACGTGCGTATCGCGCGGCGTCATCAGCGACGTCGTGTCACCGGGCCACGAGCTCGCGTCGCTTAGATAGCGGCGGATATGGCTCAGATACTCGGTGAGGCTCACGCGCCGGAGGGCGCTGCCATCCTCGTTGCCCACTATGAGGTAGAAGGCGTCAGGTGAGATATCGGCGCTCAGGTCGCTGAAGTTGGGGTAGCGGATGACGGGCATGACGGTGAGCTCGTAGTCACCCCGGTCAGGGTTCCGCGTCTGAACCTGGATCGTCACGTCGGAGATATTGGGACCCACCGAGGAACCGTAGTAGCGGCCCGTGTCCTCCCAGGTCACATTGAGGACGTTCAGCCCGTGCGCGGCAGCGAGTCGCTGGGCCTGCTGGTCCCAGACCATGGCCGCGGTCCTCGTGATCGCCTCACGGTACGCCGCATCGGGTCCGGGACCTTGAGTCGCTGGCGCCGTCAGGGCCGCCTCGACACACATCGAGACCATCATCAATGCCGCCGCCACCGCCTGGATCATCCTTGTGATCATCGCTCTCTCCTTGGGTCGCCGACCGGTGTGCGGCATCCATCTGCCGCTACTCCTGTGACGACCGGGGAGAGGGAAAGGTTCCAGGCGGGAAACCGCGCGGTATGCCGCTGAGGTCTATGGCACGATGAGCTCACCCTTGCCGGCGAGCGCGAAGCTGTGGTTCCGGTGCTCGCGCTCGTCAAGCATGATGCGCCGGAAGACATCACCCCACGTGTCGAACGGCCCATACTCCGCCACGACAGCATTGTCCACCGGCTGGCTGTCCAGCTCGGGGTGATCCTCCACGAAGGCCGCGTAGTTGTGCTCGGCGTGGTCTTCAAACTGCGCGTTGAACAGATATGCTCCGCACATCCCGAGCCAGGCCATGAAGCGCGCCAGCCCCCAGTAGGTCGCCAGCATCAGCCCCGGGATGGGAGACGTCAGGTACCACGCGCCCTTCACCCCGTCGGCCTTCATTTTCTCATTGACGACGAGGAGATGCCAGAACTCGTTATCTTGAGCCTCGCGCGCCCATACAACCACGTCACGGCCGCGCCGGACCGCATTGCCATCGTGATAGCGGCGCGTCATCCGCGCATAGACGCGGAGCTCCCACGCACGATAGGGCACGCCCGCGAGCATCTCCAGAAGCTTCATCTTGGACAGTGTCGTGGCCTTGCCCGCGAACAGATCCATCGAGGCGTAGAAAACTCTGGGCAGCAGGGCATACGGATAGCGGGGCCGCTGTAGGGAGGCTCGTTGTTCTGTTCTGAGATCTTCGCGCATCGTCATAGGATCGGTCCCTCCTACGGTGAAATCCGATAGAGGCGTGTTGGAGAAAGAGCTCGATGATTTAGCTCTAGTATAGGAAGTCCAGGGAAACACAAAAGGAAAGCGGGCAGCTCAGGTAAGCTGCCCACTTCACCTTGGTGCCGAGACCCAGAATCGAACTGGGGACACATGGATTTTCAGTCCACTGCTCTACCGTGCTGAGCTATCTCGGCTAGGCGGTCATCATTGTAATGAAACCGACGGAATTGTCAAGGTAGCTGAAGCTGCTCTCCGCCCCGTGGACGGGCCTACCCCATACCGTTCGAGGTCCACTCAAGGATTGCGCATCCGAACACCCTCCGTACAATGCGCCATACTGCACTATGCCAACCAGTAAGAAGGACATGCGCATTCCGGTAGTCGCCGGACTGCTGATGGAAGGGTGCTTTCTGGGGATGACGCTGCTGGGCGACCTGCGCGCGCGCACATTCCCGTTCCTGGTGCTCTATGGGCTCGCCTTCTCGAGCTATGTTATAGTCGTGGCGTGGCTGAAGCACGCGTCTGACCGGCGTGGTGTGCTCACGCTGATCTTGTGCCTGTCGCTGCTGTTTCGGTTGACGTTGCTGCTCACGACCCCGCCGACCCTCTCCGATGACGTGTACCGCTATATCTGGGATGGGCGACTGGCGAACGCCGCAGTCAGCCCCTACGCCTATCCCGTCAACTCCCCGCTGCTTGATCCTTTCGATTCCCCCCAGCGCGCTCTGGTCAACCACAACTGGATGGCGTCGCCATACCTGCCCGTGGCCCAAGCCTACTTTGCCGCCGTCTATGGGTTAGCCCCGGACAGCCCGTTGGCGTTCCAGATCGCCGCCGTGTGCTTTGACTTGCTGGCTGGCCTGCTCGTGCTTGGCCTTCTGACGGAACTGGGAGCTCCCCGGATCGGCGTCCTCATCTACCTCTGGAATCCTCTCGTCATCGTCGAGTTTGCCCACGGAGCTCACGTGGACGCCCTCATGGTCAGCTTGTTGATGGCGACGCTATGGACACTAGCCAGTGGTCGCGGCAGGCTGCTCTCGGCGGTATGCATGGCAGCGGCCACACTCACCAAGGGCCTGCCAGCACTGTTGCTGCCCGTGCTTATGCAGCGATGGGGCTGGCGGCGGGCCACTGTTTATGCAGTGCTGATGGCTGCGGTGTGCATACCCTTCGCCCTCGAGGCTGGCTGGGGGCTGAGTCTTCCATGGAGCACAACGGGGCTGTTCGGCGCCATCGGCATCTATGCAGGCTCCTGGAACTTCAACAGCGGCCTCTTCCACTGGTTGGAGAGGGGAGTGCTCCACTGTGTAGAGCTGGTCGGCGCGCCGTCCGAGATCGTCGGGCGGGTTTCCGCTCTGGTCGCCAGGCTCATTTCGGCGGCGCTCCTGGGCATGGTCGTGCTCGCCGTCGGCCGGCGGAGTCGCAGGCATGGCGATGATGCCGCGGCACTGCTGCGATTGGCGCCGATTCCCCTGGGCGCCTACCTACTGCTGACCACAACGGTTCACCCCTGGTACGTAACCCTCATCGTTCCCCTACTCCCGTTTCTACTGCCGAGACAGGGCGAAACGACCCACATCGACCGCTTCATCGTACCCGGCATCTACCTGTCGGCTGTCGTCGCGCTCTCCTATCTCACTTACCTCGACCCGGCCGACCCTCGCGAGCACGAACTGGTGCGGCTCATCGAGTACGTGCCGCTGTACCTGCTGCTGATCTGGGCTGCGTGGCCTTCCAAGCCCAATGCATCCCGTCCCGACGCGTAGGCGCTGCTCCCCCAGGCATCCCCGGCGCGGCGCACGCCGAACTTGGGGCGTCGCTTACGATGGCGTGAGCCCGGCGAATGCGAAGAAGCGCCGTGTGTGCGACAGCGTATCCGGCGCCAGCGTGGGCAGTTCCGCGCGCAGACGGTCCAGGTCCGCCGCCGTGTCCACGTCGTACCACGACGGCAGCAGCGACACACGCAGCCCCAACGACTCGGCCCGATCCAGCGTCTGGGCCGTCACCTGCGCTGTGCTCCACGTGATATCGCGGAACAACCGAGGCTGCGATTGGGTCAGCCCGATGAGGTAGTAGCCGCCGTCCTCACTAGGCCCCAGGACCACATCCGCCTCGTCCAATTGGGTGATGGCCTGCTGCAGATACGCGACCGGCAGTGTCGGCCCGTCCGCGCAGAGGGCAATGGCACGGGGATGACCCGCCACGAGCAGAGCGCTCAGAACCTGGTCCAGACAGACGCCGATGTCTGCGCCTACCACCGGCAGCAGCCTAGCCTCTGCTGGCGAGATGCGGTGGAAGTAGTCCGTGGCCTCCGGCGGCGTGACGGCGATAGCCAGGGCTACATTGTCCAGCCCGGCCACCAGCTCGATTGTGTCGCGCAGCAACGCCTCGTAGAGCGCTGCCGCTTCAGCCGGCGTCAAAGGAGGGCAGAGCCGGGTCTTGGTCCGCCCTATGGCCGGCTGCTTCGCCATAATCACAATCGCCGGATCGGCCATCGCCATCTCGCGAAGCGCAGGACTGTCCCCAGAATGTGATACGCTGCCAACACCGTCCCGCGCACTGTCCCACTGATCTTGGACCGACCACCCTGCCGGGCGCGATAACGCACCGGCACCTCAATCACGCGCAAGCCGCGTCGAGCCGCCTTGACAATCATCTCGGTGGGCCAACCGTACGTCATCTCCTGCATATCCAGTTCCAGCAGGGCCTGACGTCGGACAGCCCGAAAGGTGCCCAGGTCCGTCAACCGCAGGCCGTACAGCCTAGCCCCAGGTTGCATCTCGCCGGCCAGCCGCGAGCCGAGGACCACATCCGCCTCCCCGGACGAGATGGAGGCCAGCAGAATGGGAATCTGTGCCGGGTCGTCGGCGGCATCGCCGTCCAGGAACACCACGACGTCACCATGGGCGCCGCCAAGCCCGGTCGCGCAGGCTCGTCCGTAGCCTCGGCGCGGTTCGTGGAGCACACGCGCG
>JALOOJ010000199.1 GCA_025454475.1 Anaerolineae bacterium
ATGAAACTGGGAGCCAATTCGGTACTGTTTGGCGGTTTCGATATGGAGACCGCATTCCGGTACACGGCGATGGCGGGATACGACGGGATTGAGCTGTCGGCGATTGGGGGCATGAGCGAGCACCTTGTACTGGAACGTTGGCCGTCGCTGGCCGCGGAGATCAGGCGCCTAGCGCAGGACTACGGGCTAGAGCTGCTGGCCATGGAGCAGCCTTCTCAGGATCCTGGTGTGATGGAGGTGGCCTTCCAGGCTGCCGTTGAGATCGGGATCCCCATCGTCAACTGCGGTCCCGGGGGCAAGACAGGCGACGAGTCCTCATTCCAGCAGAGCGTCGAATCGCTCGGTTCGCTGTCGGTAATGGCGGAGAAGTACGGGGTGACGCTCTGCGTAAAGGCCCACGTGGGCGCGGCGATTCACAATACGCCGACCACGCTACGGCTCATGCAGGCGGTCTCCTCCCCGGCGTTCGGCATCGATATGGACCCTTCGCACATCTACCGTGCGGGAGAGAACCCAGTCGAGGCGATCACGGCAGTGGTATCCCATGTCAAACACGTGCATATCCGCGACTGCAAGGGACGTGGGCCCAGTCCCGGAACGCCGGACATGCAGGCCAACGGCAGGGGCGACATCGACCTTCTCGGCTACGTTCAGGTGCTGCACCAGCACGGCTACGCAGGCCCGTTGGACCTTGAGATCATCGGCACGAAGGCCCAAGGGTACGCGCTGGAGCATGTCTGTGTCATTGCCGCCGAAGCGCGTGGGCATATGCAGGCTTGCCTGCAAGCGTGCGGGGCGCGGTAGGAATGACAGGGTCCAATCAACCGACGCATTGCGGCGTCATGCCGGGCTATCGGGGGAGGTGAAAGTGGAACCTTTCAACGGACTTGGACTGCACATGGGCAATCTGTCCCGTCTCTCACAAGCGAAGACGCGCTCGATCTCGGCAGAGAACCCGACCGGCGAGAAGGGCCGAGGCGGCATGGCTGAGGCGGACACGGCCGGACCTGCCCGAGAACTGGGGCTGGGCTGGAAGTGTGCCCCCTATATTCCGGTCGGCCCGGGTCATACGGCGGCGCTTGCTGACATCGAGGGACCGGGTGCACTGCAGAGCATGTGGTTTGGCGGGACGATCGTCAACCGTGACTCGATCCTGAGGTTTTACTGGGATGACCAGACGCTCCCTTCGGTCGAGTGCCCGGTGAACGACTTCTTTGCCTCGCCGTGGGCCTTCCAGGATCGACACGCGCCGACCCAGGGACCTTTTGCTCCCGTCAACTCCATGCCGGTATCGGTGAATCCTGTCCGAGGACTGAACTGCTTCTGGGAGATGCCGTTCCGCAAGCACTGTCGGATCACCCTGGAGAACCTACACCCGACCGAGACCGCATCATGTTTCTACCAGATCAACTACACACTGACCGATGTGCCGGACGACGCAGCGTACTTTCACGCCCAGTTTCGGCGTACGAACCCGATCCCCTACGGTGAAGTCTACACGATCCTCGACGGTGTGCGCGGACAGGGCCACTACGTGGGTACGTCGATGGGGTGGGCCATCCACAACGACCGCTGGTGGGGTGAGGGCGAAGTGAAGTTCTACATCGATGGAGACCGGGAGTACCCAACGATCTGTGGGACGGGGACGGAGGACTATTTCGGCGGGTCCTATGACTGGGAACTGGATGGGCAGTACACGTCCTACACAACCCCCTTCCTGGGCATGCACCAGGTTCTCCGACCCGATGGCACGTATCGTGCCCAGCACCGCCACGCGATGTACCGGTGGCACATTATGGACCCCATCCGCTTTGAGCACGATCTGCGGGTCACGATCCAGGCTCTTGGCTGGCGCAGTGAGGGGCGATTCCTGCCGGGGCAACACGACGTTGCTTCTGTTGCCTACTGGTACCAGGCATTGCCTGCTGCGCCGTTTCCCAAGCTCCCGGACCGCAATGGTCTGGAGATCGTCTAGATCAATGAGGAGGCGATAGGTGCCCGCAAAGCTACGTTTCGGCCTGATCGGGCTGGGCGAGATCGCGTACAAGTCGACGGGACACGTGCTGGAGCGCTGCGTTCGCGCCGAGGCTGTCGTCGGCATGGACCCGGTTGATCACATTGCGGCATCCTACCAGGCGCGGTTCGAGATTCCATGTTCCACATCGCTTGCAGATGTCCTCAGCAGCCCGGACGTAGATGCCGTGGTAATCTCCACGCCGCACAACACGCACGTGGCGTTGGGGATCCGGGCTGCTGAGGCCGGGAAGCACGTCATCGTTGAGAAGCCGATGGCGACGACGCTCGAGGATGCCGATGCGCTGATCATGGCGTGTCGCATGGCGGGCGTCGTCTGCTCCTCCAAGGAGGGCAGTGTACGCTATCAGCCTGCCACGGCCCGTGCGAAGGAGCTTATCAAGGCCGGCGCGATCGGTGAGGTGATGGCCACGCAGGTCTTCGGTGCGGCGAACAAGCCCGACAGTTACTGGACTGGCGGCTACAGCGGGCGCGTGCAGACGACCTGGCGCAAGTCCAAGACCGAGTCGGGCGGCGGCATCTTGCTGATGAACTACATCTACGACATCTATCGCCTGCGGTACCTCACCGGACTCGAAGTGGCCCGCGTTTTTGCCGAATACGACACCTATCGCACGGCGGTGGAGGTGGAGGACTTCATCGCCGTGACTCTGCGCTACATGAACGGCGCGTTGGGCACTTTTATGGCCGGATCGAGTGCGCCAGGCGCGTCGAAGAGTGGGGTGCGTGGAACGCGTGCGGTCGGCAACCGCATCTTTGGCACCGCGGGCCAGATCGTCTTTGAGGACCGCGGACTGCTCGTCTATACGGACAACGAGGTCGAGGGGCTGAAGACCGGTGAATGGACGGAACTCCCGTTCGCGGAGGCTTTCGGCGATCAGTCGTACGTCACGTACTTCGACCGCTTTGCCAAGGCGATTGCCGAGGGTACGCCGGTGGATATCCCCTGCGAGGAGGGCCGCAAGGACCTTGAGGTCTTCCTGGCAGCCTACCGCTCGGGTGAAACTCACCTGCCGGTCGATCTGCCGATGGCATAGGCGGGAAAGCCAGTATGCGAATGAGCGAGTAGGTAGGCGAGCAGATGCCTCCAAACACTGTCTCGCAGACCCATTATCCCCGATCACCAATCGCTTGCCTCACCGAAAGGAAGCCAAATGGCCAAGATCAGCATCAACTTCAATGACACAGTCGGCGTGATCAACCCCAACATCTATGGGCACTTTGCCGAGCATCTGGGCCGGTGCATCTACGAGGGGATCTGGGTGGGTGAGGACTCCGAGATTCCCAACACCGGTGGCATCCGCAATGACGTGGTAGCAGCCCTGAAGAAGATGAAGCCGCCGGTGATCCGCTGGCCCGGCGGATGCTTTGCCGATGACTACCACTGGCAGAACGGCGTCGGGCCGCGCGAAGGGCGACCACAGGGCGTTAACATCCACTGGGGCGAGGTGCCCGAGCCCAACGCCTTCGGGACGCAGGAGTTCGTGCGCTTCTGCCGCATGCTGGGCGCGGAACCGTACATCGTGGGGAATGTTGGGTCCGGGACGGTGCAGGAGCTCCGTGAGTGGGTGGAGTACTGTAACTACGGCGGCGACAGCACACTGGCGCGCCGCCGCGCCGCTGACGGTAGCCCCGAGCCGCTCGATGTGACGTACTGGGGGGTGGGTAACGAGAACTGGGGCTGCGGCGGAAGCTTCTCGCCTGAGGACTACGGAACCGAGTTTCGGCGCTATGCGACGTTTGTGCGCGGTTTCGGCAAGCAGCTCTACGTCATCGCGTGTGGTCCCTCGGGCAACGACGTCGAGTGGACGGTGCGCTTCTTCCGCAAACTCAAGAAGGACTACTGGGACTTCCGCAATATCCACGGTTTCGCGGCGCACTACTACTGCGGCACAGCCGGGACGTCGACCGTGTACAGCGAGGACCAGTGGTACGAGCTGATCTGGAAGGGGCTGCGCATGGAGGACCTCGTCGTTCAGCAGCGTGCGGCGATGGATGCCTATGATCCTCAGCGCAAGATTGGGCTGATCGTGGATGAATGGGGCACCTGGCACCCGGCGGAGCCCGGCCACAATCCGCGGTTCCTCTATCAGCAGAACACGTTGCGCGATGCGTTGGTCGCTGCGACCACGCTCGACATCTTCAACCGGCACGCCGACAAAGTCGTGATGGCGAATATCGCGCAGACGATCAATGTGCTGCAGGCGATGGTGCTTACGGACGGGTCGGCGATGCTGACAACGCCTACTGGCTACGTCTACGAAATGTACGCGCCCCATCAGGGCGGAATGGCAGTGCGCACGACGGTCGAGACCGATACCGTGCCGGTCGTGACTGCGCGCGCCGGCAGCGGTGAGCTCCCGTTCGTTGCTGGGAGCGCCTCGGTCAAAGGCAAGGAGCTGTTCGTGACGCTGACCAACAGCCATGCTACGCAGGCGGTTAGCCTCGACGTCGAACTGCTTGCGGGCGCTGTGGCGAATGGCGCGTCCGCGCGCGTCCTGGCGGGCGACATCCACGCCCACAACACGTTTGAGGCACCGACAGCGCTGACGCCGGTCACGATGTCGGTGGATGCTCGGGGTAGCCACTTCTCGGTGAGCATGCCACCGGCTTCGGTCATTGCGCTAGAGGTGACACTGTCGTAGGCAGTTTCTGCCGCCGAGAGTTGAGTATGGAACAGCGACACTGAGGTGGGAGGGACTATGCACACATTGGAGACATTAGCTGTGCCGAGTGGGCATATCGGCATTCACTGGTTTGGGCAGAACTCCTACGCACTGAAGGATGCTGCGGGGACGATCGTGCTGATCGACCCATACTTTCCGCACCACCGACCTGCTGAGACGTTTATCTGGGCGCAGCCGCCGCTGAATGAGGCGGACCTGCGGACCGACTTCGTGCTTCTGACACACGACCACAGCGACCACACGTGCATCGAATCACTGCGGCGCATCCACGTCGCACATCCACAGGCCAGATTCGTCGGCCCTGTCGAGAGCGCCACACGGATGACCGGTCAAGGACTCCCCGATCACGTTGTGAGAGTCATTGGCGCGGGAGGGACTGCGGACCTCGGGACGATGCGAGTCCACGCTGTGTGGTCGAAGCCCGAGGAAGGGGTTCCCGCTGACGGTATTATGCCGCCGGACGTACAGCACCTGGGTTACGTCGTCGAGGTGGGGGGTGTGCGCGTCTATGTGACCGGCGACATGATAAACACCTTTGGGGACCACGAAGAGCTGTTGCGCCCCGTCGCAGACCTAGAGCCCGAGGTTGGGTTGCTGACGATGCATCCTACCGAAGGCGAGTTCCCGTACTTTTCCGGGGCAGTCAAGATCGCGACGCGACTTGGCCTCAAGGCTGTGGTTCCCGCGCACTATGCCTGCTTCGTCAAGCGAACGTACGACCCGTACCTGTTCGCAGCGATGCTACCCAAGAGTGGCCCCGAGGCGTTGATCATCCCGTACGATAGCGCGGTCGTGTATCCGGCGATCTGAAAGCGCGTGGCGGTCGGAGTTGGTCAGTACCGGAAGGCTCCGCTCTATGATGAACCGCTGGGTCTTGGTGCGGTGAAGGCCCGTCCCGGGTGCGAGCAAGTCAGATCTCCCACATGGAGAGGGAGGCCCGCCCAAGCCATTAGGGGGCAGGCTCCTCGACGACCGGCGCGATATCGAGGAGCGTCTGCTGACCGAAGGGTGTTCCCGGCGCGACGCCCTCAACGCGGACCAACGTCCCGATGTCGGCCCAGTGGTAGAGCGCTGCCGCGTCGTCCACGTTGAGGATGATGCAGCCGTAGGAGGCGGGCCACCCCAGCACGTAGGGCGACAGCCGGGTGCCGTACGAGGTGATCGGCAGCTCATGGATGCCGTTGAAGAAGTCCTCGCGCTCAGCGTAGAACGCCATGAAGTAGGGCATGTCGAGATGCCAGCGTTGGGCGAAGGCCATCTCCTCTTTGAACAGGATCTGGAACTGCCCCGCCAGCGTCGGCGTCGTCGAGATTCCGCTGGATACCTTGAACTCGAAGCGCTGCGCATCCCCGTCAAAGGCGCGAAGCGTCTGCGTCGGCAGGTCGATCTCGATGCGTTTGTCAGGCACCAGAGGGTAGGGAAAGAGCACATCGATCGATGGGATAACTAGCTCCTGCCCGATATCGATCAAGCCTGGGTCAACGTCGGGGTTAGCCTGCTCCAGACGCCACTGGGGAAACCCATGGTTGTAGGCGATGTCAAAGAAAGTGTCACCGGCCTGCACGGTGTAGGTGCTGGGCGGGTGGCTGACCAGGGCCACGACGCGGTTCGTGGCCCCGGCACGAAGCGTCTCGAGGACCCGCGCCGCTGTTTTGTCAGCCTCGAGGACCCGGCCTTCACCTACCTGCGGGGCTAGTCCCTGCACCCAGTCACGTACGGCACGGGTGTCGAAGTTGAGCGTGATCTGGCCGCGGCGCCGCAGCGGGCGCAACCATCCGCCAATCTCAGATGGGTCGGCAGAGAACTCGGTGTGGAATCCACCGAGCTCGGGGTCGCCCGTGAGGGGATCGTCCACGACGACAACGAAGGGTCTGCTTAGCAGGGCCTGGGCCTGGCTGAGCGCAGGCTCCGCCGTTGGAATCTCGGCTGCAATGGC
>JALOOJ010000054.1 GCA_025454475.1 Anaerolineae bacterium
GTCGTGCGCAGCTTCTGAAGGACGTGGACGTCGGAGACCCCGAGGCCAGTGTGGATGCGTGGTCGAGCCGCGCCCTTGAGGGCCTCCGCGGCTGACTCGATGTCCTCTTTGCGGGCCCGGGTCAAGCCGCAGATGGTGCAGTTGCGGATCTCCTGCGAGATGCGCTGCACAGCGAGGAAATCGCCGGGTGAGGAGATGGGGAATCCGGCCTCGATGACATCGACGCCCATCGCCTCCAGCACGCGGGCGATTTCGAGCTTCTCGTCCACATTGAGCGCCGCGCCGGGCGACTGCTCACCATCGCGCAAGGTCGTGTCGAAGACGATGATTCGATCCGCGCCGATACTGTCCATACAAGCAACCCTCCTTCGGTGCTGGAGAGGTGACTGGTGACCGGGGATTGGGATCTGGTCCAACTCCTGATCCCTGGTCACTGGTCCCTCATCCTTACCAGTCCCTAACCGCCCCAGTTGTCAGGCCGCAGCGAGCGTACAGCCGCGCCGGCCTGCCACATCTCGGACTCGCGCATCGCCCTCAGCTCATCTTCGAGGCGCTCTCTGTAGTCGGGGGCGCTGTTGGCGTCCAGTACAATGCGGGTCTCCTCCCCGGAGACGACGCTGGCGTAGAGCGCATCAAAGACAGGCGCCACGGCATCACGGAAACGGGGGAGCCAGTCAAGGGCACCGCGTTGCGCCGTCGTGCTGCAGTTGGCGTACATCCAATCCATGCCATTCCTGTCGACCAGACGGATGAGACTCTGGGTCAGCTCCTCAACCGTCTCATTGAAGGCCTCGCTCGGACTGTGCCCGTGCGACCGGAGAAGGTTATACTGAGCCTCCATCACCCCAGCCAGGGCGCCCATGAGGATCCCTCGCTCGCCGGTGAGATCGCTGTGAACCTCCTTCTCGAAGGTCGTGGGGAACAGATAGCCGGAGCCGATCGCGATTCCCAGGGCGATGGTGCGTTGCTCGGCCCGACCGGTGTAGTCTTGGTGAACGGCGAAACTGCTGTTAATACCGCTTCCCGCCAGAAAGTTGGCGCGTACGCTCGTCCCCGACCCCTTGGGTGCTACAAGGATGACATCAACAAAGCCCGGCGGCACGACGCCAGTCTGGTCACCGTAGACGATCGAAAAGCCGTGCGAGAAATACAGCGCATCGCCGGGTTTGAGATGGGGTTTGATGCGGGACCAGGTCATCATCTGGGCGGCGTCGGAGACAAGGTACTGAATGATGGTGCCGCGATCGGTGGCTTCCTCAAGGCTAAAGAGCGTCTTGCCGGGAACCCAGCCATCGCCCACGGCCTTGTTCCAGGCAGCCTGATCGCCCTCCCACTGACCGATGATGACACTAATCCCGTTGTCACGCATGTTCAACGACTGAGCCGGGCCCTGCACACCGTAACCCAGGACCGCCACGACCTCATCCTTGAGGGTCTCGCGGGCCTTCTCCAGAGGGAACTCATCCCGCATCACCACCGTCTCGACGACGCCTCCAAAGTCAATCTTTGCCATTATCGATTCTCCTTATTGTCATCTGTTGGGCTGGAGGGCGAACAAGCTAGGCAGTGAGCTCACGATCGGTACCGACACCACCACGCGCCATCGCCACCCGCCCGGTGCGTACCATCTCCTCGATCCCATAGGGCCGCAGCACGTCGACGAGTCCGCTGATCTTGTCATCGGTGCCGGTAACTTCGACCATCAGTGTCTTCAGGCCCACGTCCACGACCCGCGCGCGGAAAGTGTCGACCAACTGCATGATCTCGGCCCTTGTTGCGCCATCGCCTGAACGCACCTTGACGAGCGCTAAGTCGCGCATGACGGTGGGCACTTCAGTCACGTCTTCTACTCGGATGACGTTGACCAATTTGAGCAGATTCTGGACCACCATCTCCACGTCGGTGCGTGAGCTATCGACGACGATCGTCATCCGGCTGATGCCAGGCTTCTCAGTATGGCCGACGGCCAGGCTCTCGATGTTGAAGGCTCGTCGCCGGAACAGGCTAGCGACCCGGTTGAGCACACCGGGTTTGTCCTCGACCAGGGCAATCAGCGTACTTTGCATTTCAGTCTCCTTTGCGCGATCTGCGGACGTGCTAGTCGGTGGTGTGATCCGGCTGCGAGCGCCGGATCATCTCGTGGAGAGCGGCGCCCGAGGGCACCATTGGGTAGACGTTGCCGTCCTCGCCCACATCGGCGATCTGGAAGTCGATGAAGGTGGGGCCGTCGGTGGCGCGCGCCTCGGCGATGGCTGTACGGGCCTCGGCACGGTTTGTGGCGCGCCACGCGGGGATGCCATAGGCCTCGACGAGTTTGACGAAGTCCGGGTTGACCAGGCGGGTCGACTCGTAGCGTTTATCGTAGAAGAATTCCTGCCACTGGCGGACCATCCCCAGGTATCCGTTGTCGGACAAGGCGATCTTGATTGGCAACTTCTCCTGGATGATGGTTCCGAGGTCGTGCATCGTCATCTGGAAGCCACCGTCACCGGCGATGACCCAGACCTCGCGATCGGGTTGTGCAAACTGGGCGCCAATGGCGGCAGGCAGTCCAAAGCCCATCGTGCCTAGCCCGCCTGATGTGACGACCGAGTTGGGCAAGTCGTTGCGGTAGAACTGGGCGGTCCACATCTGGTGCTGACCCACGTCGCTCACGACGATGGCCTCACCCTTGGTCGCTTCCCAGATATCGTTGATGAAGTGCGCCGCGACCAGGCGCCCATTCTCAGGGCGATTGAGGATGTTGCGGAAGTGACTGTCTCCACGCCAAGCATCGATCTGCGCTAACCACTCAGGGTGGGTCGCCGGGGCGACGAGCGGGAGTAGTTGCGTGAGTACCTGCCGTAGATCTCCCAGAATCGGCACATCAACCTTGACGATCTTGTTCAACTCGGCCGCATCGGCATCGACGTGGACTCGACGCGCATTGGGGGAGTAGGTTGCCAACGTGCCGGTCACCCGGTCGTCAAAACGCATCCCGAACGCCAGGATCAGGTCGGCTTCCTGAATGGCCTGATTCACGAACGCCTCACCGTGCATGCCCATCATGCCCAGGGCCAAGGGGTGTGACTCGGGGAAACCGCCCTTCCCAAGCAGCGTCAGCGCGACTGGCACCTGTGCTTTCTCGGCAAAGCTGCGCAGCTCCTGCATCGCGCCCGACATTAACACGCCCTGTCCAGCCAGGACGACAGGGCGCTTCGCCGTGTTGATGAACTCGGCGGCGCGCTGAACCGCCGCTGCGCTGGCCGGCGCCACAGGTCGATACCCTGGCAGGCTGATGTCGCCCTCAGGTGGCTCGAACTCGGTGGAGGCGATCTGGATGTCCTTGGGTAGGTCAATGAGAACCGGACCAGGGCGACCGCTGCGGGCAATGTGGAACGCCTCATGGATTGTGTATGCCAGCTCGTTGATGTCGGTGACGAGGTAATTGTGCTTCGTGATCGGGAGGGTGATGCCGGTGATATCTACTTCCTGGAAAGCATCGGTGCCGATAAGGTACGTTTGGACCTGGCCCGTGATGCACACGATGGGTGAGGAATCCAGGGCCGCAGTTGCGATGCCCGTGACCAAGTTGGTGGCCCCGGGCCCCGATGTCGCTATGGCGACCCCAACTTTGCCCGACACCCGGGCGTACCCGTCCGCCGCGTGGGCCGCGCACTGCTCGTGCCGCATCAGGACGTGGTGGATGTCGTAGTCCTGTCGAGGATGATACGTGTGCATGATGGCGCCGCCGGGAATGCCAAACACAACCTTCACCCCTTCACGGTTCAGCATCTCCCACACGATTTCCGCACCGGTTTTCTTCATGTGTGCCTCTCCTCCTCTTGGATATGAACGCCGCGCAACCTCGTGAAAACGGGTGCAGGCTCCGACGCTCCGTCGACGGTCCTCTATTGATCTCCCCGAGTATCCCACTCCACAGAACCGGGGTACAAAGAAGAGCCGCCCTCTTGGGCGGCTCTTCTTGGCTTTCTCTGGTTCCTACTGACCCTGGTTCTGGTACTCCCCTGCCAATCTAACCGCCCGCGCTCCCGCCTGTAAGCAGGAGCACAACAATCATGACGACAATAAGGGTGAGCATGCCAACAAGGTCCTTGATGATGCGTGTTTCACCGTCGAGCACGGCGACCGCGACGGTGTCATCTGGTGTATCTGGCCTGTTGGTACGGATTTTCATGTCAGGTGGGTACTTCCTTAGTTAGGGCACATTATACATTGCTCTACTAAACCTGTCAAGTGTCACTTGCGCTGTGCCGAGAGATGACGCTCAACTGCTCTCTCCGAGCAGTGACTGACCGGCGAAGGTCTCATCAACAGCGCACGCAACTTCGGCGACGCGGCTGGGCACGATCCTGACGAACTGGCGGCGCCAGTCGCCGAGTAGCGCAAGCGCTCGATCAGCCTCCTCCGACTGATGGTTTTGCTCGAGCTCATAGGCATACGTGGTAAGGAGCTCGTGCAGGTTGGTCTCATCCTGTGGTGACACGGGCTGCAGCACGACGTCTGCGCCCCGGGCGATCCGCCGTCGCATTGCGGCCTCATCGAAGCCGAGCGATGGCCGCGGACGCAGATAGAGCACACCCCCGGTCATGCCTGCGCAGATCCACGGTCCAGGATCGCCAAGCACAAGTACTCGCCCGGCCGTCATATACTCGCAGAGGAAGCCCTTGACGTTCGCCCTTGCCCCGAGGAGGCTCAGGTCATCCCTGAGGGGTTCTGTGATCTCTCCGCCGATGACCACATCGGCCCCCGAAAGGCGGACGCATGCTCGGCTATCCGCATTCCCCTGAACGATGATCGTCCCCCTGATTGCGCCGTAGCCCAGACCCTTGCCGACGGATCCGTCGATCCGTACTCCATCGTGGTTGTAGCCCTTCAGCACCACGATTCCGCCGCCAAAGAGACCCTTCCCCACGCCATCCTGCGCTCCACCCTCGACGGTGATCTTGATGGGCGCACAGCAGAAGGCTCCCAGACCATTGCCGGGTACACTGCTGGCATAGAAGCGCAGGTTGGCCTCATCGACTCTGCCATTTCCATTGCCGCCGACCGGGTTCCGCCAGCTCTCGGCCTCGCCGCCCACACCATTGTGGCCGGGGAGCCAGTCCCAGCTCTGCTGATATCGGCGCAGCGCGCCGGCAAGGTGCGCGCCGAGAGCGCGGTCGACCGGCGTCACGCGGCCATCTTCGAACGACACGCGCGTCTCGCCGGCTGCCACGGCTTCCATCACGACGTTGGACACCATAGTGGTGAGGTGGTTGCGCGGACGGCGGAGCGGGACAGGTCCCGATGCCCTATCCGCTGTTGAGACTGTCTGGGAAGCCGGGGTCAGTAACTGCTGTAGGTTGAGTTGCTGAAAGTGCGAGACTTGCTCCAGGAGGTCCGCTCGCCCCACTAGGTCGCGGAGCCGTTCGACGCCCAATTCGGCCGCGATTCGCTTGACCTCATCCCCGAGGGCGCAGAACAGAGTCACAAGCCCCAGGATTGCCCTATCCAGGTCCTGTGGGGTGAAGTGCTTCATGCCACGCGCCTTGGCCTCCTCTTCGGTCTCGATCTGCGTCGTGATGCCCATCGGGCACTCACCGGACATACAGTTGCGGCACAGCAGGCAGCCGATGGCGACCATTGCCAGTGTGCCAAACCCGATGCGATCCGCTCCGAGACACATCAGTTTTACGGCATCATCCGGAGACCGCACGCCGCCATCGGCCCATATCTCGACGCGCTGGCGCATACCGCTCGCCAGGAGGGCGCGGTGCGATTCGGCAACGCCGATCTCGGCGGGCAACCCGACGTGGCGGATGCTATGGGCTCTTGCCGCACCCGTGCCGCCATCGTAGCCTGATAGGTTGATAATGTCTGCGCCCGCCTTTGCCACACCGACTGCAACGAGGCCGATGTCGGGGACGATCGGTACCTTGACGGCGACGCGGGCCTTGGGATTGGCCGTCTTGAGCTCCTCGATGAACTGCGCAAGGTCTTCGATCGAATAGATATCGTGGTTGTTGGACGGTGAGATGAGATCGATCCCTGGTGAGACGTGACGGGCCCGGGCGATCTTGGCCGAGACCTTCTGTCCCGGAAGGTGCCCGCCCTCTCCGGGTTTGGCCCCCTGGCCGATCTTGATCTCCAGGAGATTGCTGGCGTTGAGCATAGTTACGTTGACCCCGAACCGTCCAGACGCGATCTGCTGGCCCCGGTTATGGGGATAGCGGCCCATCAGATCGTCAATCTCGCCACCCTCTCCGTTGAGGGCGATGATGTTGAGCCGCTTAGCAGCTTCGGCGTACGCCCTGTAGGCGATCTCGCTCTGCGAACCAAATGACATACTGGCGATGACAAAGGGAAGGTCGTGCCCCGTAATCGCCGCGTCGACATCCTGCGACTTGAGCCGGAGTTCGGAACCGACGGCCACCGCGGGAGGGTTGAAGCCCATAACGTGCCGGAGTGCCACCGGGCGCGACTTCTCCTGCTCGCGGATCGTCGCAAAAGCTGCAGAGGGATCAACCAGGCCTTGTGCAATCTGACGCAGGGGCTTTCGCAGGAGCGGATAGAGGCGCGGCACGCGGGGAACAGAGGTGGTGTCACCGACAACGAGCTGCCGTCGCCGCTCTGCGTCGCGGGTCAGATCATCCCACGTGAGACCGCGTTCGCCACCGCCGGCAAAGTTGGGGACATCAAGCAGCTCTACGAGTCCGGTGCTGATCCCGATTGTGGAGAAGATTCGGCCATAGCCGCGAAGCTCATGGATACCCATTGTGCTCGCGACTTTCTCGATGCCGACGCGCAGCGCGTCGAGCGTGTTGTCGATTCGGGCCGTCAGGGCCGGTTGGAACCGGACGGCGGCCGTCGGAACGGCTTGGGCGCGTGTCTCGTCTGTGTCTTGCTCCAATGCATTAGCCGCAACCTCGAGGAGCAGGCTAGGTGCCACTGCATCGGCGCCCAGCCCGAGAGCGACGATGATGTCGTGCAGGTTGCGGATTGCGCTGCTGTGCACGACCAGGCCAACGTTACGCCGGCAGGTGTCGGGAAAGAGCCCTGCGGCGTTCGATGAGCGGAGTGCTTTGTCGACCATAGCGACCGCGAGATGCACTGGAACCCAGCCCCTTTCGCCTTGCAGAGCGAGACCGTCATCGATGACGATGAGCTTGGCTCCACGCTCGACCGCTTCGACGGCGTCGCGCACCAGCCGGTTGGCAGCTGGACGGACGGGCTCTTTAGGCCGCGTGGCCAGAGAAAGGATTACTGCCTCGCTCCTGTCGAAGGTCGCGACAAGATCCTCCAGTAGCATGGTGGCGTTCCTGGTCGCCAGAGCCCGGTAGGTGTCCACTTGGAGCAGCGGTGTGCTGTGGCCACCGACAAGGATTGGGACATCCAGCACCACGCAGGGCGCGAGGGCTGCGTCGTCGGTGTCGAATGCCTTCAATGGTGCACGAGGGCCGATGATGATCTCCGTTGAGAAATGCTCCTGCTCCCGCTCGCGATCGATGGCAGGATTCGTCACGACGGCGATTTTCTCCTTGAAGTAATCGCTCAGGTTCCGGACGCCCTCGCCGAGGGCCGCCAGGGGACCATCGTAACCCAATGAGGCGACGGGATCCTTGCCGTGTTCGGCGATATCGTGGACCCAGGCCAGATCGTCGGCTGTCCAGCCGAAGGCGGCCAGAAAGGCAGGCGTCGGCCCTATAGGCTGAGACACGTTATCGTTCGCTGCGGCCCACCAGGTCCGTCCTGAATCGTGATTCGGGATCATCGGTGCAGCGACCATGCGTCGACCATAACGTTTGAGCGCGCGATCAGTGACGTGGCGCTGAACCTGGGAGTAGTCGAGCACTCGAACACCATCATCCCTCAGGAGCTGGACCGCGATCTTCTCGCCGGGTGCAAGGGGCTTGGGATCGCTATTGAGGAGGTCGGTGGGCACCACCCCTTTTTCAGATGAGAAGAAACACTCCTTCTCGGTCTGGCCGAACCAGAGCGGTCGCAGTCCCAACGCGTCGACGCTGCCGATGCAGGTGTCACCGTGGCGGGCCACAATCGCCGCCGGGCCTTGAGCATAGGGACCGAGAGCCCGCCGGTAGTAACGGTAGACGTCCTGGTAGGCCTCAGGCATGCGCTTCACCTCGCTCAAGATCGGGGGAAACACGATCTCAAGAGCCTCGATGACGTCAAGCCCGTATTGGTTGATCAGAGCCTCCACGAGGCGGTTGAGGTCCTGCGAATCGCTCCCGCCACGGACTCGTTCGGCGCCGAGCATCGCCATCTGCTCCCTGAGCCGGCTGATCGTGTTGATCTCGCCATTGTGCCCAAGGAGCGAGAAGGGCTGGACCCGTTCGAAGGCGGTAGTGGTGTTCGTGGAGTACCGTGCGTGGCCGATGGTGATGGCAGAGGTGAAGTCGCGGTTACGCAGCTCGGGGTAGTAGTGATAGAGCGTCTCGACCGAGCCACGCACTTTGTAGATGACGCTATGGCTGGAGAGGGAGGCAACGTGGATCGGCGTCTGGGATTCGATGGCCTGAGCTATCTCGAAGAGGGTGGGCTCCACAGACTCTAGCGGGCACTGGCTGAGGACTCCGGCGACCTGCCAGAAGATGGGTTCCTGGGCTCGCGCAAGCCGCCCCAGCGCTTCGCGCAGCGTCGCGCCGGGACGCTCGAGGAGCATATCCGCCCCCTTACTGGAGAACAGGCGCAATGCTCGAGCCTGCCACGTCTGGATGTGCGCGCGCTGATCCTCTGGAATGAGCAGATGGCCGACGAAGAAGCGCTTGTCGCCAGCCAGCCAGGCGGGTCGGCCGACAGCATCGATGGCGGCTGTCCAGATCTTGCGGGGAATATCGGCCAAGATGCCGCATCCATCTCCCTCGCTCTGAACATCGCCCGAGCGGTGGCCCATCTTGCCCAGGGCCTCGATCGTGCGCTTCAGGTTGCCGTGCGTGGACTCACCGCTGGCGCGAATCGAGGCAACGATGGCGCAGGCATCGTGTTCTTCCTCGGACACAGGATCAGGCGGTCGGAACCGACCAAAGGCGTCGAACGCATCACGGGTACTCATCGAGCTCTCCTCCTTGCGCGGTCCTCATAGTGGGCGCGCTAGACCGTGACATGACCCTCGGGCACGACGACACAGGCCGGCTTTCCCCAAAGCTGAGTTGTGTCACCGAAGGAACGGCTGGTTTGGGCGGGAAGTATGCCACGTCGGACTGGGCTGTCAAGGCATTGGCCTTTCGGGAAGCTCAGAAGGGCCCCATCGGCGTGATGTGCGTCCACAGGCTTCGCACAAGGCGAGGCGGCGCTTGCCGCGTGAGCGAACAAGACTATGATTGCGTCCTTATCACGGGTTGCCGGGCAGGGGGATGCTGCGGCGACCGCCTCCACACCAGCCAAGGAGAATAGACGTGTCTGAGGAACTGAATCCGTTTGAGATTGCACAGAAGCAGCTTGATGCGGCTGCAGCAATCATGCAGTTGGAGCCTGCGCTGCATGAGTTGCTGCGGTGGCCAATACGTGAGTTGCACGTCACGTTGCCGGTCCGGATGGATGATGGGTCTAGCGAGATCTTCCACGGTTACCGCGTTCAGTACAACGACTCGCGGGGACCAACTAAGGGTGGCCTGCGCTTTCATCCGCACGAGACGATCGACACAGTGCGCGCACTCGCGGCCTGGATGACCTGGAAGACTGCAGTGATGGACATCCCGCTTGGGGGCGGGAAGGGGGGCATCATCTGCAACCCGAAGGTCATGTCTCCGGGGGAGTTGGAGCGTTTGAGCCGCGCCTACATTCGGCAGGTCGGACGTATCCTGGGTGAAGACATGGACGTTCCGGCGCCGGACGTCTACACGACACCCCAGATCATGGCCTGGATGATGGATGAGTACGCATTCATGCGCGGGCACAACGTGCCCGGCGTGATCACCGGCAAACCGCTACCTCTGGGCGGTTCTGCGGGGCGCGGAGATGCCACAGCGCGCGGCGGAATGTACTGCGTTCGCGAGGCTGCCAAGCTGTTGAACTTGGCGACCGCGGGCGCCACGATGGCCATCCAGGGGTTTGGCAACGCCGGGCAGTATGCGGCGACGCTGGGTCCGGAGTTATTGGGCTTGAGGATTGCTGCGGTGTCCGACTCTCAGGGTGGGGTCTACAACCCTGCGGGCCTGAGCCCGGCAGCGCTCATTGCGTACAAACAGTCCACAGGATCGTTAGCTGGATTTCCTGAGGGCGACGCGATCACGAATGCGGAGCTTCTGGAGTTGGATGTCGATATTCTGGCCCCGGCGGCGCTGGAGAACCAGATCACGGCCGAAAACGCCGCCCGGATCAAGGCGAAGGTCATTGCTGAGTTGGCTAACGGGCCGACGACACCGGACGCCGACGCGGTCCTGTATGGCGGCGGGCATTATGTGATTCCGGATTTCCTGTGTAATGCCGGAGGCGTGACCGTCTCATACTTCGAGCAGGTGCAGAACGCTTACGGTTACTACTGGAAGGAAGCGCAGGTCCACGAGTTGCTGGACGAGAAGATGGCGACAGCGTTCCATGCAGTCGCCCAGACGGCTGACGACTACAAGATCGACAACCGGATGGCGGCATATGTGGTGGCGGTGGGACGAGTCGCCGAGGCGTGCAAACTGCGGGGTTGGGTCTAGGCGACCTGGTTGGTTCGTGGGGTGCACATCCCTGTGCGCTCACGCGAAGGTGCCTTGCGACGCAGCACCATCGCCCGTCGCAAGGCACCTTCGCCGCTTGAGCGGGACCCCTGTCCCGCCCAACAACAGAGGCGAACACGATGGTGCGCCGTATGCCCAGAGGAGACCGGAATGCTTCGCCGCGCGTCAGAAGGTGGGGCGTACTAGCGACGCTCGGTGCTTTTGGATATGCCCAGGTAGCCTACGGCGCGCTCTAGCTCATCGTTCATGATGACCTGAAGCAGACGCCCCTGGGCTACGGCGGGTACGTCGATCACCTGCACGTAGGCGCAGAACGCCTCGAACTCCGGCAGAAGCGCAGCCAAGGCATTCGGTGCGCCCTCCAGGAACTTCGTATTGAGCACAGCACCGCGGCTGCTAAGGGTGATGGGCAGGGGGTAGATGCCCGCCTCGACTAAGTCTTGGAAAAAGTGTGTGCCGTAGGATGGCTCCGCTTCGGTGCCTTGCGCGGCCGACGACACCTCGACGAGGACCCGGGTGTTGTGGATATCAGCGTAGGTGACCTTCACGCCCAGATCGACATCGGAGCTTCCCCAACGACCCGGCCCGATCAATATGAAGCTGGTATCGGCCAGCCTCATATTGAGGCGGCCAATCACGCGTGCGATCTCCAACTTGAGCTCGTAGGACGGGGCGTGGTGGTACCGGTCCGGACGGACGTATACAATGTAGCGGACATCCGAGACAGCGCCGTGGGGTACCAGCTCCGTGGTCTGCAGGACTAGGTCCGAGGACGCGATCGTGTCGGGGATGTCGACCACCTGGCGCTCTTTGTGGCTGGTCTGGGGTCGGCACTGCAGAAGGTGGACGGTATAGTCGGTCTGCGGGTAGCGTGGGCCAATCTCGACGGTGAACTCGATATCGACAGGCCACTTGTGAAAGCGCTCGAGCTTCTCCAGAATTGCGCGCATCAAGCCGATGAACCCGCCGTCCTTCACCAGTTGGTCGAAGGTCAACAGCAGGCGGCCATTCTCGTTGCGGGGCACGCGGGCAATGATCGGCGCGATGTAATCGTCCTTGTCCAGGGACGCCAGGTATCGAATCCCTGGGTAATCGGCCTCGATGACCTCCTTTGCAGGCAGTGTCTTGAGCTTGCCGTCCGCCAGATCCAGCAGATCTATGTAGCGCTGAGCGTATTTGCGTAGCTTGTCGGACCCCACGTGGGGGCGTAGTTCGGGATGGCTCAAGGCGACGATGCGGGGAAAGTCGTTGGCGACACGCTCGACTGCTCGTGTGCCGAACCCCACGACGAGCCTCAGGAACCCGTCGTCGCGACGGATCTTGGGGTTCCAGCGGAACGGGTTGCGACTGTAGCCCACGCCGGCGATCGCTGGGAAGAGGTAGTTCCGGTACCGGGTCCCCTCGATTTTCTGGATGAGCACGGCCATACGCTCATCGTAGTCTACGAGACCCATCCGCTGACGGTACAGTAGGGCATCGGGGCTGAGCGTGCTGGCATAGACACGGCCCACGGCGCGCAACAGTGTGTCCAGGTTCTCCTCAACGCTTCCCTGGTTCGGGCAGAACACGCTCTCGTACTTGCCGGCCAGCGCGGCGCCGAAGTGAACCTCCAGCAGGCTTGATGATCGCACGATCAGGGGAGCATTGCCGACCTCCCCCAGCAACCTGCGCAGGCTGAACACGATCTCAGGAGGGAAGCGCCCCTCAACATAGGACTGGCGAAGGCGCGGGTAGTCGGCCTTGATCTCGCTCGCGGTCCGGTACTTCTGGTTCATATACCCGGTGAAGCCATTGACCATCTGGAACTCATAGAAGACATCGGCGCCGATATAAAAGGAGTCGGGTATCTGTACGTGGCGATCTAGCGCTATTTCCCGCTCTGCTGCGTTCTCGCTCTCCGAGTTCTGCAGGATCTTCTGGGCTAGTAGCAAGCCAGCGGCTTTACCCCCGATCTTGCCCCGCCCGATCAGATGCTTCCGCACCTCCTGGAGATCCTGAACTGTGAAGATCTCCTTGGCAATGCCGACGAACTCCAACTGGTCGCTGAGCATGCTCTTGATCAGGACGACGATGATCTCGCGTAGATGGTGCCGAACTTGGGAGAGTTGGGCCGGGGGTAGAGCCTCGTAGGCCTGACCCTGGGAGAAGAGCAAGTCCATTGGCGCCAACTCAGGGTTGAACGAGAGGGTCAGCGGGTGCTCCTCAGGTGACGCCGATTCGGTGAGAGTGCGCTGGATGGCGTCGTTGAGGTGGTCGGGAGGGAAGTTGTAGGCGAAGTAAAAGTCGGTGAGCTGGTCGCGGATAACAGCCAGCCGCGCATTCCAGGTAGGTTCGGACTCCTGTCCGAATGGGTCGGCGAGGCCCTCACGGTGTTGGGAGAGCACGGCCTTCTGCCGGACCTCGGCCTCGAAGGCTTGCAGCGTGATGATGCCCTTGGCAAACAGCTCGCGCCGCATGAGCTCCCGGATCTTGGGGGCCAGGACCGGGTATTGGGCCAACCGGATATGGACGCCATACACCTCATGCAACTGCTCGTAGCTGGCGCCGCCTCCCGCCGATCGGTCGTCAACCATTCTGGCCTCCTGCCGGACTCACGAGTGACTGTGCGTATTCTACCAGATCGTCGGGATCCAGGAACCCATCGCGGGTGCGCACAGTATGGGAGGCGCCTGCTATCGCCGGTGGGCTAGACCAGCCCAATGAGCACCGAGGCGGCGAGACACGCGAGAAGTGCGAGGAAGTCGGCGCGGGTGAAGTGCAGGGAGACGAGCGAGGTGCGCTCGCCAAAGCTGCGGTAGCCGCGGGCGTCCATGGCGATCGCGAGGCTTTCTGCACGTTGCAGGCTGACCAGAAAGAGGGGAACGAAGATGGGTAGGGCCTGGCGCGCCCTACGCAGTGGCCCACCGCGTCCCGTGCCCCAGACGGCGCCACGGGACGCCTGTGACTTGGCGATCCGTTCGGCCTCCCGGGCGAGAAGCGGTACGAAGCGCAGCGCCACTTGGACCATTAGCACAAAGTCCTGGACTGGGAGCCTGATCCGAGTGAGCGGGTGTAGCAACGCCTCCAGACCGCGCACCATCTCAGAGGTCGAGGTGCAGGCCGACGCCGTTGTGATCAGCAGGATGAGCGCAGGGAAGCGCAGCACGACGCGGATGCTGTTGGCGATTCCGAGCATCGAGATCCGCAGCGGGCCCCACTGCCAGAGAGTTGGAGCGGCACCCGAGGCCGGGCTCAGCACGACCTGTAGCAGAGCCAGGAAGGCGATGAAGGGTAGGGGTGCCAGCAGGCCCCTAAGTGCATAGCCGACCGGCACGCGAGCCATGCGGGTCAGGGCGACGACCAGAACGAGCGCCAAGAGCAGGCCTGCAAGGCTTGGAGCGAGTGTCACTGCGAGTAATAGGAACAGACCGCCCATGATGCGCGTTCGCGGATCGAGCCGGTGGATGATCGAGTCGGTGGGGATGTACTGACCAATCGTGACGTAGCGCTGAAACTCGAACTCGCTCACGGGGTGGGCTCCAGGCGGCTCTCTAGGACGTCAATGAGCACGTCCTGGTCGACGATCCCAGGCTGCAGGTCCCACCCCCGCACGTCTAGGGCGTGTGCCAGGCGGGCAACGACCGGCTGCTCCAGGCCCCAGTTCTCGAGGCGGTCGCCCACACCAAAGACCGTCGCTGCGTCGCCGTCGAGAACCGTTGTACCTTCCACCATCACCGTTAACCGTTGGCTGAGCTCGGCCACATCTTCCATCTGGTGCGACGAAAGCATCAGGGTCATGCCCCCGTCCTGGAGCTGCTTGAGCCGGATGAGCAGCTCGCGCCGCGATGATGGGTCGAGACCAGCCGTAGGTTCGTCCAGCAGGAGCAGCTCGGGACGCAGTGCCAAAGTGGCTGCGACCGCGACTTTGCGCTTTTCGCCGCCACTGATGGCAAAGGTGAACCGATCCTTGAAGCTGTCGAAGTCGAGGCCTACGAGATCCATGGCCCAACGGACACGCTTCCGAAGATCCTCGCCGTGCAGTCCTGCGAGCCGCGGACCGTAGGCGATCTCGTCGCCGACGTATTGCTCGAAGATCTGGACCTCAGGCATCTGGAACACCAGGCCAACGATCCGTCGCACCGCGGCGATGTCGGCCTTGAGATCAGTCAGGTCGTAGCTGCCCACACGGAGGGTCCCCTCCTGGGGACGCATCAGCCCGTTGAGGTGCTGGAGCAGCGTGGACTTTCCCGAGCCTGTTGCGCCGATGAGGCCATGGGCCTCCCCTGCGCGTATTGACAGCCGGACGTCCTCCAGAGCGCGCCGAGCAAACGGGGTACCCAGCATATAGGTGTGGCCGAGGCCGGCAGCCGCGACAAGTGCGGAGGGCGGGCGCGTGGGTCCCCACGACTTCCTAGCCGCGCGGTCCGAGACGGAGGGAGGACAGGTGGGGCCCCTTCGGTCTAGAGCGACTCGGCAACGGAGAGCCTCCAGCGCCTCAACGAGGTCCGGCAACGACAACAGGCCCGGTGGCAGGGCTGGATGGTGGGCCCGGAGAGCGTGGGCAAGGTTTGCGACTGCGGGCAGGTCAAGGCCCAGAGGCTCCAGGCGTGCCACGTCCGAGAAGACGTCCCCTGGTGTGCCATCCAGCACCGCTTCGCCGTCGTTCAGCACGACGACGCGACTTGCATCGAGAGCTTCCTCCATCAGGTGCGTGATGGTGATGACTGTGAGGCCTTCACGATGGAGCTCGGCCATCAGGGCGCGTGCTGCGCGGCGGCCGGCCGGATCGAGCATTGCGGTGACTTCGTCGAAGACGATGCATCGCGGGCGCACGGCTAGAACGCCCGCCAGCGCAAGGCGCTGCATCTGCCCCGCCGAGAGCATATGAGGTGGGCGGTCGCGTTCGTCCCAGAGGTCGACAGCTCTCAAGGCGGATTCGACGCGCACGCGGATGTCGTCAGGCGTGAGCCCCAAGTTCTCAGGCCCGAAGGCCACGTCGTGGCTGACGAGGGTGGCGACGATCTGGTCCTCGGGCCGCTGGAAGACCATGCCGACGGTGCGGCGGATCTCGGATCGCTGACTGGCCTGGCGCGTGTCAAGCCCAGCTACGACAACCCTGCCCTGGTCCGGGAGCAGCAACGCATTGAGGTGCCGGGCCAACGTCGATTTCCCCGAGCCGTTGGCTCCCAGAATGGCCACGTACTCGCCCTCGTTGACCTGAAGCGAAAGGTCGTGAAGCGCAGGTTGGGGATTGCTACCCGGTACCGGGTAACAGTAACTCACCTGGTCGAGGACGATTATCGGCTCCATACGGCTGAGTATAGAGACCGCTCGTGTGCGGTCAATCGTTCGAACTGCTATAATGGTTGGGAAGAGACGCGAAGTGATTGGCCACTGGGGATTGGGCCGGAATGACGTCGCCTACGGCCCTGACCCCCATTCACCGATCCCTTATCATTGGCTGGGGGGGGACTATGTCAAGCGAGAGGACGCGAAAAGTGGTGATCGCTGGGGTGCTGGGGGCTATCTCGGCGCTGCTGGGCTGGACGCGGCTGGGTTTCCTACCATGGTTCTCAGGGGCGTCATTGACGATCATGCACGTGCCCGTGATCATTGGCGCTGTCCTGGAAGGGCCGTGGGTTGGTGCGGCTATTGGGCTGATCTTCGGTGCGTTCAGCATGCTGCAGGCAGCAATCGCACCCAATGGGCCGACAGATGTCTGGTTCACCAACCCACTGCTAGCTGTGCTGCCTCGTCTTGCCATCGGACCGATCGCATGGGTGGTCCATCGCGCGCTCAAGCGTTGGCCCGTGCCTGCGTTGGTGGTTGCCGGTGTGGTGGGCAGCCTCGCCAACACGGTCCTCGTGTTGGGGATGATCGGCGTTCTTGGGCACTTGCCGTGGGCGCTGCTGCCGTCGATCGCGCTGGTAAACGGGCTGCCGGAGGCCGCGGCGTCGGCAGTGATCACGGTGGCAGTGGTTGCCGCTTGGCGGCAGATCCGCGTCGGAAAGCGAGAAGGCGCTCGGCTCTAGGTCCGGTCGGCCAGAGTCCGGCGTGAAGCGCCCAAGGCCTTGCTCAACCAGGCTTCTCGGTTGGGCAGGGCCTTGGGCGCGTGCGTGTCCGTTACAGAATTCGCGAATCCCCGTAACTCCCTGGTATCGGGCGTGTATTAACGTGTTGTGATCAATGCGGCACTGCACAGCCATGATGTCCCGAGAGAGGCCACGGGCGGCACAGCTACGACCTCACGATCCTCGAGCGCGGCCGTCGGAACGGCGCGGCACCTGGAGGAGCGACGTGCGTCCGCGCGTGAGGGCGGTGGGCCAGGACGCATAGAACGCCAACGCGCGCAGGGCAAGGGCACGGCGCGCGAGCGTATTGAGGCACTGCTCGATCCGGGCACCTTCGCCGAGGTGGGGATGTTCATCACTCACCGGGCGACGGGGTTTGGTATGGAGAGCTCGTACCCGGCGGGCGACGGCGTGATCACCGGTTCCGGGATGATCGATGGACGGCCTGTATGTATCTTCGCCCAGGACTTCACGGTACTCGGAGGCTCGGTGGGCGAGGCGCACGGGCGGAAGATCGCACGGATCATCGAGCTGGCGCACCGCACCGGTGTGCCGCTCATCGGCCTGAATGACTCCGGTGGGGCGCGCATTCAGGAGGGTGTGGACGCGCTGGCGGCGTACGGCGAGGTCTTCTACCAGAACGTCCAGGCATCCGGCGTCATCCCCCAGATCTCCGTCATTATGGGCCCCTGCGCCGGGGGAGCAGTCTACTCGCCGGCGGTCACCGACTTCGTCGTGATGGTGGCGCAGACGGCGCACATGTTCATTACGGGTCCCGAGGTGATCCGCGCAGTGACCCACGAGGAGGTCGGCTTCGAGGCGCTCGGTGGGGCCGCAGTCCACGGCGAGGTCAGCGGCGTGGCGCACTTCACAGCCAAGGACGAGGAAGCTGCACTTGCGCAGGTCCGGTGGCTGTTGTCGTATCTCCCCCAGAACAATCTGGACACACCTCCTCACATCGCGTTGGGGGACGATCCCTGCCGGGTAACTGCCGAGCTGGACGAAATCGCCGCCGAGAATCATCAACACCCTTACGACGTGCGGGCCGCTATCGAGATCCTTGTGGACGATGGCGAGTTCCTGGAGGTACAGGCTGGTTATGCTCAGAACCTCGTCGTCGGGTTTGCGCGGCTGGACGGCAACACGGTGGGCATCGTCGCTAACCAGCCCGAGGTTCTGGCGGGTGTCCTCGACATCAACGCCAGCGACAAGGGCGCACGCTTCATCCGTTTCTGCGATGCTTTCCATATCCCGTTGTTGACGCTCGTAGATACGCCGGGATTCCTGCCCGGCGTGGACCAGGAACACGGCGGCATTATCCGCCACGGCGCCAAGCTGCTCTACGCGTATGCCGAGGCGACTGTTCCCAAGGTGTCGCTTATCCTGCGAAAGGCCTACGGCGGCGCCTACATTGTGATGAGCTCCAAACACCTTCGGGGTGATATGGCCTACGCTTGGCCGCATGCGGAGATCGCGGTGATGGGTCCGGAAGGAGCCGTGAGGATCGTGTTCAAGAAGGAGCTCGCCCAGGCTGAAAAGCCAGGTGAGACGCGTGACGCATTGGTGTGCAGCTATCGTGAGGAGGCGGCGAATCCGTTCATTGCCGCGTCACGAGGTTACCTCGATGACGTCATCCAGCCGGGCGAGAGCCGGGCGCGAATCATCGCGTCGTTTGCTTTGCTCCGCGCAAAGCGCGAGGCGGCGCCGAAGCGCAAGCACGGCAACATCCCGCTCTAGTATGGCGATGCCGATGAAAGTCCTCGTTGCCAATCGTGGGGAGATCGCGGTCCGCATTCTGCGGGCGTGCCGCGAACTGAGCTTGCCCAGCATCGCGGTCTACTCTGACGGCGACCGTGACGCCCTGCACACCCGCTATGCTGACGAAGCGATGCCATTGGGGCCGACGGCGGCGGCCGAAAGCTACCTGAACATCGCGGCGGTCCTGGCCGCTGCCCAGCGCAGCGGCGCGCAGGCGGTCCATCCGGGGTACGGCTTCCTCTCCGAGAACCCCACCTTCGCGGAGGCTGTTGAAGCTGCTGGGATGATCTTCGTTGGGCCCCGTCCCGAAACGCTCCGCGTGACGGGTGACAAAGTGGCGGCGCGACGTGTGGCCCGCGAGGCCGGGTTGCAGGTGCTGCGTGGTCCGGATCAACCCTATTCTGCGGACTCGGTCGATAGCGGCTGTCAGAGCCGGTCAGAACCGGACGGCTTGGCGCTGGATCTTGGTTACCCGCTTCTGGTCAAGGCCGTGTCTGGGGGTGGGGGGCGTGGCATCCGTCTGGTGCGACAGCCTGATGAGCTGGGCGCGATGGTGGCAGCGGCGCGTCGTGAGGCGCTCGCATCGTTCGGTGATGACAGCGTCTATCTCGAGCCTCTTGTTGTCAACGCCCGGCACATAGAGGTCCAGATCATGGGTGACGGGCAGGGCAATGTGCTCCAACTGGGCGAGCGTGAGTGCTCAATCCAGCGACGCCGACAGAAGCTGATCGAGGAGTCGCCGGCTCCAGGCCTGGACGATGATCAGCGGACGGCGTTGGTCCAAGCAGCCATGCGCCTTGGGCGAATGCTACGGTACCGAAGCCTCGGCACAGTCGAGTTTCTTCTGGACGCGCACGGCGTGTTCCACTTCATCGAGCTCAACCCCCGCATTCAGGTCGAACATCCGGTGACCGAGATGGTGACTGGGATCGATCTGGTGAAAGAACAGTTGCGGCTGGCCTCCGGCAGCCCTCTGTCCTACGACCAGGCCCAGATCAGGGTCCACGGTGCGGCAATCGAGGCACGCGTGTTGGCCGAGAGCGATTTCCTTCCAACCACCGGAGAGATCACCTACCTCAAGGAGCCGGGCGGGCCGGGCGTGCGCGTGGACAGCGCTCTCTATCAGGGGATGCATGTGACCACGGACTACGACTCGCTGCTGGCGAAGGTCATTGCCTGGGGAGAGTCGCGAGGGGCCGCCCTCGAGCGACTCCGTCGAGCGCTGCAAGAGTTCCAGATCGGGGGCGTCGTCACGGATGTCGTGTTCCTACAACAGATCCTCGAGTCAGCACCGTTTGTGAACGGACACCTGAGCACGACTTTCCTCGATGGATTTCAGCCGCCTCTGCCGCTTCGCATAGGAGCACAAGATCCGGAGATTGCTGCCGCAGCTGCCTATCTGACGCACATCAAACGCCACACTCCTGGCCGTTCTGCGACAAAGGCGACGGGCAACCCGTGGCAGATGGCGGCCTGGCGTGAGCAGATGGTGAACTGATGGTAGCAGGGCAAGGAGAGAGGACGATGACAAGGGCTGCAGACGATGTCGGAGCCGGTCGGAACCGAACAGCATATGCCGTTTCTGTGGGGGACCGGCAGTACCATGTTGAGGTCCACGATTCCCATCTGCTTGTGGACGGCCAGCGCATGGACTTCGAGCTGACGTCTCTGAACGGGAATGGGTTGCATCTCTTTCGTCAGGGCGTCCGCAGCACAGAGATGTACTTCAGGACGGTCGGCGACGGTACCTGGGAGGTGTGTGTCCAGGGGCAGGCCGTTACGGCCCAGGTCGACACTGCGGATCCTGCTGCTCAGAGGCGGCGCGCCCGGCGAACGGAGGCTTGCGAGGTGGCCGGCGATGTCACGGCTCCGATGCCTGGCCTGGTCGTCGACGTGCAGGTCTTCCCTGGGCAGGCTGTTGCTCAGGGAGACGTGCTGCTTGTGCAGGAGTCTATGAAGATGCAGATGCTGCTCAGAGCGCCCTTCGGTGGCCGGGTCGGAAGCGTCTGTGTCACCAGGGGCGAGCACGTAGACAAGGGCGCGCTCCTGGTACGGCTCACGGAGGAGCGCGCTGCTCAGAAGCAGCCGCTAGGAAGCGGTGCGCTCGTAAGCGGGCTCGGAGGGGGTGAACAATGACCGTTCAGGGGGCGTCGTTCGAGGTCGGATCCAGGCACGGCACGCAACTTGGGAGTTGGGCGATTCAGGATGTTGCCGTGCCCTTGGTTGGAGCATACCTGATCGCGGTGAGCGCGCACACACGTCTGCCTTTGCCCGGCAACCCTGTGCCGGTGACAGCGCAGACGTTTGTCGTGCTGCTGCTCGGGGCGTTGTTGGGACCACGTCGTGGTCTGCTATCGGTGGGGTTGTACCTGGCAGGGGGGGCAGCGGGGCTACCTTTCTTCGCGGGCGGCTCGATGGCTGGGCCTTCTGGAGGGTATCTTGTTGGTTTCGCGGTTGCCGCGATCTTGGTCGGACGCCTGGCGGAGCTAGGCTGGACGCAGCGACCGCTTGCCGTGATCGGGGCGCTGTTGCTGGGTAATGCCACGATCTACCTATTCGGCTTGCCGTGGCTTGCCAAGTTCGTCGGATGGGGTGCGGCGCTGCCACTTGGTCTGTACCCTTTCCTGGTGGGCGATGGGATCAAGCTGGTGTGCGCCGCGTGTTTTCTCGCGGCGTCGTGGGAGTTGAGCCCAAGATGACTACACAGCAACCAACAGCCATCGCTATCATTGGTACGGCCGGCATCTTCGCTCAGGCGCATGATGCGCGGGAGTATTGGGAGAACATTCTGGGGAAGGTCGACTGCTTCAGCGACGTGCCGCAGTCTCGGTGGTCGGTCGAGGACTACTACGATCCCGACCCACGTGCGCGTGACAAGGTCTACTGTAAGCGAGGCGGATTCATCCCTGACATCGCATTCGACCCCATGGCATTCGGGATACCGCCGAGCCAGCTCGAGGTCACGGATACCTCGCAGCTTCTGAGCCTGGTAGTTGCCCGAGACCTGTTCGCGGATGCGGGCTATGGAGAGGAGTTCGGGGGCCGAGCTTTCGACCGTGGGCGCGTCGGAGTGGTTCTGGGCATTGCCGGCGGCCAGAAGCTGATCACGCCGCTAGCGTCGCGCTTGCAGTACCCCATCTGGGAGCGTGTCCTGCGAAGCCACGGCATTCCGGATGACGCGGTAGCTGAGATCGTCGACAGCATCAAGCTTGCCTATCCGGAGTGGAACGAGAACGCATTTCCAGGCCTGTTGGGCAATGTCATCGCCGGTCGTATTGCGAACCGCTTCGACCTTGGTGGGTTGAACAGCGTCGTCGATGC
>JALOOJ010000200.1 GCA_025454475.1 Anaerolineae bacterium
CCAGCCCTATGGGCGTGACCTGAAGCCCTGTACGTCCCAAGGCGCGGCGGGTCAGTGATGCAGGTGTCATCGGTTGTGAACCTCTGTGAGAGTGTAGGGGGTGGTGTGCTCGCCCAACGGCGGATGGTAGCCCCATGGCGCGAGAAGTCAACGTGGATGGGTGCCTGAGCCCTCGGTTTTGACACCTCTCTGCGCGCCCCTATACTCTGCCAGTATTCCGAGCAAGGAGCCCATCTGTGCAGACCATGATGTTGCTCGCCGCAGGGGACCCCCCTTCGGTGAAGGCCGTATGAGCGCCGTCCCCGCCGTGAGCTTCCGGCTTCGTGCTGTCAGTGGGGTGCGCCGCGCAGCCGCGGAGTACGGACACAGCCTGCGCGGCCTCAACCGCAACTGTTGGCTGTTGTTCCTCGCGGGCGCCCTGAGCGGCGTAGCACAGGGCGTTTTCGCGGTCGACTTCAATCTCTATATCCTCTCGCTCGGGGTATCGGCAGAAGCGCTAGGGGGCATCCTCAGCGCCGCGCCCTTTGCACAGGCGCTGGCGTCGATCCCCGTGGCCTTTATTTCCGAGGCCTTGGGCTTCAAGCGCACCTTCGTGCTTATCTTCGGCATGTCAGCCTTGGCCAAGGTGGGGCAGTTGGTTACGGGCTCCGTGCCGCTTATCGCGGCGGCCTCTTTCATCGATGGCCTGGCCATGGCGGGAAGCTTTGTCGTGCGGTTGCCATTTCTCGCCCTGAACGCCAAGCCCGAGGCCCAGACGCAGGTCTACACGATCAACAGCATGCTCTTCAGTGTATCGATGTCGTTGGGATCGCTACTGGCGAGCCGCGTTCCCGCCCTATTCGGCGGCGTCCTGGAGAACGTCCAGACGGGTGTGGGCCTGTCCGCGGCCTACCGGTACACGCTTCTCGGAGCAGCGGGTCTGACGCTGGTTGCTATGATCCCCATCTTCGCTCTGAAGCCGACGCCGACGCCAAGCAGTCGACGCCCCGGGATGGCCGCGTATTTCTGGAAGATCGATCGCTTTGTGGTGCACCAGGCGATGGTCACCCTGGCTGTGGGTCTGAGCGTGGGCCTGATCGCGCCCTTCATGAACCTGATCTTTCTGTATCATCTGGGCACGTCGGTCAAGTTCTTCGGGACGGTGTCAGCACTGGCGCTCGTCCCTGCCGTATTGGGGGCGGCAATCATCCCCGCCGTGGCGACTCGCACCAGGAGCATCGTCAGGCTTGTGACCGTGCTGCGATTGCTGATCCCTGCCTTCCTGATTGTGCTGGCGCTGACAAACAACCCGTGGATCGGCACGGGTGCATACTGGACTCAGAACGCGCTGTTCTTTATGATCTCGCCCCTGGCGTTCTCCTTCGCGATGGAAGTGGCCCGCGAGTCGCGGGCAGTGCTCTCAGCCTGGCTAAACGTCGCCTTCTGGGTCGGCACTGCGGCGGGCGCGCCCGTCACTGGGGCGCTCGTTGCCCAATCCAACTACCGGCTTCCGCTCTTTCTGGCCTCTGGGGCCAGCGTCGTGGGCGCCCTGTTGAACCAGGTCTTGATGGCGCCGGTCGAGCGTAAAGCTCGCACAGGCAGCGAATGAGGACCGGTCCTGTTCCGGGCCTCGGCTTTGGGCACCGTAGATAGGGAGGAGCTATGAGCGAACGGCCGAGGATTGCGGTGGTGGGAAGCTTCAACACGGATCTGTTGGTGCGAACGCCACGGATGCCCTTGAGGGGAGAGACGATCCTCGGTGGGGGTTACCAGACGGGTCCTGGCGGCAAGGGAGCAAACCAGGCAGTGGCTGCGGCTCGGCTCAACGCCGATGTCACGATGGTGGTCAGCCTGGGCGCCGACGATCTGGGCAATCGGGCTGAGCAGAACCTCGTGCACGAGGGGATCCATCCCGACTATATCCTGCGTACGGACGTCACACACACGGGCGTTGCGTTCATCATCGTCGACGACGGCGGCGAGAACATGATCGTCGTCGCGCCCGGGGCCAACGAGGTGCTGTCGCCCGAGGACGTCGAGGCCGCGCGGGAGATGATCGCTGCATCGCAGGTGCTGCTGGTGCAGTTGGAGGTGCCCCTGGAGACGGTCGCCTGTGCGCTCCGGATCGCGCACGAGGCGGGCGTGCGGACGCTCCTGAACCCGGCCCCGGGTCAGACGCTGAGCCCCGATCTCCTGCAGCTCGTGGATGTCCTGACGCCCAATGAAACCGAAGCGCAGATCATCTCCGGCCATGCCATCACCGGTCTGACAGAGGCCGAGGCGGCGGCGCGCAGCCTGCTGGATGTGGGAGTCGGATGCGTGGTCGTGACCCTGGGCGGCAACGGGGCGCTGATCGTCAGCGCGGATGGCACACGCCACATCCCGGGGCGGCACGTAGAGGTGGTAGATACGACCGGTGCGGGAGACGCCTTCAGCGGCGCGCTCGCCGTCGCTATAGCCGAGGGGCGGTCGATCGTCGATGCCGTGACCTTTGCCAATGCGGCGGCAGCACTGCAAGTCACGAAGGTCGGTACAGCGCCGGCGATGCCCTATCGGCCCGAAGTTGAGGCGTTTCTGGAGAGGGGCCCAACTCAAAGCCACTCACGAGCTCGTGGATAGGATCACATGTGAGACGGAGAGCCTGCTTCGCGAGGTACTGGATCCCGAGGCGGTGTATGTTGTCCTGCAGGAACGCGCGGAGCGGATAAGCTATAGGGCGCACAAGTAGGAGGCCGGCGCGGGCCGTCGAGGTGCTGGGGCTGAGTATGCGCCTGCATCGGACCTGCTTGACTTAGGGAGGTATCTATGCCGGACCAGCCGAATGTCCTGGTGATCATGTCGGATCAGATGAAAGCCACGGCGAGTCACCTGTGGTCCAATACCTTCTGCGAGACGCCGTCGCTGGCACGCCTTGCCTGTGAGGGCGTGCTCTTCGAGAACGCCTTCACGCCGCACCCGCTCTGCGTGCCCGCGCGGACGTCTCTGTGGACCTCGATGTACCCCCACAGCACGGGATGCCGGCGCAACGAGACACTGATGCCGCCGGATGCGACCCATGCCTTCAAGCTGTGGCATGCGGCGGGGTACCATACGGGCCTGATTGGCAAAGATCACTGTTTTGCGGCTCCCGAGGATCTCGATTTGTTCGACGTCCGGTGCGACCAGGGGCACATTGGCGTTGAGGGCGGTCGTCACCCAAAGGGGCTTGAGTGGTGGCGTCCAGTCGAGGGGGTCCGCGCTGCCAATAGCGTGCGGCGCACGATGCAGAACCAGAGCCCACGCTTCGGTTATGCCGTCAATGATGCGCCGCTCGAGGACCAGACCACGGGTCTGTTGGCCGGGCAGGCGATCCGATACCTGGAAGCCTTTGGCGACCGGCCCTTCGCCCTGTGGGTTTCGTTCCCCGACCCACACGAGCCGTATGTAGCGCCGAGATCCTATGCCGAGCGGTTCCCGCGGGATGTCATCGAGCTGCCGCCGCGGCGCGAAGGGGAGTTCTCCGGGCCGGATGTCCCTGAGCGGAATCGCGTCCTGCACGAAATCCTGGGCACCGAGGAGGATAGCCTCGACGACGTTTTTGGCGTGATGGCCTGCTACTACGGCATGGTGCGCTTTCTGGATGACGGCGTGGGCCAGATCCTGGATGCGCTCGACCGGCTGGGGCTGTGGCAGAACACGATCGTCGTGTTCTGCGCCGACCACGGTGATTTCATGGGCGAGCACCGTATGACGTGCAAGGGTGGCGTGTTCTACGACTGCCTGACGCACGTGCCCCTGGTCGTGTCGTGGCCCGGACACGTGCCCGCAGGGGAACGCGACGACAGCCTGGTCAGTCTGATCGACATCGTCCCGACGCTGCTTCAGCTTCAGGGGATGGAGGTCCCCAGGTCGATGCAGGGGAAGGGCCTGCCCCGCTGCACCGACACGCCGCCGCGAGACGCCGCGTTCGCCGAGTACGGTGCCGGTGGACCGCCCTTCACGATGGCCGATCTTGCCGGCCTCCCGAAGCCGTACGGACGGCGGGCGCTGATGGCCTCTTTGCGTTGGCGGGAGGCCGAGGGACGGCGCAAGATGGTTCGCACCCGTGACTGGAAGTACGTGCACGATCCAATGGGCGATCTTGACGAGCTCTACGATCTGGTCAGCGATCCCTGGGAGCTGACCAACGTGGTCGGCGAGGCGGCCCACGCGGCGGTGGTCGCCGACATGCAGCGACGGCTTACCGACTGGTCCATCACCACTGAGGATGCACGCCCCGTGCCCCTGCCATAGGGTGCGACGGCTGCTGTTGCGCGCGACGTGGAGGTCTGTACACTGGTGAGACCCTGGACTCAGAGGAGCTAATGCAATGACCAAGATCGTGATCATTGGCGCGGGGAGTGGGTTCGGCAGCCGGCTGTCGGTGGACATTATGTCCCGCGAGCCGCTTCAGGATGCGACCATCGCGCTGTGCGACATCCACCCGGGCCGCCTGGCACAGGTGACGAGCTACGTGCGGCGGACCGCGGAGAAGTATGACCTGCCGACAAGGGTTGTGGCCTCGACCGACCGTCGCGAGCTCCTGGCCGACGCCGACTTCGTGATCACGTCGGTAGCGGTGGGCGGCGGAGCGTACTTCGGTGAGCCGTACAGGTCCGAGATCGAGATCCCCCAGAAGTACGGGATCTACCAGACGGTCGCCGACACCATCGGGGTGGGTGGGATCTTCCGCTTTCTGCGCACGGGGCCCGTGCAGCACCTGTTCTTCCGCGACATGGAGGATCTCTGCCCCGATGCCTATGTGCTGAACCACACGAACCCGATGGCGATGCTCACCTGGCTGCACTCGACCGACTCGTCGGTGCGCAACGTGGGCCTCTGTCACAGTGTGCAGGGGACCACGCAGGAGCTGGCCGCCATCGCCGGCGTGCCCTACGCGGAGGTGTCGCACTTCGTCGCCGGGATCAACCACCAATCGTGGGTGCTGGAGCTGAACCGCGGCAAGGAGGATCTCTACCCGCGGATCTGGGAGGCGCTGGACGATCCCGAGGTCGTGGCGAAGGACCCGGTGCGCTTCGAGATGATGCGCTACTTTGGCCTCTTTGTCACCGAGAGCAGTCGCCACAATGCGGAGTACCTGCCCTACTTCATGCAGACCGAAGAACTGCGCAAGCGGTTCAACATCACACCGCGCCAGGTGCCGATGGTGCCGAGCCGTGTGCGTGAGTGGCAAGCAGATGGGATGGGCGCTGAGGCGCCTGCGGGCGAATTGCACCGCTCGCAGGAGTACACGACCGGAATCATGGAGGCGATGCTCACCAACGTGCCTTTCCGCTTCAATGGCAATGTGATGAACACCGGCTTGATCTCCAACTTGCCCGACGGCTGCTGCGTCGAGGTGCCGTGCATGGTCGACGCTAACGGGGTCAACCCCTGCTACGTGGGCGACCTGCCGGCGCACCTGGCGGCGCTCAACCGGTCCAGTGTCGCCGTGCAGGAGCTCGCGGTCCAGGCCGTACTGGAACGCGACCGCGATGCGGCATTCTGGGCGTGCGCGCTCGATCCGCTGACCGCCGCCGTGTTGCCGCTGCACAAGATCCACGAGATGTTCGAGGAGCTCTGGGAGGCGTGCGAGGACCACCTGCTCTGGTTTGATCCGGACTATGTGGGGCCGCTGCCGGAAGTGTGTGCGCCATAACAAGGGTGAGGCGCGTCGGAACGCGGGATGAGGGATGAAGGCAGAGAGCAGAAGGCAGAGGGATGGGGGATGGCGCCTGGGTGGCGTCTTCTACCGGAGATCGCGCGTGAACACCATAGGGAGTGAACTGCTATGATTCATCTGGGTACCCAATACTACCGCCCACCGTTCCCCAACGACCGCTACTGGGAAGACGACATCAAGCAGATGGCCGACTCGGGACTCGATACGGTCCAGCTCTGGGTCGTGTGGGCGTGGGTCGAGGCGAAACCCGATGAGTTTCGCTTTGATGACTACGACCGGTTGGTCGCGCTTGCCGACAAACACGACATGAGCGTGGTTCTGAGCACGATCGCGGCGATCCATCCCTACTGGATTCACCGCGTGGTGCCCGGCAGCGAGATGGTGGACAACTTCGGGCACCGGGTCGTGTCGTCGAACCGCGGCGAGGTCCACTTTGGGCTGACGCCCGGCGGCTGCTTCGACCATCCGGGCGTTTGGGAGCGGATGAAGCAGTTCCTCACCGCGACGGTGACGCGCTATCACACGGCGGGCAACCTCCTGGGTTGGGACGCGTGGAACGAGCTGCGTTGGAATGTGCAGGCTGATGGCCTGGTCTGCTACTGCGACTACACGCTCAACCGTTACCGATCGTGGCTGGAGGCGAAGTACGGTGGGCTGGAAGGACTGAATGCTGCGTGGCAGCGGCGGTATACGTCGTGGGATGATGTGCGCCCCGGCAAGAAGCCCGACCGGCCCTACACGGAGATGATGGCGTTCCAGGATTTCATCGCCTGGCGCTCGGTGCAGCACGCGTACGACCGGTACGATGTGCTTAAGGCCGTGGATGCACAGCATCCGGTCACGGTGCACGGTGCGCAGCCGACCGTGCTTCACGGCACCGACAGCTATCCCAACGCCACCGCGCTCCATCGCGGCAACGACTGGGGTTTCTCCGACCGTATCGACGGCATC
>JALOOJ010000201.1 GCA_025454475.1 Anaerolineae bacterium
GTACTCCACATACGCCGCTTCCGGTGTGAGACCCTCTATGGGGAATAGGTGCACTGGGAATATCGTGGACGTTGCATCCAGAAGCACGTACTCGGCATCATTGACGGTGGGAAATACGTAGATCGCACGCCTTTCGCTGATGTGAGGCGCGATATCGCTCTGAGCCGATACAGGGGCACCGGCAGGCACCTGCTCCAGGAACCGCACACCTATCCGGTCGTGCTCGGAGACTCGATAGGTATCTCGATACTCGGGACCCCAGAACCTGATCGTCCCATACTGGCTCACCTGGAAGCGCACCGTGCAGATCACCGCAAGACCGCACAGAGCACGGGCAACACGATCCTGACCAACGCTCCGCGCTTCCAGCCACGTCGCCGTGCGTGTGGCTCCTCTCACCGCTGCCAACGCAGAAACAGCGGCAATGATGACCGAATAATGGTAGGTTATGGTCCGAGCGATGGCGAGCACTTCAGGGGCCAAGAAGCTCATGAACCCATAGGGCATCCACAGGGCGTTGGAGTAGGCAACTGTGCTTGGGTCGACAAGCACTCGCCAAAGCGAGCCCGGGCGTGTGAGAAACGCCAAAACGATCTCAGACCAGCTGCCGCCGTAGGCGCTGTAGCGCACCACGTAGTTGGATCCAGTGCCCGGGTTGAACCTTGGCAGGATCAGGAAGAAGCACAGTCCGAACCACAGGATACCAATCACAGACGTGGCGATTCCCATCGACCTTCGAGTTCGCTGAAACGCAAGATAGACCCCGAAAGCCACCACAATGAGCGCCACATTCTCCTTGGTCATCAGGGCCAGAACAAGCGCTGTCCAGAAACCTGTATAGCTGCGCCGAAGCGCAGAGTAGAATGCCCACAGGAGTAAGGGCGCCGACAGTACATCGGGATGAAAATCGAACAACAGCGCACCTTGGAGCGCAGGATGGGCTAGATACAGGCTGGCCATCCCAAGAGCCACTAGAGGGCGAGCCCCCCAATGACGCCCGAGCAGATAGAGAGGAACCACTCCGCTTCCGACGAGAAAGGCCTGTACCACAAGTAACGTCTCCGGGCCACTATGGATCCAATACAGCCAGGACAACGGCCAAAGCACAAGCGAGACGTGGTCGCCCAGGTAATTGTTCAGGAGTGGGTTAAGGCCTAACCAATATGTGAACCGGAAGCCCTCTCCCGAGTGGATGTTCCACGTGACTTGGTGGAACAGACCCAGATCGAACGCGTGGGTGTTGAAGGCAGTGTGTCGTAGAACGGCCAGCAGGCTGAACAACAGACCATATATCATAGCCACGACCCAGGCCGCCACTACGCCTCGGTCGCGGTAACGCTTCACGTGCGCCTCAGCCACCGCGAGCTCCCTTAACTCGGCCGTCGATGGCCGTCGACCATCTCGCCGTATGCTTCCAGAGTTCTCTGCGCCGTGTGCTCCCACGAGAACTGAGACGCGCGTGCCAGCCCAAGCTGCTGCAGCCGCAACCGCTCGTTCGGATCGGCAACGAGCGAAGCCAGAGCACCAGTCAGTCCATCGACATCGCCAGGATCAACGTACAGACCGGCGTCACCCACAACCTCGGGGATCGATGACGCCCGGGAAGCGACAACCGGCGTACCGCACGCCATGGCCTCAAGTGGAGGTAGGCCAAAACCCTCATAGAGGGATGGGTAGGCGAAGACCACCGCTCCTGAATACACGGAAGGTAGGAGCGACTCTGTCACAGGGCCAGTCACCACCACAGCGTCTTCCAACCGAAGATCTCGGATCGTGGTCAACACGTCCCGGAACTGCCAGCCCATGGCGCCCACCAGCGCCAGCTTGAGACCGGTCTTCGGCTGCATCCTGAGAAGCTGCGCGAAGGCTTTCACGAGGCAAACGAGGTTCTTGCGGGGCTCAAGGGTTCCGACGTGCAGCACATAGTTACCCGGAACGAGACCGAACGCCTCTAGGTCCTTCGCCAGTCTCTCGCGGTCCGTTACCGGTCGAAACGCCGCGTCTACGCCGTAAGGGACTACGCGGATGCGCTCTCCAGGAATTCCAAGAAGGCGCTCAACATCGCTCCGGGTCGATTCGGAGCCAACCAAGATCAGATTCGCGTGTTGCTTGGCGAACCGCAGCCTCTGGCCGTGCAGAGCGCGGTTCTCCTCCGTGTGGAGCTCAGGAAACAGCACGGTCGTGAGGTCGTGGATGGTGACAACGTTCACTGCACCGGGCTGTGCCCAGAGGAGAACATCGGAACCATGGAACACATCCACGCCAGCCAGCGCTCGGCTTAGGCCGGAGCGCATCGATGCCTGAGCCATCGCCGACAGCGGACGTTCCAGGAGAGTATCGACCGATCTGGCCAACACCGATGTCACTCGGCCTTGCGCAGGCTTCCAGCGCGACACCCGATAGTGACGCACACCCCGGACGCGAACGGTGTCGGCATTCGGGGCGACCAGCGACGCAACCTCGATAGGATTGCGCCACCCCCCATGAATCGGCAGATAGTCCAGGAATGTATAGCGATTCCGTGGATCGACCCTGAGAAGCGCCTTGGCCAGGTTGTAATCGTAATAAAACACACCGCCCGTGGCGACGTGCATACTTGTAACGTCGAATGCTATCCTCATAGCGGAGCGCTAACGTTGACCTATCTCGAGAAGCCTGGCCTTGATGCGTTCTGCAGCGCTGCGCCACGTCCATTGGGACAACGCCTCCTGAGAAGCCCTCTGCCCCTTCTCTGCCGCTTCATCTCGTTGTTCATACACGTGGCGCATCAGATGTACCAGGTGATCTTCGTCTGCATCCGCCCAACGCCAGCCATCGTAGTAGGGACACTTGGCCTCTGCAGGGATGAGGCGCTTGACATTGATCGGGTACGCATTCCCCTCGTTCATGAACTCGGTCTGCGCACTCCAGTTCGTTGCGATCACGGGCAGGCCACAAGCCATCGCCTCAAGAATCGGCAGTCCCCATCCTTCTCCGCGCGTCGGCAACACAAAACAGTCTGCCGAGCGGTACAGGCTTCCGAGCTGATGGGCTGGAAGCTCCTGGTTGTAGAGCAAGGCAACCGGCGCACTATCCACCGGCAGGTCCATAGCACGGACCAACGCGGGCACATCGACTCCAGGATCGCGATTGGAGACCTTGAGGACAAGCAATGTATCATCACGACGCGTAAAGGCGCGGCTGTAAGCCCGAAGCAGCTTCTCTGGTGCCTTCCGCTCTCCCCATTCGAAGATAGAGAGAAACGTGTAGCGCTCGGTCGGACGGTACGCCTGAATCAGCGGGTTGAAGTAGTCGGGATTCACGCCCAGCGGCATCACCAGGACAGGCCGTTCGACGCCACTGTCACGGAAGGTCCGCATGTTGAACGCGCTGGGGACCCACACCTCATCCATGCTGTTGCAGAGCCCAACCCAGTTGCGCGGGATGCCGTCGACCTCAAGCATTGTGTAGCCGATACGGTAGCGTCCGCTGTTCTTTGAGAACAGCTCGCCAGGCGCATAGACGACTTGGGTCAGATCCAGGGACCTCGACCGCTGCCGCATCGCCGCGATCCGATGGTCATCCTGTCGGGTATCCATCCAATCGGTCCCGTAGATATATGCAAGTCGGACGTCCACACCTGCGGAATCGAGCTGCAAGATCAGCTCCCGCGATGACAACCCATATCCGGACGGTGTTCCGACCTCCGAATGCCAGAAAACCGATGTGCCATATCTAGACATCAGCTTGCTCTCCCAACGTCTGCGAAAGACGCGCTGTGATCTCAGGAACATGCTTGAGAAATCAGTGCGGTTCACCTTCGTGCTCGTGTTCTCATGATGAACCAGAGTCACGCCACCGGCGCAGACAGTCCTGAATCCAGCCTCCGACGCAGACAAGCAGTAATCCGTATCCTCGAAATAGGAGAAGTAGGCTTCCTCTAGCGGACCTATTGCATCCAGCACGGTGCGCCTGATGTACATACATGCGCCGGCGACAGCCTCGACATCACGGTCGAGTGCGTATTGGTTTACGTCCTTCTCAAGGCTGCCAATCTGTTGCCCCCAGAAAGAGTCGAGAGGCATATACGATCCTGCATGCAGGAGCCGTCCATCAGGAAGCACCATCCGGCAGCCGACTATCCCGATGTCATCCGCTTCATAGGCAACACGCCGAAGCTCGTCCAGCCACCCATCCTGAGTGATCACAGTGTCGTTGTTGAGAAGCAACACGTCCCCATCGGCGATTGCGCGGAGGCCGACGTTGTTGCCCCGTACAAAGCCAAGGTTCCTTCGGTTCTCGATCACGTCGAGCCACCCAAGCCCGCGTATGTGCCGAACCGTTCCGTCAGCACTCCCATTGTCGACCACAAGGATCCTCGTATCGTCGTCGACGACTGTGTGGCGAAGGATCGACTCCAGGCAGGCTCGGGTGAACTCCAGCCCATTCCAAGTCAACAGCAGGATGGTGACCTTAGGTTTCACGACCTGCCGCCGAGGCCCCGAGTTGACTCTCCAACTGCTGAACGCGGAGCTCGAGCTCAGCGAGGCGCGCCCTCAGGTCGTTCTCAGCAGTCGTGCCCGGATCCCGCCCCAAGGCATCGACGCCCTCGGCCAGGCTCTCTACCACGAGGGCGCTGTTCACCTGGTAAGCCGATACCTGCTGCAGCAACGGTTCCGTGAACCACCACGTCAAGCGTCTGACCAGGCGCTGGAATCTTATGACGAGAGGGCCAACTCGTGGCCGCGTCGAGTGGATGATGGCACCCCGATCTATTCGAGCCTGCATGCGCAACAGCCGAGCACGTTGCAGCAGAGCACCATCGGGCAAACGTTGCTCTGATAGGCTCAGGCCCAGTGACTCACCGCTCTCCCATCGGCGAACTGCGTCTCCGACATCCCGCAGCATTAGCTCGACATCGTCGTGAGACGCATCCACGCTGAATACAGTCATATCTCTGACCCCACCATCACTGCCCGCACGACTCCCTGCAGGCGCGCATACTGGTACGCCCACGAAAAGGACGATACGGCCTTCGCGTGGCCATTCGCGCCCATCACGGCTGCCGCCTCCGGCTGCTCGAGAAGACCTCGAATCGAACCGGCCAGCGCGGCAATGTCGCCAAAGTCCACTAGGAGGCCATCGACGCCTTCCTCGATGAAGCTAGCGGCGGCTCCAGACCTCGCCCCAACAACAGGCTTTCCCTGCACCCAGGCCTCAAGAAACACCATCCCGAACGACTCCGTCCGTGAAGGGAGAGCCACGACATCGCATGCGGCCAGGACGTCCCACTTCGCTGTCTCGCTGGCCTCCCGAAGCACGTGGCAACGCCTCCTTTGAGAAGGGGGCAGCGCGCGAAGCGCCCACTCGACGGATCCGGCCAAGCGACCGATAAGCGCCAATTCTAGCGGAAAGCCCTGCTTCCACAAGCGACGACAGGCACCGAGGAGGTGCAACGTACCCTTCTCGTACCCCAGCGCCCCGATTGTGGCGACTAAGGGTCTGCTCCCAATGCCATGCACAGACCGAAAGCGCTCACCAGAGGCATCTACACAAGCAGCATCGTCTATACCGGGGCTGACTACATGGACAAGAGCAGGATCAAAGCCCCAGTCGACGAGAAACGCGCGCTCAAACTCGGTCTGAGCCAGGACCCTGTCGGCACAGCGCAGTAGCCTGAGTTGGTGCTTCATGGTGTAAAACGGACGGGCAAGGTGAAGCAAGGGCACGGCGATCCAAGGCTTCGCGTACTTCACGCTATGGTCAGCAACGGCTGCCGTGAGCGCCTCGAGCGTGATGTTCCAGGCGAACAGCAGCTCAGGGTCAAGGCTCTCAAGAACTCGGGGAAGCTGAGGCAGCCACGGCGCCAGCCGGCCCAGCGCCAGCGCCAACTTGGGAAACAGCGGAGCCAGTACGCTCGTTAGCCTACGCATGAGTGGAAACGCCAGGGGCCCGAGTGGCAGGTATCGCGGCGCAAGGCGCACGATGCGGACACCTCTATGAGCATCCGGTACCCGCGGGGCAATCCGGCGCCCCGAACCAGACCACAACGCCGACAGCGCATCAGCCGTCGTCGCGACGATGACAACATCGTGCCCTTCGCCCGCCTGTCGCCGTGCGATCTCCAACACGTACCGCTCTGAGCCACCCTCGACAGGCCACGTTCGATGTGTTACGTGGACGATGCGTGTCATCGCCTATCAACAGACCAGAATCTGGCAGGTCCTTGCGTTGGGAGCGGTCGCATCCAATGATCAGGTCTTTGCCGAAGCATACGTCGCAGTCGATCCAGCTCGCCCTTCAGCCGGTCCAAGAACCCGGACAGGAGCATCAGGGCTCCCCATAGCGCCGGAGTACCACTACGCGCCGATGATCCGAGATATCCAACTCAACGCCGAAGTGCGCATCGATGTAGTCCTCAACCTTTCGTATCTCAGCATCAGTCTGCTGCACAAAGACTAGGTGGTCGTAGACCAGATACTCCGAACGGGCAAGCACACGAAGTGTATCAGTTACCGGCAGTGTATAGAGCATCTGGTACGGACGGTCAGCGTAGTAGCCTACCACAGTACCTTCGTGGATCACCGAGATGACCGAATCCCTCGGTGCATTGTCCCCCAGGTAAGCGCCAGCACGAGCCAGCGCACCGTAGTAAGCATCGTTGTCGATGGCTCGTTGGGCGAAGACGGGGTCCAACCACCGACGCGCACCTGGTCCATCGGCCGGCACAAGCCGAAGAGGAGACAGAGCCAAGACACCCAGTCCAACGATCATCCGCGTAGCCCAAGCTCCCTCCCTACGCCGGATCCGCGCCGTAACCACATCCCAGTCAATGGCCGAGGCAACCACAATGGGGCGGGAGAAGGTAGAACCAAGAGGCTCTGGATGGGTGCTCTATGCACTTCACTCGATTGCCGCTCTCACGAA
>JALOOJ010000202.1 GCA_025454475.1 Anaerolineae bacterium
GGCCCCGAGAATCCCCTGCCGCCCCTGGGGGCAGGTCGGGACTTGCATACTGTCGGCCATTCGGTGGCGGGCATCCCCGAGGATATGGTGCGGAACATCGCGTACGGTCGTGTGCCCAACGTCCTGCCCTATACGATGCAGGATGGCTATAACCGCGTGCGAACGCCGCGGGAGTTCCGCGTCGCCGTCCTGGAGAACGAGATCCTGCGAGCGACCTTCTTGCTTGAGTACGGCGGGCGCCTCTGGTCATTGGTCCACAAACCGTCGGAGCGCGAGCTGCTGGACAGGAATCCCGTCTTCCAGCCTGCCAACCTGGCACTGCGAAACGCCTGGTTTAGCGGTGGTGTGGAGTGGAACATTGGTACAACAGGGCACTCGCCCTTCACGTGCTCGCCGCTGTTCGCTGCGCGATTCCAGAGCCCTGACGGGTTTCCTGTGTTGCGGCTTTATGAGTGGGAGCGCATACGACAAGTCCCCTTCCAGATCGACGCGTACCTCCCGGACGGCTCGCCGGTCCTGTTCGTCTGCGTGCGGATTGTGAATCCTAACGAGACGACGGTGCCGATGTACTGGTGGTCCAACATCGCGGTGCCCGAGACTCCCGCGACGCGCGTGCTTGTCCCGGCGACCTCGGCGTACAGTTTCGGATACGGCGGCGGTGGGCTTGCCCGCGTCCCGATCCCGGAATGTGATGGCGTCGATGTCTCCTATCCCACCCACATCGCCAAGGCTGCGGGCTTCTTCTTTCATATAGAAGACACTGACAGCGACGGGCAGGACGCAAGCCATTGGATCACGGCCGTTGATGATACGGGTCGAGGACTGGTTCAGGCCTCGACGTCACGGCTGAAGGGACGCAAGCTTTTCCTCTGGGGTACGGGTGATGGTGGGCGCCGATGGCAGACGTTCCTATCGGAGCCGGGCCAGGCCTACATCGAGATCCAGGCGGGACTTGCACGGACGCAACTGGAGCATCTGCCTATGCCCCCGGGCACCGAATGGACCTGGCTCGAGGCCTATGGTCTGATGGAAGCCGATGCGGCGGTCGCTCACGGATCTGACTGGCAAGGCGCCGTGGCTGGGGTCGGAGAGCAGCTGGAGCATCTGATCTCACAGGCGACGCTGGATGCAGAACTGGTGCGGTGTCAGCGGTGGCTCGACCGGCCCGCGGATGACTTGCTGCAGCGCGGATCGGGCTGGGGCGCTCTAGAGCGGCTGCGCCGCGAGGCCGCCGGTGAGCCGCCGTTCTCGCGAGCCTTGATCTTCGATGATGCATCTCTCACCGAGGCGCAGATGCCGTGGGTGACGTTGTTGCGAGAGGGGAGACTCCCTACCATCGATCCCGAGGACTCCCCATCGGGGTATCTGGTCCAGCCCGAGTGGGCTGGGCTCCTCGAGGGCGCTGTAGTCGAGGATACGGAACCGGGTTCCCAATGGTGGGGACTGCTCCACCTGGGGGTGATGCGTTACGCGTCCAAGGATGCCGGACCAAACGACCGTTCGGCGCAGGCCCAGGAGGCATGGCGCCTCTCGCTGGCTATCCGCGCCAACCCTTGGGCGGCGCGCAACCTGGCCTTCGTCGCCTGGGAGGAGGGACGCCATGAGACAGCAACTGAGTTCTACATTCAGGCGCTTGGAATGATGCCCGGGCTGCTACCTCTCGCGATCGAATGTGGGCAAAAGCTCATCGCGATGGGAAAGGCCCAAACCTGGTTGGATCTGTTGGCTGGACTTCCCGATGCCGTTCGTGCGGCTGGCCGCATTCGGCTACTTGAGGGGCAGGCAGCGCTGGACAGCGGCGACCTGCAGCGGGTCGAACCGCTGTTCGATGGCACGCTGGTGGTGGATGACCTGCGCGAGGGTGAGCGTTCGCTTTCACAGCTCTGGCTCGACTATCACGTGCGCCGCTTGAGCCTGAGCGAGGGCGGAACAGTGGAAGACCTTAGGGAGCGCGTGCTGCGGGATTACCCCGTGCCCGCTTTCCTGGACTTCCGGATGTCGGGTCAGCGCTAGCAGGCAAACAGCGTTCCCGGAAGTCGCCTGTTTTCCGCAACGGACAGGCCTGTCGGAATGGGGCGTTCGGAGGACTCAGGGCGTCTGGTAGGCAGTCGCGGCTCTGGCATCGAGGTCGATCGCCAGCAGATATGTCCCAGTCGCGGCGTCGGATATCCTCACCAGGAGCTGGTTGCGGTCCCCCTGGATGGCGAGCGTAACCGCCTCGGCGCCGACCACCGGCCACCCGATGGAGTTCCAGAGGCTCCGCTCGCACCACAGGCCGCCGATAGACCATGTTGGCTTGATGTGCCCAGGCGGCGGCACCAGAGGCGCACACGCCGCCGGCTGTTCCGGCAGTGTAGCATTCCAGGTGTCCGCATACGCCCGTGCCTCGGCCTGATAGGTGGCGACGTCCTCTCCCCTCAGAACGTAGATGGTCTTCGCGGCCTCGCGCACGATCACAATGCTCCGCAAGCGTAAGGGCGGATCGGACTGGTCGATTTCCTGCCAAAACGCCTGAAAGAGTCCTGGTTCGGTTTTTGCCGCGCCGTCCGGCGGCGCGGCGCAAGGTAGGGAGATGCCGAGGGCACGTGCCTGTCGGACAACTGGCGCGAATTGAGGCTCAAATTGGCTGCAGGTGAGCTCCTCGGTGGCTGTCGGAATCGGCCCGTCGGCCGTCGGAACGACTTGGGGGCTTGGCGTCGGTACAGGTGTGGGTGTGACTGGGGGGCCATACGTGACTGGTGCGATATTGGTCCAGGGCGTTGGCGAGGGCCGTGGGGCAACGTCCGGAATGTAGATAGGGGCTACCGCATCTGAGCTCACAACGATTTCGGCGTAGACGACCGCGCCGAAGAGCTGCCCGCCGGGAGCCTGGAGCCGCCAGTAGCTGGCGTACCTTGCGGCCTGTACGGGGGCGATAAGCTCCACCGAGATGTCGACGTCTCTTCCGGGGCTCACCTGCGACACGCGAGCACGCTGCGGCCCCGGGATGGGGTCCCCGGATACAAACACCAGCTCTGTCCCTTCAGGCCAGGTGCACCCTCCGGAATTCCGCAGGCGCCAGGTCTCGCGATATCGCGCGGCCGGGGCCACCTGCGCTCCGGCCGGGAGGCCGAGATCGGCGACAAAGGCAGCATCCAACTCGTCCGAGGGCACCGGGCAGATCCGGCCCGGATCACCAGGCGTGCCATCCGCTGTTGAGGTAACAGGATCGACCGTCACTGGACGGGTTGGCGCAGAGGTTGCTGCTGACCCGTCAGGTGTGGCAGACACCAGCGGTGCGGAGGGCTCCGGTGTGCTGGCCGCATCGATGGGGGGTACCGACGGACTGCTACACCCACAGGCAACTAGCAAGACCGCGCTGACCAGAGCTAGGTTAGCCAGAGCCAGGTTGGCAACAGACACCCACGGTATCCAGAACCGCCTATCGCAGGTCTTGATCACTGGTCTCCGCTGCGGTGTTCTGATCCATATCTCCATAGGCCAGGCTTCCAGGCCGGTGGAACCATCGGATTGGCATGCAAGCACCGTTGGCTCAAACCGCCGGAGTCGTCGGCGCACGCGATCAGAATCGCGGTCAGAATCGCGATCAGAATCGCGATCAGAATCGCGGTCAGAATCGCGATCAGAATCGCGGTCAGAATCGCCGCCAGAGTCGCCGGCAGTTACCGCCGGAGTGAGGGCTTCTGGGAGAAGTATACTCGCAAGGCGCGCTTTGTCGAAAATGACCAGGCCGTAGGCGATGTGCCTAATGCCCAGGGCGCCTGGGCGTCAGGAGGCAATCACGACGGCGCCGGTCGGAGCCGGTTCACCGTACGTGACAGACGCGCCGACTCGGAGTATGCGTGGAGGACGCTACGCGCCAGAGAGGGTAAGCTCAGGCGCGTGCGTTTCGTGGCTTCGCTGTACCAGCAGCCAGATGAGGACGCCTGTGATCACGGAGAGGATGCCGCCTCCCACCCAGCCAAGCACGCGCACTGCCTGTCCCGCTCCCTGGCGACGTGTTGATGCTCGCTGTCGCGCCTCGGCGAGCAGGTCCCGGCTGAGCTGGTCGACGAAGACCTGCGATGGTTTCTCCGAGGGCATCACCGCGACAACCGCCGCGGCAATCGCGCGTTGCTCCGCCACCGGGACGAAATCTTGTAATACTACGTACTTCTCATTGGATTTCCAGGACATCCATCGCTCCTTGGCGATACGCACCGCCGGCATCCTCAAGGGTCCATGCTTCCATTGCGTGTCTAAGATGAATTATCGTTCGGTGGTAGAGTGCCTTGATGGCTCCCTCGGTCTTGCCCAACACTTCGGCGATCTCCGCGTTGCTCATCTGCTCGAAGAACTTGAGGAAGATGAGCGTCTTGCGATCCTCCGGTAGCGTTGCGATTACGAGACGCAGTGCCTCACGGCGCTCCGCCGTGGCCACCCACGTCTCAGGATCCATCGCCGGCGACTTCAGCGCGACCGCGCGCGCAGAAATCACGGGTTCGTCAAGGTCCAGCGAGACCGTGGGGTGGTTTCCATGGTCTCTGTACCAGTTCACCAAAAGGTTGTGGGCAATGCGGTAGAGCCATGCCTGGAAGGGCGCCCCGGTCTCCCGATAGCCCTCAAGGCTGCGCAAGGCTCGGTAGAAAGTGCGCGACGTCAAGTCCTCCGCATCCGCCCGGTTCGACGTGTGCCGATAGTGATAGCTGTAGATCCGGTCCACGTGCCGGCGGTACAGCTCGCCAAAGGCCTCCGGATCGTTTTTCGCCTGGATGACCAGGTCGCGTTCGCCTGGCTGACCACGTTCGCTTGCATCTGTCATCGGATCTCCTGATCGAGAGTATAACATATCTTCCGATGCGACTCGGAGAGATCCGACGTCCCACTGTCTGACAGTAATAACACGGTCCTGCCTAGGAAGATGCGCTCTAGCTAGGCCTTTATCGTCGCCGGCTGGCCTCGTACAGGGCGATCATTGCATCAGGCGGCGTGCTTGCCACGATCTGGGCGACCGGTTCCATCAGCAGGTCCTCAAGCTTCCTGAACCGAAGACATGATTTGCCCATATCCAGCCGCTTGCCAGCCTCTGCATACGCCTTTCTAAGCGCTGCCTCCTGTTCGGAATCGCCATAGACGCCCAACAGATAGAGCGCATAGTGGTTCTTCTGGGCTGCCAGGGCAACATAGCCCAAGGGTTGACCATTGTAGGTGTTGGGATAGCGCTCAAGGGGAATCTCATAGGTGATCATCCCCCAGTTCACTGACTCCTGGTACCCGGCAGGCAAATGCTCCAGGATCATCTTTCTGACCTCGGCGATGATTTCTCGCCGGTCATCAGGCAGTTCCGCCAGGTATTCCTCCACGGTTGATGCCTTGCTCTTGACCATATGTCTGTCCCTTTCCAATGGACCTGATGTAGGCGTGCCCGTTCATGTGAATCCTAGGCTCGAGATCGTAGGCGTCAAGGCCTTGTCTGCTATTGCGCTCTCTCCAATCTAGGTATAATGGGATCTAACCTTTTCGCAGGACAAGGGTGCGGTTCCCGTGGGAGAGGGCGGGCCGGAAAGGGGCGGCGCTGTGGAGCGTGTTCCGGGCATCGACGTGTCTCGCTGGCAGGGCGAAGTCAAGTGGCAGCAGGTCGCTGCGGCGGGATATCGCTTCGCCATGATACGCGCCACGATTGGTGACGCCTACACAGACCCGCGTTTCTATGCCAACTGGGATGGGGCCCGCGAGGCCGGGTTGTTAGTCTCCGCGTACCACGTGATTGCGCCTAAGGTCTCCGCAGAGGCGCAGATGCTGGCGTTCTTCGATGTGCTGGACGACCGCATCTCCGATCTGCCGCTGGTGATCGATGTGGAGCGGGATGATGGCGTCGACCCGAAAAGGATCACCCAATGCGTCCGCGACTGTCTCCGTGAGGTCGAGGGGCGCGAGGCCCGCAGACCGATCATCTATACGGCACGCTGGTATTGGAATCGCTTCATCCAGTCGTCACCCGAGTGGAGCGCCTACGATCTATGGGTCGCCAGCTACACCTCTCAACCCCTACTGCCCAGAGACTGGACCGTCTGGCGCTTCTGGCAGCATTCGGAGAGCGGTGATGTGCCCGGCTCCGGCTCGAAATCGACCGACCTGAACTGGTTCGCCGGGACGCACGAGGATCTGCTCGCCTACGCAGGTCCTGCACCGGCGATCAGGTCCGCGCGTGCTCCGAAGTGGCGCATGCGCGTGACGATTCCCAAGCTCAATGTCCGCAGTGGGCCAGGTGTGACCTACAAGGACATCGGCGATCTCCACGACGGCGACGTGGTCGAGGTGCGCAGGCTTGCCGGGAAGGACGTTTGGGTGGAGCTCGAACCGGGCAAGTGGGTGGCGTACGCGCTAAAGGACGAAACACCTTACATGGCACTGCTGCCGCCTGAGGAGCCCGATAGCTTGGCCTGAAGCGTGCAGCCAGACGCCGGACAGCATTATTGCTGACTGCAGCCTCTTGCATTCTCTGAAATAATTGTGTAGAATAAGGTATGCGAACATCCACAATGAGATCGTCCATAAAGCCGGTGAAGCCCACTGAGCTGCA
>JALOOJ010000203.1 GCA_025454475.1 Anaerolineae bacterium
GTGAACAAGCACTGAGGATGAGATCTGCACGCTCCTATGAGAGCTCGAAGGTCTCATCCTCATACCTCACTTGGCCCTTCACTGGCGTTCGACGAGATGTGGCGGCCTACGCATCAAGCTCGGACAGATGCTCGCTAAGATAGATGTTGCGGCGCTTGTATCCCCCCATCAAGTCCTCAAAGCACCCCGGTGTGCGGCCCACATACTCCGGTGGGCAGACACCCTTCCGTTGTGCCCACGCCCGGCAAGTCGATCAGCTCCACCTCAGAGAGCGTCGGCCGTACGACAACTTCGCCGTTCGACACGTAGCGGGCGGGACGCGTGTACTCCTCCAGCACGTCGATGGGGGAGAAGACGGCCTTGTATTCGTGGGGCCACTGCCGCACCTGCGGCAGACCACCCACGTAGCACACATAGCGCTCAGTCTGGTCCAGTCGCGCATCGACATAACCGCCGATGATGTTACACAGGCCGGGCGCCACACCGCAGTCCACCACCGCCGTGACGCCCATCTCGCGAGCCAGGTCATCGAGCCGGAAAGGGTCCTCGGAGAAGAACGAGATGTCGACGACGTTCTTGCCCGCGCGGATGGCTTTCTCCAAGGTCCGGAAGCCCATAGACCCAGGGACCGCACAGACCTATCTCCTCATCCGCTTCTGGGCGAGTACTCCGGTATAGCGCCTCGGGCAACCGATCAGTCGTCACTCACCCCCTACTGGCATGTCACCGAGTCCAAATCCGTGTCCCTTGCTGACGATCCCGACCCCGCCTGTGACCACTGCCAGCAGCTAAGCTGCCCTCCCACTCCCTCGACGGCAACGGCAGCGATGTAGCCCGATGCCTGGGCGAGGGACCAGAGGGTGAATGGCCCCTCAGCTCCTTCCTTGGGTGCCGCGCTCACCACCTGTGACACCGGGCCCGGCTGCAGGGAGACGGTGAACTGCTTCCAGCGTTGCGAGATGCCCTCCCCCAGTGCTTTCGAGTATGCCTCTTTGCGCGTCCAGCCCCGAAGGAATGCCTCGTGGGCCCGGTCGCCAGCCAGCGAGTATAGTGCCTGGTTCTCGGCTTCGGAGAAGTAGGCATCCGCGATCCGGCGCCAGGCCGAGACAGGACGGAGCCACTCGACATCCACGCCGACATCCCGCCCCTCTGTCACGGCGCACAGTGCAACGTTCTCACTGTGAGACAGGCTGAAACAGATGGTTGGCGCCCCGGCTGGGGTGACGAGGTGGGGCTTACCCTGTCCACCTGCGGCAAACCGAACCTCCTCAGGGCTCTGGTGCAGATAGCAGCTCAGGATAGCCCTGGTCGCCGCGTGTGAGACGATGAACCGGTTGCGGGCCACTTCGTACACAAACCGCTCAGCCCTCGTCTTTTCCTCGCCCGACAGGAGAGGGAACAGGATGAGGACGCAGCGCTGTGGCAAGCTAAGCGCAATCCGCCACACGTGCACGTCGTCCCAAGTCAGACCCGGGGCATCCGGCGGCTTGCGCCACACGCAACAGGAGCGCAACGACGACGACGCTAGGGGACTCTGCACCTCCACCGAATGCGGCACCGTGGGCGAGCCCAGGTATGACCTATCGGACACCCAGTTTGGCCAGCAGGCGGGTGATGCTCTCGACAGTGTCAAAGGCCTCGGGGGTTGCCACCTCGTCTGGAATTCGAATCCGGTAGTGTGCTTCCAGGTAGGTCTTGGCGGCGACCATCTCCAGGGAGTTAGTGAACCCAAGCGAAATCAGCGAGGTATCGTAGGTGATGCGTCTGCCAGGGAGGATCTCCTTCTGTATGTATGCCAGCACTGTGTCTCTTACGGTGGCCATGGTCGAGGTCCTTTCGGTTTGAGAAACGTATGGATGCAGCCAGAGAGCAATTCCCCGGTTCGCGGTGAGCCAGGCCTTCGTCTGAGCGAATTCGATCCCTGAGCGCCCGTGAGCGGCGAGAACCGCGTTCCAGCGTTCAGCCCATTATGCGCGAGGAGTGTTCCCGGCGCAACACCAATCGTCCGAGACTGTGGTTGGCGCAGCCGCCGGCTTGACGAGGGCTGGAGGCATGCGCTTCGCGCAGCAGTTGCGCGGGAGGCCATCGCGTGTATCTTGGACCACACAGGCACTACCCACCCCACCGGCAACGCATGGGGTGGTACTTCGCTGAGCCGAGGGCCGAACTATGAAAAAACACACCATCCGCCAGACCACTGAGAGTCACCAGCCCGCCTATGTCGCCAACGGCTTCGTGGGGCTGCGCGTCGGTACGTGTCCCTTCACCGGTCAGACGGCGCTCTTGGCCGGCTTCACCGGAAGCCACGAGCGATTCGGCGTGGAGGCGCTGGCGCCAATCCCCCCTGTGGAGATGAACCTGACAATGGACGGCAGCTCGCTGCAGAAAAACCCCGGTGGTTACCGGCTCGTCGAACAGACGTATGATTTCTCGTGCGGCGAGCTCACCACGACCTTCGAGCTGACGAATGCCCGCGGGCAGCGTCTCAAGGGGTCCCACCTCATCTATGCCAGCCGCTCCAGCCCCACGATGGCGATCCAGGAGATCGAGCTGGAGGTCCTGCAGACCTGTGACCTGCGTTTCTCGACGCTGGTTGATCCGACCAAGTTGCCGGTTCGGACCCGGTTGACGCTGGTGCCCAATGCCGACTGCGACGGGGTGCTCTGGCTCGAGAGCCGCGATGGCTCAGCGACGGCAGGCATCGCCACCTATCTGGCATGCGAAGGGGATGGGGAATCTCACGAGATCAACGACGACTGGGGCTACGAGCAGGAGCGGTTGACCAAGACCTACAGGGTGCAGGCCGTGCCGGGAAGGGTCTATCGGTTCAGGGTTATGATCAGCGCTGTACCCGGGACACTGCATTCGGAGCCGCACTGGCAAGCGGTACGCATGATCAAACTGGCCCAGTGGAAGGGCTTTGACCGGCTACGACAGGAGAACCGGGACGCTTGGGCGAAGCTGTGGGAGAGCCGGGTCAGAATCCTGGGGGCCGATGAAGCCTGGCAGGACTTGGTCGACGCCTCGTTCTTCTACCTGTACTGCTCCATCCACCCTTCGTCACCGCAGAGCATGGCCCCGTTTGGCCTGAGTCGGCGCGACAACTACAAGGGTCACGTCTTCTGGGACACCGAGAGCTTCATGGCAATGCTGCCGCTCCTGACCGATCCCGCCGCGGCGAAGGCGATTCTGGATTACCGCTTCCGGAGGCTCCAGGCCGCTCGTCACAATGCAATGATCAATGGCTATCACGGTATCCAGTTCCCATGGCAGAGCGGTGCAACCGGAGATGAGGTTACCCGCGTCTCGGCCGGCGGGGCGGCCGGTGCGGGCGAACAGCACGTGACTATGGACGTGGCACTGGCTTTCATCGCCTATTGCCAGGTCACCGGTGACGAGATCTTTATGCGCGAACAGGCCTGGCCGGTTGTCAAGGGCGTGGCGGAGTGGATCGCGAGCCGCGTCGAGAGGACCCACCGTGGCTATGAGATGCTGTATGTCACCGGCATCGACGAGGGCAGCGATAACGTCAATAACGACTCATTCAGCAACATCGCCTGCAGGATTGTGCTGAGCCACGCCAACCGGTTCGCGGCGAAGCTCGGATACCCGGCCAACCCGACCTGGCAGGAGATCGCCGAGTCGCTGTTCATCCCCATCCACCCCGATCTGGGATTCGTCGAGCAATATGAAGGCTGCGAGATCCGGGACTCGATGCCGCCGGAGTCGCTGATGGCCTTCTTCCCCTACGGCTACAGCCACAGCTCGCAGGTCGACGAGGCCACGTTCCGGTTCTTCATCGACCACGATCTCAAGCGCTACCTGTCTCTCCCCATGCTCTCGGCGTTCCTCGGCGTGATCCCCGCCCGTCTGGGCGACCGCGCTCTTGCCCGCGAGTTCTTCGATGCGGGCAACCTGCCCTTCTTCCTGGAGCCCTATCGGATGAGCGCGGAAGGTGCGCTGACAGCCGGCCACTACCTGCGCGTGCCGGATGCGGTGACGACCGTCTTCATCACCGGGCGCGGGAGCCTGATGGCCGGGCTGATGATGGGGTTGACGCGCATGGACATCTGGAAGGAGTCGCTGGACGACTGGTTCTCGGGCCCCATTGTGATGCCTGAAGGGTGGGACGGCATCGTGCTGGAGAAGGTCTACCTTCGGGGCCGCCCTGCCCGCGTCACAGCGATGCACGGCGCGCCACGAGCGGAAGTGGTGTGGCTGGACGAGCCGATCGAACAGCGACAGTAGAGCTGACGCTCTGAGCTCGGAGAACAGTAACGCCCCACAAGGTACGTGGGGCGTCTGTCGGATGTGGCCTCTGCTACGTCGGCGAGTGGCGTGAGCCCGCGCCCGAATTGCTTACAGCAGGAATGCCGCCACAGCGCGCGCGGCTGACCGAATGACCCGCGGCACACCCGTCATCGAGCCGGGGTTCCCTTCGCCTGCGGGTCGGAAGTGCCGCGACTTCCCGGGATGTCCCAGGTTGATGGGCTCCCGACGCTTCTCGAGCTGCTCCTCGCAGATCATCTGCGCCAATCTGGTGTAGTAGTAGGTGAGCATTGCATACCTCCTTTGTACCTCGAGCTGCCTACATCAAGAACGCAGCAACGGCGCGCGCTGCACTCTGTAGGGTGCGCTGGATGCCCAGGACCGTGCGGACGTTCCCCTCATCCGCCTGCCGGGCAAGCCGCGCCTTCTTCGGTCGGCCCAGGCTGATGGGCTCCCGGTGCTTCCGGATCCGATCTTCGTAGATCACTTGTGCGGCCTGCAGATCGAACTGGTTGTACATTGCTCTCCTCCTCTGTCTTCCGATCTGCCTTCATCATAGCCGCCGGGCGTCTATGGTGCGTCTAATGCGGCGTTTACGCTGCAGCAGTTATCCCAAACCATGCGGTGGACGGCATCTCACGGGGGGATAGCAGAGCGGAACAACCAGCGGGAGATTCGGATGGTGCGGAGCCAGGCTTGAAGCAATATCAGGGGCCTGCTGACGGACGATTCCCAGAGGCACCGTCCGCTAGAGACCTACACACTGTGTCCCTTCTAGGGCTCCACCATCACCTTGATGGCAGCCGACGTCCGCTTATTGTCGGCGGTCTCGAAAGCGCGCCCGATGTCATCCAGCGAAAAGGTGTGCGTGATATAGACCCCCGGCCTGAGCCTGCCGGCTGCCAGCTGGGCCAACGCGACTCCAAACTCCGGCACACCGTCCCAGCGGCCATAGCTATTACTGAAGAGTATACAGAGCTCCTTTTGCTGTGCCTCAAAGGCATCTAAGCTCTGCGGCCGGCTGAACATGCCGACAACCAGGACTTTGCCGCCGCGAGCCGCCATGCGCACATCAGCAGAAAAGGTCGGCGCAAGGCCCCCGACGGCCTCGACCACAATGTCGGCTCCCACCCCGCCGGTCATGTCCATCACGGCCTCGGACACATCTGCTGCCGCGCTGTCGATGACGGCATCGGCACCGACCCGCCCGGCTGCCTCGAGCGCCCCAGCTAAGACGTCGCACACGACGACCTTGTCCGCGCCACCCAGCTTGTACATCTCAACGCAGGCCAGGCCGATAGGCCCGGCTCCCTGGATCACCACAGTGTCCATCGGCCTGGGCGGCGCGAGATGGACGGCGTGCACCGCGCAGGCATACACATCGAGCAGCGCGGCCTCGCTGGCGCTCAGGCCATCGGGGAGCGGGTAGATGCTGTGAGCAAGCTCCAGCGATACCTCGGCAAACCCGGTCGAGTGCACTCGCCGGCCTGCGGATAGCCCGCGCGAGACACAGAGCTGGTAATCGCCGCGCAGACACCAGCGGCAACGCCCGCATCCGACAAGGTGACGGGGTTCCACCGCTACGCGCTCGCCGACCTGCAGGCCTATGACACCCTCACCCAGCGCGGCGACTTCGCCGGCGAGCTCGTGCCCACGCAGATGAGGCAGCTCAATGTCGGTACGCTGCAGGTTATTGCGATAGAAGTGGAGATCACTACCACAGATGCCGGCGGCCCTGACGCGTACCAGAACCTCACCCGGGCCTGCAACCGGGTCGGGCACCTCTTGCACGCGGATGTCGTGCATGCCATAGAACAATGCGGCTTTCATGGCGCCACCTCCACGGGCAAGCGTGAATAGAGCGCGGTCATCTGCGCTTCCAGGTCCACATAGACCCGATACAGGCGATCATAGAGGCCTGCATCATCGGGATTCGGTACATCGCGGCCCACAATACGCACGATCCCGCGCGCGGCCTCCTGCACGCTGGCATAGGCTCCCACGCCTACACCGGCCAGAATCGCTGCACCCAAAGCCCCCGCTTCCAGGACTTCGGGCACGAGCACCTCCAGCCCGGTCACGCTGGCGATTATGCCACGCCAGAGCCTGCTTTTGGCGCCTCCGCCGACAGCGATGATCTCGGACAGCGGCTCCGCACATAGCTGGTCGAGGATCGACCGGATGTGGAACGCGCACCCCTCCAGCACGGCGCGCGTGATCTCCGCCCTCCCGTGGGCCAGTGTCAG
>JALOOJ010000055.1 GCA_025454475.1 Anaerolineae bacterium
CAGCAACAACATGAAGCGGGCGGCGCCACGCGCCGTCGCTGATTCTCGGCGCTAGGCGGCGGACTGAATACCGTAGTCAAAACTACCGAGACATCCATCGGACCTACGATACTGCACGGTGTATTATGACCAAGGCTGCACTACATTCGAGAGCGAAATCCGTAACAGCAGGACTCATCATCAATTTCCTGCTTTCCTGGACAGTATTGCCTCTTGCTATTCCTCCCTTTCGCGTCTACTCATTTCGCGAGTTGATGGAAGTACTCCTCTGGCAAGGCATGGGCGCGGTTGGATGGCCCTTTGCGATTCTGGGAGGGTTCGCCAGCCTTATTCTGCAGGGCACGATGTCAGGTCTGACGAACCTCCTCCTTGTGCTGATCTACCCAACCATGCTCTTGGTGCTCATATTCGTGCTGTTCTCAAAACGCTCCAAGCAGTGGGTGCTGATCATACTCCATATGCTCATCACTTTCGCTTTTGCGGCCATCTGGTACCAAGTTCTCAATGGGTATGAGTTCATGCCAGGGTAATCAAGGTACATTCCAGGGGCAAGTCCGGGAGCAACCGCGATGCCGGCGAGAGTCGAACAACCACCCAACACCGCGTTCCAGCCGACTCGCCTCCACTGCGCTCCGGCGGGCGAATGAACGCCACCGCTGTGCGGCTGTACCGTCTGTCGCAGCAATCGACTGAGGAGAGCCGGGATGAAAAAAGCGCTTGGGTTTAGCACTCTGGTATTTGCGCCGTTACTCATCGCATTTCTTCTGCCTGTGCTGCCCCTGCTGCCAAGTGGCGTACTGGTGACCCTACTTAGCATCTTTGATCCGACGATATCTGTATCTGAAGGTCTCGGCTATCACGCCTGGGTCTGCGGTCCCATCGTGGCAGCCGTTGGTCTTTTCCTGGCTGGAATGTGGTTTCATCCTCTCTACCTGCGCGGACGTTCACGCAAGACGGTATGGGTCATCATCTGGGCGATTTTCTCGGTCGCCTTGTTTGCAGCTGCTTGGCTCGGGATGTCTCTCCTAACGGGTATAGGCGCTTCGGACTACCCGGCCGGCGAGTTCTTTCAGTGGACGGCAAGTGTCGCGGCGCTGCTCACGGTGGCCTGCCAGCCAGGCGTGGGCCTATGGCTTTTTGCTTCAGCCCGCATTTTGCACGGTTTTGAGTCGGCATCGGCAAGGTAGAATAGTGCGTGACAGGCTATCTATACCTGAACGGGGTTCCGGATAACTCAAGCAGGGCACATTGAACTGGCATTCTTCTGAGGTTCCTTATGTGGCGGACGGCGCGTAGCGCCGTCGCTGATGCCGGCCGTTGGACAAGGCAAATGGATAGCGAAACACAGTATCGCGCTGACAGCGAGTTCATCTTCCGACCGCGTGGTTACGGTCGGTTTCCAGCCGCCCTGTTTCTCTCCCTGTGGTACTGCGGATGGGCTGCGGGTGAAGCATTTGCGTTGTTCGTCCTCGGCCAAGGTATCTGGGCTTTGTTGACGGGCCGTCCGGCCATCGGCTCCGATGTACCCGTTCGGAGGGCCCCGGCGCTGGCAGTCGGGGCATTCCTATTGGTCTGGCTGACCATCTGGACGTTCGGTGGCGTGATGGCGATCCAGGAACTCCTGCGCTTGTTGTGGGCGGAGGACCGGCTTGTGCTTAACCGGGACGCTCTGTTGTGTGTGCGCCGGCGAGGTCCGCTAACGTCCATCCGTCGTCTGGCACGGACCGAAGTCCGGTGCGTGTTTGTTCAGCCTGCCAACACTGCCCTGATGGCTCAACTGAGTGGGAACCTCTTCATGACCGTGTGCCCACCGAAACAGACGAACAGGCTGAGATCACTCGCCTGAAGGAGCAGCTCGCCGGTTTCGGCAAGTTCGGGCGCCTCGTCGTCCGTCTCCTTGATCGCGCCAACGGGCCGTTGCTCGCGACGGCTTACAGCCGCGCGAGAACGGCGGCGGCTGGGTTCTGCCCCTCTGGCGTTTCGTTCTGTCTTCGTGAGACGTTGGTACTATGGGGCAGTAGCTGTATACACGGACTGCATCGAGTCCCGTCGCTCCCGCCAGTGATTAAGAGCTCTCTAGCAATAGAGAGCTCTTTGTGTTTCCTGGGAACTTGCGGGCAGTGTGGGTTGGGCCTATAGTGGCAAGTGTGATGACCTCCGACAGGGTTCCACCTGTTCTGAGGATTGCTGATGATGACCGATGCGGAAGGGATCCGGTGCACTCGGGGATCTAGGGCGTGGGCGTAGACATCTGCGAGATGAGGAGGACTTCACATGCGTGTCATCCGCGTGATGAGTTTCAACATCTGGAACACAGGTGAGCCCGATCCATGGGAAGAGAACCCACGAGCGGCGTGGTCAAGACGTCGGCCCTGGGTGGTTCACACGATTCACCGCGTGCGTCCTGCCCTGATCGGTTTCCAGGAGTTCTCTCCCTTCCACTGGGAGAACTTGCGCGACGACCTGCCCTACGCTGCTTGTCCTGACTTCGAGAGCGACGAGTTCGGGAACACGATTCTCTATGGGGCTGACCGCTTTGGGTTGTTGGACTCGGGATTGTTCTGGTTATCCCGCACTCCTGATGAACCAATCCCTCAGTGGGGCTTACCGTACGCGGTGGGCGTGAGATGGGCTATCCTGGAGAACCTGGAGAGCAAGACGCCTCTGCTCTGTCTGAACACGCAGTACGAGGATGGCTGGGCGCCCAACCAGGTACAGATGCGGGAGGAAGGCAGTAGGATACTCGTGGAGCAGATCGAGCGGATCTCCCAGGGTTGGCCCGACGCCCCCGTTATCCTGACCGGTGACTTCAACTGCAATGCCTGGGACGTACCCTACCGCGCCTTCATCGAGCATGGCTTCGTCGACACCTATCGCGCAGCCGGGCACGGTGACTCAACAGAATCCAGCACCTACCACGGGTACATGGGTGAAGCCTACTCGGGCCTGGAATGGGGCGATGAGCAGTGTTGGCGCGTCGACTGGATTCTCACCAGGGATGGAAAGCAGCGACTGCAGACCGTTGCCAGCACGATCCTCCGGGATGGGCAGCCTCCAATCTACCCGAGCGACCACTGGCCGGTGATCGCGGATCTCTACGTGGTCGACTAGCGGGTGACCGCGAAGCAGCCAGAGATCGAGACTGGACACCCATAATCCTCTGACGGTGACGGAAATACCCCCACGCTCAGTCCATGGATGCGTACCTGGCTGGGAGCCGGCGTGATGTTCAGGCCTGCATACACCTTCGGGAGATGGTATGACGAAGACTCATTCGGAGTCGCGGCGACTTGACGGATCCGGTGGACGTGATGCTCGCCAGAAGCTCGAGGCGACCTTCCTAACCAGAAGGCCGGGCCTGGGCAGGGCGTGGGTCGTCGACTTGACCGGGATGTCAACAGCCGAGAAGCTCTTCATGCGGACTCTGCAGGGCACGATTAACCGCCCCGAAGCGCGGCTATACCTCGTCAACTCAGACGACACGGAATTTGCCGAGGCGGAGCGCTTCTGGATCGAGGAATACGAGAGGCAAGGTTGGATCGATGTCGGTGGGTACCTGAACCACACTGAGGTCCTGGAGAAGTTCGGCTCTGAGATCACAGGTTTCGTGATCGCCTCAGAGGATCAGCCGTGGACTCTCCATGCCGCGACGGTCGTCGCGACACTGCAGAACGGTGTGGTGGCACCAGATGCCGTGGCCGACCTCCTCAGAAGCTTAGGCTGGCGTCAACTGGATGATGTGCGTAATCGGTGGCCAGATGCAGTCTCTGCCTACCAGGCAACCGTGGCGCAGTACAGAGGAGCCTTGGCCTATCCCGGACTGGCACTGCTGAGACACACTGAGAATCTCTGGGATTTCGTAGTGCAGCAGGAGATCATGCCCGTCTTTTCGAGACCCAAGCATGACACCTGGGACGGTGTGGCGGCCGTCATGGATGCGTATCCGGGCGGGCATGTCCTCTATGGCTACGTGTCCGACGACACGGTTGAGGAAGAGATAGCTGTAGAGAGAGCTTCCTCCTCGGGCAAGTACCTTGTGCCGACAAGCCAGGTCAGCAACCTGTCGTTCCACGTGGCGGTTCTGGGAAAGTCGCGGCTCATCCCTCTTGCCGAGAGACCCGAGGAAGCAGTTACACAATGCGAGGCATCGCAGGTCAATGTGGCCATCGCCATCACGGATGGCGACAACTTGCAGGTCCCAATCCTTCAATACCCTCAGTCAACGTTCTGGAACACAGAAGAGCGGGGTGTTCTGCCCCTGGGTTGGAGTATGGGGGTGAGCCTATCCGTCCTGGCACCCGGCATCTGGGAGTTTTATCGCAGCACGATCAGACCCAACGATGAGATCGTATCGCTGATGGGGATCGCCTACGTGCATGCCTCCACACTCCCCGAACCGGAGGCGTACTACCGGGATACGTTCTCCGTGATGGCGGCTGCCGGCATCCATACGCTGTGGTCCCTCGATAGTTCTCTGACCATCACCGATGAGCCGTTGTGGCGGGTCCTGGAGGAGGCGCCCGGGAGTGAGACCCTTCACGGTGTCGTGGTCGGCTATGGTCCCAGTGTTGACAAGGCGTTCCGCAGAGATACCGGCATGCCTGTGCTGGTTACGCAGAATGGTTATTCGGAGGATGCCGCGCGCATCAAAGGGCGTATCGAAGCGATCATGGCGTTGGAGCCGTCCAAGCGATCTCCAGTGAACTTCTTCATGGCCACAAACTGGAGCACTTCGGCAAGGGACTTGTACGCGGCACTCAGACCTCTGACTGATCAGGGTGTCCGGTTCCTTACCCCAGCGCAGGCTCTAGCCTGTATGCCGGACATCAAGGGGATAGCCCGATCGCTGATCGACACAGAAGCGTCTCCAGGTGATTGCCTACCCTCCGGACCCATCGAGCAGTTTGGCTCGCCCATACTCAGTGCTCCCACACTTGCTGGAATCGGACATCCCATCGCGATTCCGATTTCCGTTGCAGTCGCGGGCACGAGAGCGATCCGTCGCGGGGGAACCATAACCTACACTGCAGCTCTCAACATCGACGTGAGTGGGATAGCCCGCGGCTTTCTCAAGGACCGTGTACTTCCTGTAGTCGAAGCCTTTGGACTGAGCCAGGAGTTCGCTGAGCACGTTTGGATGAAACTGGACGCATCCAACATTCGCGTGGATCTGCCCGTGCCCCAAGCAACACGTGGTGTTGAGGTTATTGGCTTGGAGTCCAGCGGAATCGAGGCTGCGGTGGCGTTCAAAGATGGTTCACTTCTCGTTACGCTTGACACTTTTGTGTCTGACTCTCGCGCGGACAGCCCGTCGGTGGAAGTGTCAGTGAGCTTCACCGCAGCTCACGATGATCGTGACTGCTCGGCGAAGCTCGAGATGGCGCCCGAGTCAGTCATTTTCGACTTCATGTTGACCGTGGGAATCGGCGACGAAGCAGGCCCGCTTGTCGGTGGGGTCAGTGGGACGATGGCAGGTCGCGGAGCGGTCAGCCTGGCTGAAACCGTTGTAAATCAGTAACTGGCGAAGGTCACTACGGCATAACCGGTAGGGCCAGTGGCACTACCGGGCGATCGCGCAGCTTGCGCAACTGAGGCCTAGCTGCAGTACTGTGCCTGCACCTCTGCAGCACGCCCGCCTAGCTTCCGGCGGCCATGCTGCCCGCACTGCACTGCTGCCGGCACGCGAGCAGCAGAGAAGACGCCAGGAGAGATGACGGATAGACGGTGCCCAGCTAAGATCAAGCCATCATAGGTGGAGTGGATGTGTGCCGTCGTGTGAGGTAGCTGCAAGTGTGACGAAGTCCTACGGAGGTGAGGTATGACAGTCTTGACACCCACACAGGTCGACCGAATACTGGCAGAGGAGGCGCTGTCAGGATCGGCATTGGGCGCGGAGTTGCGGGAGCAGTTCGGGGCTGAGGCGCTGGCAAAAGGGGTTGTCCGGATCGAAGCGACGACAGTGCTCTGGGCCGCTACCGCGGCGAAGCCTGTCGAGTTAGCGACCCGTACCTATGCTGAGGATGGTGACGTCTGGGCAGTGTGGGAGACGCCGCAGCCTGACCCTTGTCGCGACATCCTGGCCCTGGGTGGTCGCCGCGCGATGCGTCAGTTAGGCGATACGGATGTCTACGTTCACGTGGCGACACTGCCGAATTTCTCGGCGACGGCCTATCGCTTCGAAACGGGCGGGCGGCGGTTCGGCGACAACTGGGTGGTAGTGGAGCACTTCGAGCCCGAGTGCGAGTGCCTGCCGAACCCGAACGTCCTGAAGGGCACCGTGACCGAGTACGGACCGGTAGGCAGCGACGTTTTCCGCGGCACGCTGCGTGGCTATTGGCTCTACGTGCCGGCGCAGTATGACCCTGACGGCGATCCTGCAGCCTTGATGGTCTTCCAGGACGGCGGGATGTACCTCTCACCTCAGGCCCCGGTGCCCACCGTTTTCGACAACCTGATCGCTGCTGGGGAGATGCCGGTGACCGTGGGCCTCTTTGTGAACCCCGGCTCCTTCCCCGAGCGGGAGGGTCGGTTCCAGAACCGGATTGAGGAGTACCACGATCGCACCGACGCCTATGCTCGTTTCCTGCGTGACGAGATGATCCCGCGGGTAGAGGAGCACGTGCACGTGCGCGAGGACGCTGCGGGGCGTGCTATCGCCGGGTTGTCCTCGGGCGCAGTCTGCGCGTTCAACGCGGCGTGGCAGATGCCCGAGCTCTTCAGCAAGGTGCTGCTCCACTGCGGGAGCTTCACGAACATCCACGGGGCGCACAACATGTGGGCCGAAGTGCGGATGACGGAGCGGAAGCCACTGCGGATCTGGCAGCAGGACGGGACCAACGACATCGACGATGTGTGCGGCAACTGGTGGCTGGCAAATCAGGAGTTGGCGGCAGCACTGCGCTTCCGCGGGTATGACGCTCACGCCGACTGGGGCCGCGGCTTCCACAGCCTTGCCCACGGCGGCGCGACCCTTCCCTCGGCCTTGCGCTGGCTCTGGCGCCCGATCTAGCGCTGCCGATCATCTTCAGCAGGGGTTACGATTGGTCTATGGGTAAACACCAGGAGAGTGAGGAGTAGGCCTATGAAGGGTGAGCTAGCATTCAATGTTCCGTTCAGCGGCTTCACGACTACGGATTTCATCAACTGCTTCGCCTCTACGACCATGTTTATTGAGGGCATCACCGGCAACGATGACTACTACTGCAGGCAACGGAACGGCGAGCTGTGCAACGGCTGCGGAAACTGCCGCGCCTCGACGGCCGGCCTACAGGAGCAGCGTTTTTTCGTGTTCGACACGATGTGCGGGCGAAGTTCCCTGCGCCTCCGCTTCGACGGCGAGCCCACGGCGATGCAGACCTGGATCGGCGAGACCGAGGCGGACAGTTGCGGCACCGACGCTACGGTCGACTTCCTCTTCGGCTTCGCGGGCTATGCCTACGACAAGCTTAGTGATCCTGACGCGTTCAGAGCCGCGATCACTGCCTCCATCGACGCGGGCAGACCCGTGATCGCCAAGGTCAAGACCGGTGAAGGGCGCTTCCGTGTCCTCACCGGCTACGACGGCGAGCTGCTTATCTCCCCCGACTACACCAACGCGCAGCGCAAGCCAGAGGGCGCGCCCTCCTATGACGAACTTGGGATGCTGATCCTCTTCGGCGACAAGGTGCGGCCGCGCTATACGTTCGGGGACGGCTTAAGGCGTATCCGGCAGGTGATGGAATACAACATCGGCGAAAAGCTCTGGGACGGCTACATCGGGAAGATAGGGTGGTACCAGCCGGACGGACTGGGCAAGACGGACCTGGCAGAGAAGCAGGTGCGGATGAAGCGGGTCGCCGACACCATGTGGTACACGTTCAACAGCCACAACTTCGCGGAGGTGTTCCGCCACCGCACCATCGAGGCGCTGCAGAACCCGGCGTTCGATGACCTCTGTCAGCAGATCGGCGCCCCGATCTATGGCTACACGCACGACCTGGCGTGGGCCCTAATCGGGCTGAACGACCGGCTGGACTGGTCGCCCTACCACAACGAGTACGCGTGCGGCTGGGCTGAGATGGTGGAGCTGACGCTTGGCAGGATCAAGCAGAACGACATTCAGGCGCTCGACACGGTCATGCGTGCGTTGGAGATATGCGGCTAAGCGTCTGCAGAGGGGAGGCATCGCGCCTTCTAGGCCAGAAGACCCTGTTTTGTGAGTGGTGATTTCGAGGAGCGTGTGTGGGTCCAGGAGTGGATCGAGGCGGCGGCTACGAAGCGTGCACTCCGCGACAACTGCCTCGGCTACCTGGGCCACTACTACCCTGGCATGCTGGACATGTACACCGACCTCACGATGCGCCAGGGACAGCTCGGGGCCCACACTGGGATCCTCGAAATGTGCGACCTGGCGGCGCGAGTGCATCAGGTGACGGAAGCCGGGATCGATGCAAGGGGCACAGCCGGAGGCAAGGCTCCAAAGTACCGTCAGGAGATCATTGTGCCCACATGTCTCAGCCTAACCGAGTCCATCACGGCATTAGCCCGCGAAGTTTCGCTGGGCATGAGCGGCTCCCTGTAAGGCTGAGCCAAGTCTCGAATGCAAGGACGGCAGCCGAGCTTTCATGCGGGTCGCATTCCCTAGGGTCGGAGTTTGGAGGAGCCGCAGTGCGGGGAAAAGGGAGAGCTCCAAGTGCACCATCAATACGCAGATGACGGAAGGATTCTGACTTCGCCGAAAGAACTGGAGCCGCTGTTAAGAGGTTCATTTCCTGCTTTTTACCGAACAGTTGGTCATGTCCGTTTCTTCTATATGGCGGATGAGATCTGGGACGGCGAATCCTCCCTTGTTTTCATGGCAGGCGGCGAACAGCTGGCTGCTATCACACTTGGTGACGGCGTTTTCTACATACGTGTCGCGGATAGTGACTTCCGGATTGTTGACGGAGCCTTACTCGGCGATGTTTTTGCGATGCTAGAGAAAACCGTGCCCATGGATTGGCATCGACCGTTCGAGCAACTCACGGTTAGCCCCGATCCGAATGTGTATCCTTGCGGTTATCGATGCGATTTGTGCCTTGGTAGTAAGAGGTACAGCGAGCACGATTACTCAGAAAGCGATAACTTCGCTTACATGAATTGGGTGTGTTATCACAACTGCGTTCCGGGCATAGACATAGAGCGCCCGCCTGCTGGCGATAGAGGTATCTTCCAATGTTCAGGCTGTAACCTGAACAGGAATAGATTCTGCCGAAGCTTTTTCTGCTGTAAGGAGAAAGGTTACGCCAACTGCGCGGAATGCGGACAGTATCATTCATGTGATGTTTACCACGATAGTCATCATGCGGCGCAATGTAATCTGGGGATAACTGCCGAAGAAGTTACGAGATTGGTGATTCCTTATTGTATGAAGGAGCGCCTTGACGTATTACGCAACTCTGTATTAGGTTTCGCGCCGTCGGCAAGCTGGGACCTACGGACCGCGTACAAGACCAGAAAGAAAGGCCTCAGATGAAGCGGCAGTTTGAGAACGTAGAGCAGCGGATGGTGACCACGTACCTCGACACCTTCCCTTCGTTCGTGCCAGCAGTGGACGGGCCTGCGGTAGAGGCTCAGGCCCAGTTCTATGCGTTTATGAAAGGACTGTATCAGCGTCTGGCGGAAGCGCCGATGCTCCTGGTGAGCGAACTGCACGAGGATGATGCATATCCCAACCGCTTCAATGGGGCAGCGTATGGTAAGCCCAAGCTGAGGGACTGGATGCGCAAGCCTATCAAGGAGGTCGACGGACTGCTGGCGACCATGGTCGCGATGGGCGAGGCAGGGCGCCTGGAAGGCGACAGGCTGGTGGTCGGGGCTGAGGTGAAGGTGAGCCGTAAGGCCCGGCTGCTGCTGCAGGCGCTGGGGCTGGAGGTATCGGCGGCGCCGGACGGGATCGTGCTCCGTCACGACGAGTATCCTGAGCTCTTTCCCGCCTGGATATGGATGGCCACGCGACCCGGCGCCTCGCAGCTGAGCTTCTCGCGGTGCCTGTTTCGCGAGGGCCATCCCTATGCCGGCGAGACCTATGGGCGGCTCTCGGGCAACGAAGCGGCCTTTCAAAGACTCGAGGCGTACCTCATCGAGAACGGATATACTCGGGTGTGCAACTGGGATGGGGAGGTCTCGCTCGACTACTGGAAGAGCCACGATGGCAAGGTACCGACCAGGAGCGGCTACCTATTCGCCATCCGCCACATAGGAATCGCGGCCCGTTATGATCCCCTGATAGACGAGCCCCAGGTCTTCGGGATGTGCATCCCAAGGATGAAGGAGATCCTGCTCGCCTTCGACAGCCTGGATGCCGGGGTACAGGATTTCATGATGGAGCAGACGAAGCCCTGCGACGGTTGCCGCTACTGTGCTCAGACCGACAAGACGGGCAAGCGCCCCCTGGCCAATGTCCCTGTCACCTATGGAGGGAAGACCACCCGACTGTGCCCCTACTACCCCGGGTTCAGCTACAGCTGGCCTGAACTGAACGATACGTTGGTGGACAACATGGTGGCCATGTTGAGGGCTATGGACCGGCTGTTTGACGGCGCTTAGCACCGCGAGGTTTTCGGCTTACTCAGTCTATGGAGGTGCGGCATGAAGTATCGGACGACGTACCAAGAGTGGCCCGCATTCACGATCACGGGGGTCTCCAAGATCGTGGGGTCGGGCGGCGAGGTCTTCGATGCCGTGAGGCGTGACGGTCGCTGGGAGGCGCTCCAACGTTTGGGTGGCGACGACGCCACGCTCTACGGCGTGGCGTCATACGACAAGGCCGCCACGCAGGGGGCTTACCGCTACACGCTCGGCGTGAAGGATGTGGCGGTAGCGGCGGGCGCCCTTCTCGGCGGGGAGGCGCTCTTCTCGATCCCGATCCAGCAGGCGGGGTGGCTGGTGTTCGAGCTGTACAGCTTCTCCGCGCAGTGGGGCGAGTTCTGGCACGACGACCCCTACCGGCTGGTACAGGAGGTCGGGTGGGTCTTTGACACCCGGGTGGGCCTGCACATCGACGTATTCACGACCGCCTTCGTCTCGGAGCACGATGCGATGGCATTCATGATGCCCGTCAAGCGCGCAGCAAAGGGTAAGGACTCTTAGCGCGTCTTCCGTACCCTAGCAGAGGAATAGCGAGCGTCTATCGTGGCGCGGTTTCGGCATCGGAAGTACTCGTTCAGCTACACTCGCAGAGAGAGGAGGAGAGCAAAATGGACTTCGAAAACCGTATCGGCACCGACTTCGACAATGTCTCGCAACGCCTGACCTACAACTACATCGCCACGCAGCCCGACTTCCGCCCGGTCCCATCGGACGCGGCGAGCGAGACCGCGCAGCGCCGGCTCTACGACTTTATCGGCGGGATCTACACCGCGCTGTACCACGACCCGACCCTCATCGGGATGACGACGGAGCCCGACGAGACCGAGGACCGCCCCAACCCCGACAGGGTTTACAAGGACGAGGACCGCAAGTACCTGGAGGCCCGCAAACTGCGGCGCAAGAACGAAGACAAGATCGAGGGCCTCTTCGACAATATGCAGCGCATGGGCGAGTTAGGCACCGTGCGCGACGGCGCGCTGGTGGTTGAGAAGGAGGCGCTCGGGCTCAACAAGCGCGCCCTGACCACGCTGGTCAAGCACCTCACCGCTCTGGGCCTGCGGTGCTCAGAGGACGACCGGACACTCACCCTGCGGAGCGATGCCTATCCCGAGATGTGGGATGCCTGGAAGCTGCTCGCCACCCTCGGCGCTGCCGAAGCCGAGGCCTGTGATGCCCGGTGGCGTCAGGAGTTCGGCGACGGGGCCGGTCTCACGTGGCAGATCTTCAGCCACGCGCGCTACCTCGTCCAGATCAGGAACCGCATCTTCAAGCGCGCACTGTTCGACCCGGCGTATGACTATGCCCTGGACATGATGGGCAAGCTCAGCGACGATCCCGAGATGGTCCGGCAGTTCACGGAGACGCTCATCAGTCACGGCTTCGAGCAGAGCTCCGACTGGGGCAGCGGTACCGACGTGACGAACTTCATCACCGTAGCCTTCACCAAGACTTACGCCGGGCCAGAGGGTGAGCCGCTCAGGCTCCGGTTCATGGTCCAGTTCGAGTCGCGCTACCATCGCCAGCTCCTCTATACGTTCATCGAGGACAAGGTCGCGGTGAAGACGCTGTTGAGGCAGCTTGACACCCTTCCAGAGCCGCTCCAGGACCTCGTGTACAGCTTCACCGGTGAGTGCCGGGCATGCGGGTTCTGCAACCAGACTAACCCTACGCTCCCCTACAACAGCATTCCGACGGTCTACCGCGGCAGGCCCGTCAAGATGTGCTACTACTTCAAGAGCCTCCGCACGCGCGAGCTGAGCCGCGAGATCCTCGAGGGGACCCAAGGCCTGTACGCCTGGGTGGAGGATCACTACGAGGTTGCCGGCTGAGTCCCGGCCCGCGGCTGTCCTGACGGTCGTCCAAGCGGCCGTTGGCTGTGCTACCGACTCAGTCGATGGGCTGCTATGCGCAGACCTAGAGGCGGGAAGTACATGCCACCTGCAGTGGGACCATAACAGGTGTGCCTCCTGCTTCAGGGCGCCAGCTGGAACCGTGCCCATCCTCCAGACTGTGGACGTGCGGTCGGACGGCCAGGCTTCCTCCCGAAATCGCTGCCCGTTGCACAACGCAGGAAACTGCGACCGACGTGTTGCCTCTCGGCAATCTGATGGTTACAATACCACGGGTCTGGTAGTTATATCGATCTGGGGTCGCTATGTAGCGTACTGTGTGTTCTGCGATCGGTACGTGTGAAGCGGCGGGAGGTTTATGATTGTTCGGCCTATCGTGTAGCAGCAAGTCTTCGCATTGTGTGCCTCGCCTTCTCCTGTTGTTCCTTGTGACACTCAGCGCTCTGGCCTTGGATGCGTGTGCGTCGCCGACCGTGCCGCCCGCACCGACAGCGGCGCCTGATCTGCAGCCGGCCGCGACGTCTACGCTGTGGCCGACCTCGACTTCGGCGCCGCCGCCGACGTCGACACCGACCGCACTGCCGACGTCGACGCCAACTGCGCTCCCGACGTCGACGCCGACGCCACTGCCGACGTCGACGCCGCTGCCGCTGACTCAACCCGGGACTGTTGTTGAGGGCTCGATCGTCAAGCAGGAGTCGCTATCAACTGCTCAGGTAGACAGCATCGTGCACCCCTATATGTCAGCCCAAACGTGCCCGGCCTCGCAGTATCCCGTTGAGGTGTACCGAATCCAGTTCCGGACGCGCGACCATGAGGGTACAGAGATCACTGTCCAGGCTGATCTGCGTTTCCCCAAGGTGGCGAGCGAGACAGCGTTTCCGCTCTTTGTCTACGGCTCGGGCACGACCGGCATCGCCAACGAGTGCGCCACGCTGAATGAGCACCTGGGCAGACGGAAGTGGGGCAACTACCGGGCCCATCTGTCAGCCTACACAACTCAGGGGTACATCACGGCGATCGCTAATTGGCAGGGCTTCGATGATCCGGATCAGACCCACCCCTATTTCGTCGCCGAACTGGAAGGCTATGTGATGCTCGACCTGACCCGAGCGATCTACGACTTCTTCTCTAATCTCCCATCAGAGGACATTCTGGCTCGGCCGGCGGACGCTGTCTTCTTTGGGGGATACTCGCAGGGCGGCCATGGCGCTTTTGCGGGCGACGTGATGGCTCCCCATTATGCGCCCGAACTCAACATCGTGGGGGTTGTCAGTCACGCCATCGCGCCCGATGTGGAAGGGCTGATGTGTGATAGCCCTCTCTATGCCCCGTACATCGTCTATGCCTATCGCTCCTATTACGGCGAACAGATCATCAATCCCCAGGATTTCTTCCAGGAGCGCTGGATGGCTACCTTCGACCAGGATGTGGCTAAGTGCATCGACGATGCCTTGGGTTACTACCCCAACACGCACGAAACGATGTATACGCCGCGGTTCCGAGAGGCTCTGCAGAACGACCAGTTGGAGGTGGAGTTCCCTGAGTTTAAGGCTATGCTAGACCTCAACTACATTGGGCGCGAAGTGAACCCATCGACACCAGCCATTATCCTGCACGGTGGTGCCGATCCGATCGTGCAACTGCGCACGGTGGAACCCTTTGTCCAGCGGTTGTGCGCGGAGAATAAGAACGTGACCTACCGCGTCTATCCCGGTGTGAATCACTTCACGATTCGGCAGAACAGTCATATGGACACCCTTGCCTGGATGCAGGACATACTGGCCGGCAAGACCCCTATTTCAGACTGCGGGGTTCTCGCCCAGCCATGATGAAGACGCAGCCGTGGACCAAGATTCCTGTTTTTGTGGTTATGCTCGTTTTGGTTCACGGTGGGATCTCGATGCTCTTCCCTGCTTCACTGCCTGCTGAGATCGCGCGGTTTGACCGCTATCTCGAAGAGGGCGTGGATGTGCTGTACCTGGGCGACAGCACGCTTATGTTGCCCGTCGGAGAGGTGACCACAGGGGAGATCCTACAAGAGCTTCTGCCCGATCGGCGGATCGCTCAGATCGCCCATCCCGCCTACGGCCTCGACCTGTTCTACGACTACGCTGCCCATATGGATCGACACGGGACTTCCCCGCAGACGCTCATACTTCCGATCAACCTTCGATCGTTTTCGCCTGCTTGGGATATGCGCCCGGCATTTCAGTTCACAAAGGAAAGCAAGATACTCAGCCTGGGACATCCCTGGGCGAGGTTTCTGATCAGGCCATTGGAGATCTTTGGCTTCTTCCGGCCATCGATGAACCAGCAGGACTTTCTTGACGCGCCGGTCTACGATGGCAACGCACTCGTCGGGCAAGTCAGAGATTTCGAGACGCTTGCAGCTGGTGAGGTTCTGCAGGAAGACGCCGAGAATGCCTACCGCGAGGTCGAGCTGGCGGACGAGGAGACGGCGCAGGCTCTGCTCACCTACCACTATATGCTCAACCTTGAGCCAGATCACCGCAAGCTGGACTCGATGGTCGCAGTGGCGGAGCTGGCTGCAGGGCGCGGCGTCGACGTGATCTTCTACATCACTCCGGTCAATGTGGAACAGGGTGAACGCTTCCTCGGAAGCAGATTCGGCGAGCGCTTTGCCGAAAACGTTGGGGTGGTGCAATCCAGGCTTGGCAGTGCCTCGCAGGATCAAGTGATGCTGCTGAACCTGGCTTTTGACCTGCCGGCCTACGATTTCACCGATATGGAGCACTTGACGGAGACAGGCAAGGAGTACGTTGCCGAGAGGATTGCACTGGCGATCCAGAGAGAGTTAGACGCGCCCGTATCATCCACACCTGAGGCAACGCCAACTGCGACAGCTGCTCCCACTTTGGCCACCGCTGCTCCACTCCCTACTCGAGCGAACACCGTTTCGACAGCAACGCCGTCAGCGACGCCGGCTGCACCAGAAGCAGTTACCGAAACGGTAACCGGCGGCAACGTCACGGGCGTCCGCTACATCGATCGGTACAGGCCTTCGGGACCCTATCCCGTGGATATGTACCGGATGACGTTTGAGACCGTGGATGAGTTCGGCGACATTGTGGAGACACAGGCGGACCTGTACATCCCCTACGTCGAGTTCGAGGAGGCTTTCCCTGTTCTGGGCCACGCAGCTGGCACGACTGGTGTCGGCAACGGATGCGCGCCGCTTGACGAACGGACGACGGGACGCAGCTGGGGAGCGTACCACAGCCAATCGCTCACCTATGCTGCGCAAGGTCACATCGTAGTCTTCCCGAACTGGTTACACTTCGACGATCCGCAGCGAATCCACCACTATTTCGTGTCTGATTTCCAGGGACGTACGCTGTTGGACGCGATTCGTGCTGTCTACGGCTTTTGGGATCGCGGCGAAGAGTTGGATACGCTGGCTGTGCCGGCGCAGGCTGTCCTGATGATGGGCTATTCCAGCGGCGGTCATGCCATCTTCGCGGCCAAGGATCGTGCTGAGATCTATGCACCCGAGCTGCCCATCAAGGGGGTGATCGGCTTTGGTCCGGTGACGAATCCTGGACTCTTGCTGCAGGAGGATCCGATATTCGGTCCGTATCTCGTCTACGCCTATAGGGACTTCTATGGGGAGGCACTCATTGACCCGGCCGAGGTCTATCTGTCGCCTTGGGTAGCGGAGTTTGAGGATGACGTGCTCTCCATCTGCGTGGATGAGATCTTCAGCTACTATTCGCACAGCGCTCGGCGCATGTACGAGCCCGAGTTCCGCGAGGCGCTGTACGACGGGCGGCTGGCTGAAATCTATCCTGAGTTTGCCGAGAAGCTCGTCGAGAACACCGCCGGACTGGGCGGAGGCACCGACATCCCGGTGCTAATTCTGCAGGGCACGGCCGATACTGTGATCACACCGCCCAGTCAACGAGACTTCCGGGATCAGCTCTGTGCGCTTGGGAACTCCGTGAGCCTGATTGAGTATGAAGCCGCAACCCATGCCGATACCCGGTGGCGCAGCTATCGTGATGTGCTTGCCTGGATGGAGGACGCCGTTGAGGGAGACGCTCCTCGCTCCGATTGTCCTCCGGCGGAGTAGTCCTGTGAACGAGGCAGAAGCATATGTCCTTCAATAGTCTACCATTCCTGGGTGCTCTGCCTTTCGTGGTTGTCGCCTACTGGGTGCTTCCCCAGCGCCATCGATGGCTGCCCCTACTGATGGCGAGCTACGGGTTCTGCACTACCTGTGCACCAACTTTTCTGCTCTGGATCACCTCGTCTACGTTAGTGACATATGCTCTGGGCCGCGGCATGGGATGGACGTCGCATCCGGCTGGGCGCAAAGTACTGCTGGCGCTTGGTGTGGTGAGCAATCTGGGGTTGCTCTTTGCCCTCAAGTACCTGGGTTTCGCTGATGAGATCTTGCGCGCCCTTTTCGACTACGTGGGCCTCACCTATCGGTTGACTGCGCCGAACCTGCTGCTGCCGGTGGGCATCTCGTTCTACACCCTCCAGTCCGTCGGCTACCTGCTCGACGTGTACCGCGGTAACGTCGAGCCTGAGAAGCACCTGGGGTTTTTCGCGTTGTTTACAGCTTTTTTCGCTAAGTTGGCCGCAGGGCCGATCGAGAGAGCCGGGCACTTGATCCCCCAGTTCCGGGAGATTCACAGCCTTGACACAGCACGTCTGTTCAGTGGACTGCGGCTGATGCTGTGGGGGATGTTCAAGAAGGTTGTTATCGCTGACCGTCTGGCGGTCTATGTCAATGCGGTATTCGGTGATCCGGGTGGTCACACTGGCTGGACGATTGTGATCGCGACCCTGTTCAGCGCCGCACATATCTACAGTGACTTTTCCGGCTACTCGGATATCGCCGTCGGCGTGGCCCGTCTTTTCGGCCTGGAGCTGATCCAGAACTTCCGTCAACCTTACCTGGCATCATCGGTCTCGGATTTCTGGCGGCGCTGGCACGTCTCGCTGTCCAGTTGGTTGCGCGACTACGTCTACATTCCGCTGGGCGGCAGTCGCGTGGCTCGATGGCGCCGGGACCTGAACGTCCTCATCGTCTTTCTGGTCAGTGGGCTTTGGCACGGGGCGGACTGGACTTTCGTGCTCTGGGGCGCGCTGCATGGCCTTTACATTGTCCTGGAGGGGCGGGGCAAAAGCATCTTCGATCGGCTTGCCCGGGTCTTTCGCCTGGAACACACTGCTGTGCGAGCGGCTATAGGCATAGTGACGACGTTCTTGTTGGTCAGTTTCTCCTGGATCTTCTTCTATGCGCGGTCTGTTCCGGATGCCCTGCTACTGATCCGCAACATGGTTCGATTCGGCAGCGGGACGGATGTGTTGGCGCCGTGGGCCGGCCTGACCAGTGCCACCATGACTGAGATGGTCCTCGCTTGGGGGCTAATCGGCTTGCTAGCCCTCGTTCACCTGGGCAGAGATGGGCGGCTGCCCCGTGCCACGCTAGTAGCCGGCAGGATCGGGGTGCGTTGGGCAGCCTATCTGCTCCTGGCATTGGCCATCATGAACCTCGGCGTTGCGAACGAGCTTCCCTTTGTCTACGCCGGATTCTGACCCACTGAGCGGCTTGGCGACCCGCTTGGTTGCCTCTCGCGGTCGTTGTGTATTGCGCATCGGGGGGACGCCGAAGGGGCCTTTGCTCTCCCGGCTGCGGGCTCTTCTTGTGTTGCCGGGAATGCACTCTATGACTCGTCGGCAGTTCCATAGGCGAGAGACGATGAGAGGGCCTGTATGGGGTATTTCCCGTGATCTAACGTGGTAGAGCTCCCAAGCAGTGCTGTGGGTGAAAGAACAGGAGAACGTCGTGCTACATCACATCGAGATCTATGTGAGCGATCTGGAGCGGTCCGCCCAATTCTGGAGCCCGTTGATGGAGAAACTCGGCTACGAGTCAGAGCTGTGGTCTGGGGGCATCAACTACATCGCGAGCGCGAGTGACCCATACCTGTGCCTGCTCCCGGCGCCGGCAGAGCATCTGGCTGCCGGGTATCATCGCAAGCGAGTCGGCTTGAACCATCTGGCGTTTCGAGGCAGGTCACGGGAGCATGTTGACGAACTCGCAGCCTGGCTGAAGCAGGCGGGCTACACCATGTTGTACGAGGACAGGTATCCCTACGCCACGGCACCAGGCTACTATGCCATGTACTGCGAGGACCCGGACAGAATCAAGGTCGAGGTGGTCGCGCCGAGTGAGGCCTGACACTGCATTGTGCTGGCCGCCGAGCCCACATCGACACAGAGGCGTATGGACCTGAGTGAACAAGGCTGGCAAGGGTTAAATTCCGCTGGATGTAACGCTGGTTGGGGCGTGCTGCATGGGGCGCGACGGCTGTGTTTCTGCGTCGGATCGCTGGGCGAAGCCCCGGTGAGACTCGAATCTAGTGGTTTCCGTCTCCAGGTCGGCCTCAAGGTAACCGACGCGCCGAGCGGGTTAAGCGGAGCGATAGACGGCTAACTGAAGCCTGTACTCAACAGCCCGGGACAATCGTCGGACCGATGAGCATTATGGTCAAGGCCACAAGCCGTTCAAAGACAATATCCGTATTAGCAGGGCTAATCGCCAATGCCCTGCTCTCCTGGACTGTCCTGCCTCTTGCCATTCCACCCTTTCGCGCCTATTCATACCGCGAGCTGATTGAAGTACTCCTCTGGCAAGGCATGGGGGTGGTTGGATGGCCCTTAGGGATCCTGGGAGGGTTGGCCAACCTAAGTGCGCAGGGAAATATGTCAGACTTTGTAGATCTCCTCCTCCTGCTGATCTATCCAACTGCGCTCTTGCTGCTCATGTTCGCTCTCTTCTCAAAGCGCTCCAAGATGTGGGTGCTGATCATATTCCATGTGCTCATCACTTTCGCTTTTGGGATCATTTGGCACCGAGTTCTTAATGGGTATGATTTCATGCCAGGCTAAGTCGGACGTCAGGCATCGCGGCCTGCTCAGGGTGGCCTGCCAGCCAGGCGTGGGCCTATGGTTTCTTGTTTCAGATCGCATTTTGCGCGGTTCAGGGTCGGCATCGGCAAGACAGCGAAGTACGTGACAGAACTGGGGCAATCCCAGGTATTGGAACGAGTTGTGCCAAAGCCCTGTCTTCACCCGGCAGGCTCTGGCGACGGCTCTTTCCCTTTCCTATAGCCCAGGAGGCTGCGATTACTATGACCTCTCCCATACTGACTTCCAGAGGTAAGGTCGTGGGTGTGCGCGACGATACTACCGGCGTGTATAGTTTCAAAGGCATTCCCTTTGCTGCTCCGCCGGTCGGTGATCTGCGGTGGAAAGCGCCGCAGCCGGTAGAGCCCTGGTCCGGTATACGCGAGGCGGTCCGTTTTGGTCCGCGCGCAATGCAACTTCCCGTCTTTGGCGATATGAACTTCCGCTCGAACGGTATGAGCGAGGACTGCCTCTATCTTAATGTCTGGACCCCGGATCCTTCGACCAGCGCGCGGCTGCCGGTGCTGGTCTACTTCTACGGTGGCGGCTTCATCGCCGGAGATGGCTCCGAGCCGCGCTACGATGGCGCAGCGATGGCCCGCAGAGGCATCGTGACTCTCACCGCCAACTACCGCCTGAATGTGTTCGGCTTTCTTGCCCATCCCGAGTTGAGCGCTGAGTCGCCGTATCACTGCTCCGGCAACTATGGCTACCTGGACCAGAATGCGGCGCTCCTCTGGGTGCGCGACAATATCGCTGCTTTTGGCGGCGACCCGGATCGGGTGACCATTGCCGGTGAATCCGCAGGTTCGATATCCGCCCACGCTCAGATGGTATCCCCTCTGTCGAAAGACCTGATTGCAGGTGTCATCGGCGCAAGCGGAGGCCTTGACGCCTTGCCGCCGTACCCGATGGGTGAGGTTGAACGGGAATGGCTGGCCTTCGCGGAAAAGGCGGGCGCCTCGTCGCTAGCCGAGCTGCGCGCCATACCGGCAGAGGAGTTGCTAGAGGCCACCCAAAGGATGGGCGCGCGAGAGTTCCCCAGTGTAATCGACGGCTACTTCTTCCCCGGGTCCCCCTTTGAGATGCTTGCCGCCGGAGAGCAGGCCCGCGTTCCGTTGATGGTGGGCTGGAATTCTGAGGAAGGGAACTACCGTGCCGTGCTGCGAGAGCGTGAACCTACCCCCGAGGTCTATGCTCAAGCGGTGCGGGAACTCTATGGAGAGCACGCCGACGAAATCCTCAGGCTCTATCCCGGTGTGACGCAGAAGCAGGTCATGCGGTCGGCTACCGACCTGGCCGGAGACCGGTTCATCGGCTACAGTACCTGGAAGTGGGCAGACGATCACCGGAGAACGGGCAGCCCCGTTTTCCGCTACTACTATGCTCATCCACGCCCCCCGATGGTCCCGGAGATGGGGGATGCCGTGGCCGGGTTAGCCGGCGGCGTGATACGCGAACGCGAGAGGGCTGACAAAGCAGATGTCATACCTCCAGCCACGGGGGCGGTACATTCGGCCGATATCGAGTACGCGATGGGTAACCTGCCCACCAACTTGGTCTATGCCTGGACCGCGGAGGATAAGCAGATGTCGGAGCTGATGCAAGGCTACTACGCCAACTTCGTCAAGACCGGCGATCCGAATGGTCCTGGGCTACCGGTATGGCCGCGGGCAGACGAAGGGGCGGAGATGCACTACCTGGTCTGGGATGTGCCCCCGCAGGTCGCAGTGGACCGCAACCGCGAGCGATACATCTTTCTTGATCGGTTCTACAGGCAGTAGGCCGGCCCAGTATGAGCGCTCGAGGTCCGGCAGGCTGAACCTCGTCCTGGGCACCGGGGAGTCGTTTGCCTAGTGTGGCCTGGCCGCAAGAATGTAGTTCTGGATGACGTTGCCCCGGTAGCCTTTGGACCGCGCGCCTCCAACGGCGAAGGCGCCCGCAGGGAAGGTCTGAATATCTACCTGGAGGCCTTTCTCCTGCTGGAAGCCGCGCAGCCAGAGCGGGAGCTCTTCAGCCTTGGCCTGGTAGATGATGTACACTCTGCTGGGACGGCTGAGTTTGAACCTCAGGAGCCGGTCTTCTTCGGAGTCATAGTCCAGATCCGCAGGCCGGATGGCGTAGAGACCGCTCAGTGAAAGCGGAAGATTGATGATCTGGTAGTCCCTATCGGTATAGAACTGCATGCGAGCACGGAGGATGGCTGCCTCGTAGTACCGACCGCTCGTTGCACGCGCATAGACAAAGGGATTCTCGAAGCGATAGGCATAAGCTGGCGCCTGAGCCGCCCCTTCGTGGGCTACGATGGCCATACCGCCGCCCACTGAGGTGAGCGGGGCCATTTCGCGGACCTTATCGTGACCGAAGGTGTCCTGGAGTAGCCGGGCGTAGGCCGGCACGAGTGATGTGCCCCCTGTACGGAGCACGACGTCGACCTGATCGGGATTCATGCGGGCATCCTTGAGAATGGCACGGATGCTGTGTGACACCGCCGCAATCTCGGGCGCGATCATCTCCTCGAAGTCCCTGCGCGCGATGCGTTCGTTGAGATGGATGGCATCGTACTGGAATCTCAGCCGCGCCATCAGGTCTGGCGTGAGCGCCTTCTTCGTCCTCTCAATCTCCTGGAATAGCTTGAAGCCCACGTTCTGTGTCACCAGCGTCTCGAGTGCGCGCATTTCGGCAGGGCTATCGCTCGAGTTCTGGTAGTGGTGGATCTTGCTGAGCGGCTCGGGCCTTGAGAGTTCGGGCATAGTCTGCCACGTGCGCAACTGATCGAGGAACTCTTGTGGGAAGTCGGCACCGCCATCGACCTTGGCTTTGGACCCAAAATGGGGCAGAAGGGAGCGCATGATGCGCTGATCCAGGTCGTCGCCGCCGATGAGTACACCGCGCGTAGCGATGACCCGTGGGGGAGGATTCCCGCCTACCTCGACGATCGTGAGATCGAGCGTGCCCCCACCGAAGTCGAAAACCAAGGCGATCTGGCGCCGTGCGGCCTGCTTGTGATAGAGGTGGGCCGCAGCAACCGGTTCCATCTCGAAGGCGATCTCCCGGAAACCGGCGAGCCGGGCTGCGCGGTAGAGGATTTCCTCTGCGCGTGTCGCAATGGCGTCGTCGTCTGAGAACTTCACCGGTCTGCCCAACACGACGCTGTCACAGGACTCCTCGAAGTGCAACTCGGCCTGCGAGCGCATTTCCGAGAGCGGCAGGGCGATGAGTTCGTCGATGGTGTAGGTGTGATCGAAGATGCGCGTTCCCTCATAGCGGGGATCGCGAAGCGCGGTCTTCACGGATTGGAGGAGCCGTCCATTGGCATTCACGTCTGTGACGACGTGGACGTCGTGCCAGTAGTGAATCGGCTCTGAGTCTCCCAGGCCTTTGACCACGGCACCGGCGACGATGATCTCGATGGGCTCCAAGTCCCGGCGAGTCCAGACGGTGCGCCGTCCCGTCTCCTTGTCCAGATACTCGACGGCTGCGGAGGAACCTAGTTGGACATTGTACTCGCGGTCAATCCAGATCAGCGAGGGCAGCACGGTGGGGTTCTCGCTCCCAGGATCAAGTTGCACCGGCCGAAGTACTTTGCCATCATAATGCGCAACGGAGGAATTCGTGGTTCCGAAATCGATGCCGAGTCGCATCTCACCTCCTTCTTCTCGGTAGCAGAACGCGAATCGAGGTTCGCCCTATCGCTGACGCAACTCACTATTGTACCATTAGGTAACGTTCTTGTAACGGCCGTTTGGTACTATCATGTCGATATATTGCGACGCCAAAGTAAGAGCTAGACACTCAGGAGACATATGATCACTAGAGACGATCCGCGCTTCGGATCGCTGGTTGAGCGCTAGTTGCTTCCACATGGTGCCATCAGTCGGAAGGAGAAAACTGAGATGTCTAAAGCTGCGCGCTACACCCTGTTGCCCGTCTGTGCCGTACAGTTCTTCTTCGCTATCGCGTTCTTCCTGCAACTTCCCATTGCGGTCAATCTGTGGCCGTTTCCGGGAACGACGCCTTTGACATATATCTTTGTCGCGTCGATCTTTGCAGCAGCGGCGGCATCAACGCTGTGGGGGGTTGCCTCTGGGAATTACGGCGCCCTAGCAGGAATCGGCCTCGATTACATCGGCATCCTGGCGCCGGTGTCGATCCTCTCGTTTCAGTTGGGCGCCAGCAGCGACACCTCTCAGTTGACCTACTATGGCATCGCCTGCACATTCGGAACACTTTGGGGACTAGGCCTTCTGTTGTGGAGCCTACGTATCCCCATGGACCGCACGGTGCCCATGCCGGGCTTCGTGCGGTGGTCATTCGTGGTCTTTCTGATTGCCCTTTTGATCGTAAGCACAAGACTGATATCACAGATACCCAGCTCGATTCCCTGGAAGATCACACCGGAACTCTCGGTCGTTATCGGCTGGATGTTCCTCGGTGCAGCACTGTATTTCGCGTATGCTCTACTGCGCCCAAGTTGGGTAAATGCGGCCGGCCAACTGGTCGGCTTCCTGGCCTACGACGTGGTACTGATAGGGCCCTTCTTGACACGCCTACCCACGGTAGCACCCGAGAACCGGATTGGCCTGAGCATCTACACGGCAGTCGTCACCTACAGCGGGCTGCTGGCGATCTACTATCTGT
>JALOOJ010000056.1 GCA_025454475.1 Anaerolineae bacterium
CTGTCGGGCTGGACCCCAGCTACTGCCAACGCTCGCCGGCGCCACCGCGCATCCTGCCCCAGAGAAAGCAGCCGGTTTACCCGATCGTAGTGAGCCGCAATGCGCGTGAACAGCTCACGGATCGTCCGCTTCTGAGCGCCCTGTCTATCGGTGGCATCAGCTGGCAAAGCTTGGCACGCTTACCTGTCGCTACAGGGGTTCTGTGGCACAAACCCACACGACCGACCCCACAGCACTGGCATTATAGTCTTGCGACAATGCCTACCGTAGTGGGAAGTGTCACCTCCGGCGACGATATCTTTCACCTGAAGGGAAATCGAAGGTGGAAATCAAGTGTGTCGAGGTAATCCACCAGGTCTCCGGTCAGTCCGGCAGGAACCTCAACCGCGACCGGGAATTCGACCTTGAGCGGGTAGCTCATCGAGATGGGGATATCCATCTGGATAGGGATGGCGAGTGTCTCACTGATCGGGATGATGGCATATACCGGCACGGCCACGGACTGTCGTCCCAGCAGGGGGATGTTGATCGAGGTGCTGACCACCGTGTCAAGTGTGTAGTCGAGCTGAAAGGGCACCACCAGCGTATCGCTGAAGGCGAGGGTGGTCTGCACCGGAATCTCCTCGTCAACGGCGATGGGGACGATGATCGGCTCGCCGGAAAAGGAAACCAGCGTTTCGCGCAATGCCGTGCGGGCTGACTCGGCGCCTCGGCTAATCCCAAGAAGCGTACGCACAAGATAGACGTTGAGGACAAGGGAAGCCAGGACGAGCAAGCTGATGGCCAGGCGCCAAACGCGTACCCAGGTCATACGTTCTCCTCCGTCTCGGGTTCATTCGGCGACAGGAGGTGAGTCACCGCTGGATATGCCGCACGTGGCTTAGCCAGTGCCCTCGCGATGCGATCGAGCAGCGACGGGTCACGCCACAGTAGGGCATCGACCTGCACAGCAGCCGCACCCAGTGTCAAACAGGCCAGCGCATCGTCGGGCGAAGCGATGCCGCCACAGGCAATCACTGGCACGGGCAGTTTTACCGCCCAGCGCGACAACGTGTTGAGTAACAGAGGAAAGAGCGCCCGACCATACAGGCGGCCCCGGCCGAAACGAGCGACTCCGGGGTCCTCCCCATTCTCGTCAACTGGCAAGACCGCCCGTGGAGGCGCGGTCAAGGTGAGCGCATCGACGCCCTGCCGGGCCAGGTAGGGCGCCAGGTCATCAACGCGATCGAAGGGGATCTGCGCAATGACCGGAAGGTCGCCCTCAACGGCTGCGGCAGTGACCAGCTCGACTGCCCGCTTCCGCGAGGCCGCCGCGGTGAACCCCAGTTCGATGGCCCGCACGTTGGGCACAGCCGAGAACAGCGCCGCGGCTCGGGCAACCTCGGAAGTGTGGTTAGCCAACAGGTGCACGATGACAGGCACTGTGAGGCGCTCCCACGTGGCGCCATAGTCGCGGATGACACGCCGCGCGCCTGGGTTAGGCCAACCCGTATGCACGACGAACGAATCCTCGTGTACCGCGATCCGCCGCCCCTGGGTGGCTTGGCGCGGCTGCAAGCTGATAGGATTGGTGACGATAGCCCCCAACCCTGAGATATCGACGAGGTCACCGTAGGCATCGCCGTACCCAAAGGCGCCGCTTGCCGGCATGAGGGGAACATCGATAGCAAGGCCGTACTTGTGATTGGGCGCTAGCTCGATCATGCGAGGGCTCGAGATCCTTGGCGGGTGGAGCTCACTCTGGGAGGAAGTCCAGCAAGTCAAACACGGGTCCGTCCACACATGCCCGTCTCTCTCCCCGGGGTGTCGCCACACGACAGACATCACACACACCAGCGCCACAGGGCATCGGCACGCGCACGATCGCCTGCGCAAGATCGGCGTGCGGTTGAAGCCGCACCCGCTTGACCAACGCCGCCAGCGCGGGATAGCGGGAGGGATCGTGGGCGACGCAGATGCGCTCAGCCCAAGCCACCAACTCCACCAGCCGGGTATGAGCACGCTCCAACCCAGCCGGCGCAGCGCCCTCAGCTTCCAGCGGACCAAGATAGCCGGCTGACCCATCGCGCGTGACCAGCGTCAGCTCAACCGTGGGCGGGAACCGATTCGGCGGCGGAAGCTGCGCACGCGTTGCTGCTTCCACCACCAGAACAACGGAAGGCGCCGCCTGGAACAGCGGCCCCAACAACGGCAATGACTCCGCCCCGGCGATCAAGAGCAGCCTCGCGATTGGGTACCCAGTGGGCGCGAGACGGAATCCGCGCCCCAGGGGGCCCAGCATGTCGACCGTCGCTCCTGGCAGGAGTCGCGTCGCCCCATGGCCGGGAGGCACAACGGTGTCGAACCCGTCCCCAACGGGCGTTGAGGGGAACAGCGCCTCGCGCACAGGCCCGCCGAGGTCCGCCAGCATGAACTCGCCCGCCTCGGGCGCTTGATCCACGTCGAATCGAACCTCCCAGTAGGGCGGAACAGGCCGCACGTGACGTAGTGTCGCAGTTTGTCGTCTAGTCAACGGTATGGATCGCGGCTCCAAAGACAGCGTGCGCGGCCTCCATCACGGCCTCGTTCAACGTTGGGTGTGCATGAATCGTGGCAGCTATTTCTTCGGCGGTCAGCTCGGATTTGGCTGCTAGCACAAGCTCGGGCAAGATCTCCGTGGCCTCAGGACCAACAATCACCGCACCCACAATCTCGTGAGTGGTGGTATCGGAGATGATCTTGACAAACCCCTCGTTCTCGCCAAGAGCAAGCGCCTTGCCGTTGGGCAAGAAGGGGAATCTGCCGACGGAGACTGCGGGGAGCTTCTCCCGGGCTTCCGCCTCGCTCATCCCGAAAGATGCGACCTGCGGCGAGGTGTAGGTGCCACGCGGGACCCAACGTGAGTCAAAGGGAGCCGGATCGCGCCCGGCGATCGTCTCGACAGCCAGGATACCTTGCGCTGAGGCGACGTGTGCTAGGGGCATCCGACCATTGAGATCGCCGATCGCGTAGATGGTGGGGATGTTGGTTTGCATCCGACCGTCGACCGTGACCCAGCCTCTGTCCGTCGCCACACCCACCCTCTCGAGTCCCAACTCCTCGCTGTTGGGGCGCACGCCAATGGCCACAAGAGCCAACTCGGCATCAAGGTCCTCCTCGCCGCCGGGGCCAGCAACGTGGACGCGAACGCCGGCGTCGGTCAGCATAACAGACTGAACCCGCGTCGCAACCATAGCCTTGACCTTCTGCCTGCGGAGATAACGCCCCAACTCGCCCGCAGCTTCCTCATCTTCGGCAGGGAGCAGGTGATCGAGCATCTCCACAACCCGGACATCGGCGCCATAGGAGCTCCAGACGGTGGCGAATTCCAGACCGATAGGCCCCGCTCCGATCACGACTGCCGACTTGGGCAGCGTCCGTCGATCGAGCGCCTCGCGGTAAGTCAGCACACGCTCTCCGTCGGCTTCAACGCCCGGGATCATCCGCGCCCGAGCGCCTGTCGCCAGGATGACCGCGCCGCCCTTGAGCACCTGCGCTGAACCATCCGCCGCTGTGACCTCGACCTCAGTCGCAGATCGCAGTCGCCCCACGCCTTCAACCACGGTGATCGCGTTGCCCTTCATCAAAGCGCCCACGCCCTTGACGAGTCGAGCAGAGACCTTCCGACTACGCTCAACGGCAGCGGAATAGTCAAGCACGACGTTGTCCGCCTTGAATCCGTACTCCTTACCGCCCCCGGTGACTAGCCGTGCCACTTCGGCATTGCGCAACAGCGACTTGGTGGGGATACACCCCCAGTTCAGGCAGACCCCACCGAGGCTCTCGCGTTCGACGAGCCCCACATGCATACCCAACTGCACGGCGCGGATAGCAGCGACGTAGCCCCCGGGCCCGCCACCAATGATCACAATGTCGAAGTTCGTCTCCATCAGGCGTATGCTCCTTGATGTTGCTGGTGTTCGCTACAGCCATTCACTAGTTTCTCAACCTCACAAAACATCGCTTCCATAGATAACGCCGTTGTGTCGACAAGAACCGCATCTTGCGCCGGGCGCAACGGTGCGGCCTTGCGATGGCTGTCGATATGGTCGCGTTCGCGAATGCCCGCCAACACCTGCGCGTAGGTGACTGATTTGCCACTCGCCTGCAGCTCCAGGTGACGTCGGCTCGCCCGTTCCTCAGGGGAGGCGGTCACGTAAAGCTTCAGATCAGCATCGGGGATCACGACCGTCCCAATATCACGACCTACCATTACCACCCGCCCGTTCCTGGCGATCTCGCGCATCCGCTGTGTCAGCGATTCCCGGACGCCGGGATAGGCGGACACCGGCGACACAGCACTCTCAACGCGCGGAGACCGAATCTCCCAGCTGACGTCAATCCCGTCGACGCGGACCGTGCACTGTCGCCCATCAGCGATAGTGGGCGGGACGACGTCGATGGCGAGACCCCGGACCAACGAAGTGACGCTCGCCTCGTCGCTGATATCAACGCCTTGAGCCTGAGCTGCCCACGTTGCAGCACGATAGAGGACCCCCGTGTCCAGATACAGGTAGCCCAGGTGTCGCGCCAGGTGAAAACCGATGGTGCTCTTGCCGGATGCTGCGGGACCATCGATGGCAATCGTCGATGGCCTCATCTGGGGCCCCTTCTGCGCCCAGGTGTCCCCCGTCCGCCGTCTCGAGAGCGAGGCGCGCGATCATCGGAGGTCCGACCATGCGATGGAGCATCGTGCGACGGGCTATCACGCTTCCGCCGCGCCGACGAAGGGCGAGAACTGGGTCGCGCTTTGTCTGAGCGATCCACTTCCGAACGCCCCGCTTGCAGACGGCGTGGCCCTGACGGCCGAGCGCTCTGTCTGACGCGGACCTGGGGCAGGTCGGTTGCCGCGCCTTCCCTGCGGAGCAGGCGTACCTCCGGCTCACTCAGATAGCGCCACTTGCCCGACGCCAGCGTTCCGAGCTGCAACGGCCCCATGGAGACCCGGATGAGACGGATGGCAGGAAATCCAAGCGCCGCCACCATTCGGCGTACCAGATGCTTGCGCCCCTCATGCACCGTCACCCGCAGCCAAGTCTCCCCACGCGCTTGTTCGGTGATCGTGACCGTATCAAAGCGGGTCATCCTCCCGTCAAGCATAATGCCCCGCTGCCAGCGTTGCATCACATCGGCAGCGGGCTCGCCCGCGACCAACACACTATAGCTGCGGGGATGCTCGTAGCTGGGATGGGTCAACCGCTGCGTCATGCCGCCGTCGTTCGTTAGCAGGAGGAGCCCTTCACTATCCCAATCGAGGCGCCCCACCGGGTAGAGCCGTGGCGGATCGCCACGCTTCGGCCTGGGCAGGGCTACAAGATCCAGCACAGTCTTGCGCCCATGGGGATCATCCGTACTCGTGATAACGCCACGGGGCTTGTTGAGCATCACATAGACGCGCGACTGGGGGCGTGGGATCGGAGCACCATCGACAGTGATTCGCTGGGCATAGGGATCGGCCTGATCGCCCAACTTGGCCACTTGCTCATCGATCCGCACTCGACCAGCCTCTATAAGCGTCTCACAACTACGGCGTGACCCAAATCCCGCCGCAGCAAGTATCTTCTGAAGTCTTTCCTTTTCCATAGAGCAACATTATACCTGGAGTGACCGTAATCGCGACCCATTGACGGCTCAGGGTATGACGCCGTCGACCGTGACGCGTCGACCGTGACGCTTTGGCTTTGACGGCTCGCCCATCTTCGGCTATGATGGAGCCGGATCGTCCACACCGGACATTGCAGATCCGGACAGCGCCCTTTGCTCGGAGGCTCCTATGGCCCTAGAGTTCCTCTCGATCCTGATCTTTGCCTTTGCCCTGGCGCTGCTGGGCCTAGGAGTCATCACGTGGTTCATAGAGCGCGAGAGGCGACGCACGCTCGGGAGCCTCATGGTGGCTATGGCGCTGCTCATCGCAGGAGGCTATGCCTTTCTCGGCAGCCGCTTCTCCATCGCCCTCTTCGACCGGCTGATCATCACGATTGACCTTCCACAATTGATGGTGACAGCCGTGGTCTACACTATTGGCATGGCGGCAGGGTTTGGAATCGCCGGCGCTGTGTTCCTGTGGATCTCGGGGCGATTGGTGAAACCGACGAGGTTTGAACGCAAGCTCGCTATCTTCATTGGACTCACGTTGGCGATTGGGCTCGCGATCAGCGCGATCGCCATCCGTATCAGCCGCTGAGGAGAGTTCTATGTTATTCACCCGCGACCATCTCGAGCGCTGTGAGGACGCATCACTCGCGCCGTATGGCTTCCGCAGCCGCGACTCCCGTGGACGGGCCTTCCCGGAAGAGGAAGCGCTGTACCGAACGAGCTTCCAGCGAGACCGCGACCGCATTCTGCATACTAGCGCCTTTCGTCGTCTTGAGTACAAGACTCAGGTCTTTGTCTATTCTGAAGGCGATCACTACCGCACGCGATTGACGCACACACTGGAGGTGGCCCAGATCGGGCGGTCATTGGCGACCGCGCTGGGCGCCAACGAGGTGCTGGTCGAGGCGATCTGCCTGGCGCACGATCTGGGCCATCCAACATTCGGCCATGCCGGTGAATCTATGCTCAACCAGTTGATGGTCGACCACGGGGGATTCGATCACAACAAGCAGTCACTGCGCATTGTCGAGAAACTGGAGATCCGCTATCCGGAGTTCGAGGGCCTGAACCTATCCTGGGAGGTCCGTGAGGGCATCGTCAAGCACGAAACCGACTACGACTTGGCCGACGCTTCGCGGTTTTCTCCGGACCTTCGCGGAACGCTCGAGGCGCAGCTCGCGAACCCTGCCGACGAGCTGGCCTATTGCGCCCACGACCTGGATGATGGGCTGCACTCGGGCCTGATCCAACCCCATGACCTGAGTGGTATTCGGCTATGGGAACTGGCGAAGCGGAGCATCGGCTGGGACGGCGCGGAGTATGACAGCATGGTGCGCCATCGCCTTGTCCGGCGGGTGCTGGGGCTCCTGATCGATGATGCCATCGCGGAGACAGGCCGACGGCTGGATGTGACGAAACTCACCTCACCGGACGAAGTCCGTACTATGCCCGACAACGTCGTTGCCCTTTCGCCCGAGATGGATGAGATGCTGGTCGAGCTCAAGCGGTTCCTCCTAGAACGGTTGTACCGCCACCCGCGGGTGATGCGAATGCAGCTCAAGGCGGAGCGCATCATCACCGCGCTGTTTGGGGCCTACCTCGGGGAACCACGCCAGCTTCCGTATGAGGAGCAGGCAAAACTGACCTACCGGTCACTGCCGCGAGTCGTGTGCGACTACATCGCGGGGATGACCGACCGCTTCGCGCTCCAGGAGTATGCCAAGCTGTTCGATCCGCTGGAACAGGTGTAGCGGGAAGGCGAACAAGCGAGAAAGCGACAGGAGAATCAGGAATCGACGGGTCAGAGACCCAAGCGGCACGCGAGGGAGAGCTAGAGCGCGTCGCCGAGGAGGATGCCGAGCAGGCCCACGATCACGCCCAGGTGCAGCAGAAAATCCGTCTGTGCCAACCACCCCACGACGGGCCAGGATGGCAGAAGCCGCACGAGCAGATTGAGCAACACGAAGCCCACACCAACAAGCACAGGCAACCCCTTCCTCGGGGCGAGGTAATCACCAACCGCTTGCAGCAGCTTTGTGATAGGCATCATGCGCTCTCCTGGGCTGATTCTAGCACAGCGACAGGGCCAGACAACTGCGCGATATGCTGCGGGCAAGGACATGCCCCACTGTGTGGAAGGTTGGGAATGGCATTTGCCTTCGGGCAACACTTCGAGTAAAATAGATGTACGTGTGGTTTATATAACGTCGAGTGAGATACCGGGAGGGCGCAATGGTACAGGTTGGCGAGCAAGCACCACAGTTTGAGTTGATGTCCGACAAGGGCGAGACAGTCAGGCTATCGGATTATCTGGGCCGCAAGGTCGTTTTGTACTTCTACCCAAAGGCGGACACATCCGGATGCACCACGCAGGCATGCGCGCTGCGTGACGCATATCCCCAGATCGAGGCTAAGGACGCCGTGGTCATTGGCATCAGCCCAGATGAGCCGCGGGCGCTCGTGGCCTTCCGCGAGAAGTACGCGCTGCCGTTCATCCTGCTCTCGGACCCCGACCATGCAGTGGCAGAAGCCTACGGCGCGTGGGGCGAGAAAAAGATGTACGGAAAGACCTATGACGGTCTTATCCGCAGCCACTTCGCCGTCGATGCGGAAGGGCGACTAAGCAATGCCGAGATCGCGGTCAAGCCCCTGTCGACAGCGGACTTGGCACTGAAACTGATCGAGCTATAGCCAGACGCTTAGCCTGCCGACCAGCGTGCTGGTCGGCAGGGGGATGCCCAGGAGATCGAAGAGCCGCTCCCAGAAAGACAGCGGGGCGAACCAGAGGTAGATGGCGAGTGCTACGCAGAGGCATATCAACACTACCAGGACACCGATTACACCATAGAGCACCTGCGGGCGCCGAGAGCGCGGGGCTGTCGCAGCCGGACCATAGACGACATCCGGCTGCGCCGGATGTACGTTTTGCGCCGGGTAAGCCATCTGTCCCTGGTAGTCAGGCACAAAGGGCTCTACTGGCACAGGTTCTGTGAATCCGGGACGCGGTGGCGATGCGACGTCGAAATCGATTGCCCCACCCATGGCCTGAGTGGCACCTGTGGACGGCGCAGCCGGCAGTACTTCGGTACCACTCGACTCTCTGACGCTATACTCAAGGGTGACGAAATCGGCGAGGCGGATGCGATCGCCGTTGGCCAGCGCCTGAGGCTCGACTAGTCGCCGATCATTGACCCAGGTACCGTTCGTGCTGCCGATGTCCTCGATGACGGCGCCGCCGGGCGTCAGCCGGATCTGCGCGTGATGCCTTGACACCTGAGTGCTATCGAGCACGATGGTGTTGCCGGCGGTTCGGCCGAAGGTAGACACCATCTCTCGGAGCTGGTAGCGCTCGCCCAGATTGGGTCCCGCCGTGACCACCAGGACGTGTTCCCTCTGTCTCTGCATCCATACCTCCAGAACACATGGGTCTGAGTCGCCACGTACGCAAACGAGTATACCCTAATTGGCACAGCCGCGACAGCGGCAGTACTCACCACGGAGGTCTTATGGCCGAAACCACGAAGACATCGCCCCGATACCCGATCGTCGATGCCCACATTGACCTAGCCTACGGCGCCGTCGTGCTTGGGCGCGACCTGAGCCTGAGCGTCGACGCGCTCCGCGATCATGAACGTAGGCACGAACCACTCGACCCCAAGGCCGGTGTTTGCACAGTCACCCTTCCCGCCCTGCGGGAGGGCCGAGTCGCCGTGATCGGTGGGAGTATCTTCGTCGAGCCGGGCAAGCGATCTCACCCCAGGCCCACAGCCACGTATCACACGTCCGAACAGGCCAACGCCCAGGCGGTCCAGCAGTTGGACTACTACCGGCGCATCAGTGATGACAGCGACTCTGTCGAGATCGTGAGCAACGCTGCTGCACTAGACCGGGTGTTGGCACGGTGGGGGACAGACGACGCGAGTCTAGGTATCTTCGTCGTTATGGAGGGCGCCGAACCGATCCTTGACCCGGGGGATCTCGGTTGGTGGGTGGAACGTGGGCTCCGCGGCATCGGCCTCTCGTGGTCCGCGGGAACGCGCTACGCGGGCGGGAACGCGAGCCCTGGCCTCATCACCGATGAAGGACAATCCCTCCTCCGCGCGATGGCCGACTCCAACCTGTTGCTCGATATCAGCCATCTGTGGGAGGAGGCCGCCCACACTGTGCTCGATCGCTATCCTGGCCCGATCGTCGCCACTCACGCCAACCCCAGGGCCTTTGTCGACTCACCGCGTATGCTGTCGGACGACCTCATCCGGCGTGTAGTCGAGCGCGAGGGCGTCATCGGGGTCGTAGCATGCAACCCAATGCTCGAGCCCGGATGGAAAGTCGGACAGGCGCGCGTCCCGCTTACGCGTATGATCGAGGCTGTCGATCATATCTGCCAGATCGCGGGCCACGCCGAAGCGGCGGGACTCGGAACCGACCTGGACGGTGGCTTCGGGCTGGCCTCGATCCCTGCGGAGCTGGGGTCGGCAGCCGACCTGAGCAAGATCGAGAGGCTTCTGCGCGAGCGTGGCTACAGCGAGGGCGACGTACAAGCCATAATGGGCGCCAACTGGCTACGCATGATGCGTCAGGCCCTTGAGGCATTCTAGCATCCGTAGCATACCTTGTCACTCGGGACAATTGTGGTATCATACCATCAATCCTGCCGTGTGCGTGAAACCGCAATGGGGTTTTGAGCCAACACCTTACAATAACGGGGACCGAAGGTCCTGGGTGAAGATGCGGTAGCCTTAGGGCAAGGCAGAATCATCCGCCTGGTTCCCACCTGCGCAAGCAGGGTCAAAGCCAACGGTACACGGCACGGCGGGACCCGCCATCATCCGAAGAACCGCGCTGACGATCAGCGCGGTTCTTCTCTGTCTGATCCTCGGCTGCGAGATATTATGTCAAGTAGACTTGACTTTGCCCTTTGCCTATGTTATGCTCAAAAAGCTGGAGTTCAGTCGCCACACTCCTGAGGCTCGAGGATTCATGTACTGGGAACGAGTTTCCGAACAAATCTACCTTTTCACCAGTGATCGGTACGCCCTCGTCAACTCCGTAGCCGTGGTGACCGACCGCGGTACCATCGTCGTCGATGGGCTGCCCTTTCCCGATGAAGCCAAGCAGATCGCACGCTTCTTGGAGATCCGCTCCGGTGTCGATTTCCACTCACTTATCCTGACCCACCACCATATGGATCACGTCTATGGCCTCTTCGCTTTTCCCAACCACCTTGACGTGATCAGCTCCGAGCTGTGTCGACAGCGCCTGCTCGAGGTCGGCGAAGCCTCCCTCGCGGAAGCACGCGAGAGCGACCCGGCCTTCGAGGAGGTGTCGATCCGCATCCCCACGATCACGTTGGAGTCGGGCGAGCTCATCATAGACGCCGGTAACATGACCCTAAGGCTGTTCCCTTTGCCCGGACACACGGCGGATAACATCGGGGTGATGATCGAAGAAGACGACATCCTAATCACGGGAGATGCCGTGATGGCGATCCCAATCATCGCCGACGGCAACTGGGAGCAGGAGATCGAGACGCTCCAGCGCATCCGTGATTTGGAACCCGACACCGTGGTACAGGGCCACGGCGAGGTGATCCTGCGCGGCGAGGTTAAGACGGTGATGAACGAGTACATCAGCTACCTCCACTGTGTCCGCAAAGAGGCGGAGCTGGCCCTCAAGAAGGGCCGCGACCGCAAGGAGATCTGGGATATCCCACTGGAACGGTGCGGGCTGGAGCGCGTCCCCCTGGGCATCGCAAGCCACCAACTCCACGTGGCCAACCTCCTGAGCATCTACGACCGGCTCAAGGCAGAGCGAGAGGGCTAGGCCGCGCACCGTAGTCTATGTCCGTCCTACACGACTGGCTGGACCGCTACCTCCGCGCGCTGGAGCAGGACAACGCTTCTCCCTACACCATCAAGAACTACGGTACGGACATCGCGCAGTTTCTCGATGTCTGTGTCGCGCAAGGAATCGCGACCCTAGATGGCTTGAGCCGCGATGTGTTGCGCGCGTACATGGCCGACCTTGATGAGGGCGGCTACGTGCGCGCAAGCATCGCCCGACGCATCTTCGAGTTGCGGGCCTTTGGCGATTTCCTGGTGCGTCACCACGCATGGGACCAGAACCTCTTCCGCCGCATCTACGCCCCCAGGCTCGCCGAACGCTTGCCCAAGTATCTGTCACCCGACGAGGTTCGGCGTCTCCTCGCTGTACCCGATCCTTCGACCCCGCAAGGTCTCCGGGACCGGGCGATTCTTGAGGTGCTCTATGCCTCAGGGATGCGCGTGAGCGAGCTCGCGGCGCTTGATCTCCGGGACATAGATCTTGGGGCAGGCGAGGCGCGGGTCATCGGTAAGGGGGATAAGGAGCGCATCGTGCTGATGGGAGCCCCAGCCGTGGCATCGCTGCGGGCCTATATCGACCAGGGCCGGCCCGCGTATCTCGGTGAGACGCCGGCCAGAGCGGTCTTTCTCAACCGCCTCGGCGGACGCCTGTCCAGTCGCTCGGTGGATACGCTTGTGCGCACGGCCGGCATCGCGGCGGGAATCCGGCAGACCGTGACACCGCACCTGCTCCGCCACACGTTCGCGACGCACATGTTGGACGGTGGTGCCGACCTGCGTGTTGTCCAGGAGCTTCTGGGCCACGAGAGCATCGCCACGACCCAGATCTACGCCAGTGTCACGCAGCGCCGTGCGCGAGAGGTCTACCTCAGGTCGCATCCGCGGGCGAGTGAGCGAAAGAGCGAATGAGGAGAAGGCAGAAAAGCGAACAAGCGAACCAGGATATCGAGGATCGAAGATCAGACCGAGATACGGAAAGAGGCGGGACCCTCTGGTCCCGCCTCTTATGGCAGATGTCCTGGGAGCGGCTAGAGCTCGGCTATCAGCTCGGGTTCCCTGACAGGGCCAAGCTCGATGCCATCCTCACCGCAATTCAGGAGAATGACGTCGCCGACGCGATACTTGCCGGACAGCAGGGCATCGGATACCGGCGTCTCGATCTCCTGTTGGATCAACCGTCGGAGCGGGCGAGCGCCATACTCCGTGCTGTACCCGTGCTCAGCTAGCCAGTCCTGCGCCTCTTCGCTCAATCGAATGTCGTAGCCGTTCCCCAGAAGCCGGCTGCGCAGTTTCCCGATCTCGATGCCCACGATCTCCCGGATGTCTTCGTGATTGAGGGAACGGAAGACAACCACCGCATCAACGCGGTTGAGAAACTCCGGTCGGAAGAGCTTGCGGAGCTGCCCAAGCAGCTTTTGCCGCATGTCCTGATAGAGCCGGCCCTCATTGCTCTCCACCGACTCCAGCGAAAAACCCAGGGATCCCTGGCGCAGGATATCGTCGGCACCGACGTTCGTCGTCATGATCAGCAGCGTGTTGCGGAAGTCGACCTTACGTCCCCGGGCGTCCGATAGCGTTCCTTCCTCCATCATCTGTAGCAGCATATTGAAGGTGTCGGGATGAGCCTTCTCGATCTCATCGAACACGACAATCGAGTAGGGTCGTCGCCGGATCGCTTCGGTCAACTGCCCAGCATCGTCATATCCCACATACCCGGGAGGTGCACCGACCAGCCGCGCCGCAGCGTGACGCTCCTGAAACTCAGACATATCGATCTGAACCAGCGCCTCCTCACTGCCGAACAGGAAGCGCGCCAACGCCTTGGATAGTTCGGTCTTCCCCACGCCCGTTGGCCCGAGGAAAATGAACGACCCGATCGGGCGATGGGGGTCTTTGAGCCCGGCACGAGCCCGCCGCACGGCCTTGGCCACCGTCTCGATAGCCTCGTCCTGGCCGACGATGTGCTCCCGAAGGTCACTCTCCATATCGAGCAGACGACGGGACTCCTCCTCCGCGATCTGGGTCATAGGGATACCGGTCCACATAGCGATGATCTCAGCGACGTCGTCGGGGCCCACGGTAAGGCCCTCGTCGTCCTCCGCCCGCATCTGGCGCAGGGCCTCCATGCGGCCCTCGAGGGTCCCCTCCTCAGTCTTCAGAACGGCGAGCTCGTCGCGCTTCCCCGCCACCTTGTACTGCGCCTGCTTCAGGCGAATGTCCTGAATCTGTTCAAAGACCTCACGAAGCTGAATCGACAGGGGTGATTTGTACATCTTCACCCGCGAGGCCGCCTCATCCATCACATCGATGGCCTTGTCCGGAAGGAAACGCTCCGGGACATAACGCGATGAGAGCTGCGTCGCAGCCTGAAGTGCTTCATCACTGATCTGCAATCGGTGATGTTGTTCGTAGGCGTGCTTGATCCCGCGGAGGATCTCGACGGTCTGCTCAGCCGTAGGTTCATTGACCATCACAGGCTGGAATCTCCGTTCCAGCGCCGCATCCGACTCGATGTGCTTGCGATACTCGTCCAGTGTTGTGGCGCCAATGCACTGCAGTTCGCCGCGCGCCAGAGCCGGCTTGAGGATATTGGCTGCATCGATCGACGATCCCGCCGATCCCGCGCCGACCAGCATATGCACCTCATCGATGAAGACGATAGTGTTGCTGTCCTTGAGTTCATCAAGGACCTTCTTGAGGCGCTCCTCGAACTGACCGCGGTACATCGTGCCTGCGACCAGTGACCCGACGTCAAGTTGCACCAGACGTTTCCCCAGAATCGGGCCGGGCACGCCACCGGAAATGATGCGCTGCGCCAGTCCCTCGACGATTGCGGTCTTGCCGACGCCCGGCTCGCCGATGAGGGCGGGGTTGTTTTTGGTACGACGAGCAAGGATCTGGATAACCCGCTCGATCTCTTCCTGGCGACCGATCACCGGGTCCAGACGGCCCTCTCTCGCCATCGCGGTGAGGTCCGCAGAAACCTGTGCCAACACCGACTCCGACGATCCCGAGCGTGGCTCGGAGCGCGGCCCCCCAGTGGTCCTGCGCTGCGAAGGCGCGGTCGCTTTGGGCTGCGCCGGCATGAAGCGCTCGATTCGCCGCCTGATCGTCTCCGCAGAGAGGCCGGCCTGCGTCAACACCGCGATGATGACACCCTCGTGCTGACGCAGCAATGCCAAGAGCAGATGCTGCGTGTCAACAACCGGGCTCTCGTGGCGCTTTGCCTCTTCCAGGGACATCTGCAACAGCATCTCCGTGGAATGGCGCAACTCGGGCTCCGGATCGGAAAGCGGCTTTGCGCTTGACAGGCGAGCGACCGTCTGCAGGGCCTGCTGCGGGCGCAATCCCATGTCCCGCAAAACGCGTCCCGCGATCCCCTCCCCTTCCAACATCAGTCCTAGCAGGATATGCTCCGGACCGATCGTGGCATGATGCATTCGCTTCGCCTCGATCTGGGCGAAACGCAGCACCTCCTGTGCTGATGGTGTAAACCGCTCTAGCGGGTCGGGCATATCTACCTAGTACCTCAGTGATCCCACATCAACGATATTAGGAGCCGATCAATACGGCAGCGTAGACGGACTTAGCGACCAGCGGAAGCCAGACGTGGACCACATCGACACGCCGCAGCATCCACCCTCCCTTGGGCAACACCATTATAGCATGGAACATCTGGCGAAGTAGGTATCGAAACGATTAAGGGCACAGGAACAATCTCCTGTGCCCTTAATGCTCATCCATGGCCGGTTCCGGCCTGAACAGTCTAGACTAGCGGACGGCCTGCAAGATCAGGCCCACGAACTCCTCCCACTCATCCTCGAAGAGATGAATGGTGACGCTCTCAAACTCGATGTGATAGACCATCTCGTCTGTCTCCGGCTCAGGAGAGGCCCAGATCGTATAATTCTCAGACTCACCCAGCGTTTGCACTTCCGGCTTCTTGTCCATCGGATCCTCCTAGATATGAAGTGACACGCACAGCACGGGTACGACTAGCCATTCCGGCGGGGGCGACCGCCGCCACCGCCACCACCGCGGCGACCGCCAGAGGGGGGCGCATCTTGAGCCTGGGCCTCTTCCAAGGTCCAGCCCTCGAGCACGGCCTGCCGTGAGAGCCGAATCTTGCCCTCGTTCATCCCGGTGACCATTACGAGGAGCTCATCACCCACATTCGCGACATCGGTCACCTTCTCGACACGGGAGTCCGAGAGCTGCGAGATGTGCACGAGCCCGTCGGTTCCTGGCAGGATCTCCACAAAGGCGCCGAAATCGGCCACCCGCACGACCTTGCCGGTGTAGACCATGCCCATCTTCGGGGTCTGCATCATCGCATCGACCTGCGTGAGGGCGCGCTGCGCCCCATCCCCGGCGACAGCCGCGATGAAGACGGTGCCGTCCTCCTCGACGTCGATCTTGACGCCGTACTCGGACTGAAGGGCACGAATCATCTTGCCGCCAGGCCCGATCAGCGTGCCGATCTTCTCGGGATCGATGTGCGTCGTCAGCATTTTCGGCGCAAATTCCGACAGTGTTTCCCGGGGCGCGCTCAGGGCCGACTCGATGGCATCGATGATCTGCTGACGCGCAACGCGCGCTTGCTCGAGGGCCTCGGTGAGGATCGCACGGCTGACGCCCTTGATTTTGATATCCATCTGCAGCGCCGTGATGCCCTCGCGTGTGCCAGTAACCTTGAAGTCCATGTCGCCAAGGTGATCCTCGATGCCCTGGATATCAGTAAGCACACGGTACCGCTGTCCATCCGATACGAGTCCCATGGCGATGCCGCCAACGGGCGCCTTGATCGGGACACCTGCGTCCATCAGCGCCAACGTGCTGGCACAGGTGGACGCCATCGAGGTGCTGCCATTGGAGGACATCACCTCGCTCACCACACGAATGGTGTAGGGGAAAACGGACTTGGCAGGAAGCACTGGCAAGAGCGCCCGCTCCGCCAGAGCGCCGTGGCCAATCTCGCGGCGGCGTGGCCCGCGCAGCGGGTAGGCCTCACCCGTCGAATAGGGCGGGAAGTTGTAGTGGTGAATGTAGCGCTTGGTGTCCTCTGGGAAGAGGTCATCCAACTCCTGCTCTTCACCCGGCATACCCAGCGTCGCAAGACTCATAACCTGCGTCTCACCTCGGGTGAACAGCCCTGAGCCGTGGGGGCGCGGGACAAGACGAACCTCGGCCTCTAGCGTCCGCAGCGTGTGCTGATCGCGCCCGTCGGGGCGAATGCCCTCGTCCAGGATACGCCCGCGCACAGCGCTCTTGAGCACTGCGTCAAAGGCCTCGCCAACCTTGCCTGATGGCCAACCGTTCGCTGCGACCTCATCCGCCAGCGTCGCCTTGAGCTCGTCCTCAAGCGCATCCAGAGCCTCAATCCGCTCGCCCTTGAGCTCCGTTGTCGCGACCAGGTGCCGAACGCGATCCAGCATCAGCTCACGCACCCGATCGGTCAACGCCTCCGGCGTCGTGAAGCGCGCGTACTCGCTCTTGGGCTTACCCACCGCGGCGCGCATCTCAAGCTGAACCCGGATCGCATCCTGAATCGATTGGTGCGCCAGCTCCATCGCATCGAGCATCAACACCTCGCTGATGACGTTGGCGCCTGCCTCCACCATGATGATGGCGTCAGCGCTGCCGGCGACCACCAGGTCGAGGTCACTCTGCTCCCGCTGCACCATCGTGGGGTTAGCCACCAAGGCGCCGTCGATATAGCCGATGCGAACAGCCGCGACCGGGCCATCAAAGGGCACATTGGAGATCGTCAGGGCCGCAGAGGCCGCGATCAAGCCGAGGGTATCGGTGTATTCCGTCTCGCCCTGCGAGAGCGGCTGGACGATCACCTGCACATCGTTGCGCAGATCACTCGGGAACAGCGGACGCGCCGCGCGATCGATCAGGCGACTCGTCAGAATCGCCCGCTCCGAAGGCCGTCCCTCGCGGCGGAAGAAGGAGCCGGGAATCCGACCGGCAGCATAGAGCCGCTCCTCAAAATCCACCGTTAGGGGGAAGAAATCCGTCCCCTCGCGAGGCGAACGGGCCATGGTAGCCGTCGCCAACAGAACTGTATCGCCCGACTGCGCCATCACCGCGCCGCCAGCGAGGCGAGCGATCTTGCCCGTCCTCAACGTGATCGTCTGATCACCCAGTCGAAACTCAAAAGACTTCTCTTCTAGCATACAAGCCTCCTATGGCCGAATCTCTCGGCAGATGGCCGACCCAACGTCAGCCGTGCCGACTCTCCCCGACGATAGAAGGCCAGAAACTGGGAACTGCCGTACACGCCCGTGCTTGGCCGGTGTGCACAGCACTTCCCAATTCCCACCATCTATCCGGTCCGAGAGGTCGGACTCCCACACGTTACAATGCCACTATTGGCCCAAAAGACAAGCGAGTAGAGGGGATAACAGCTCCCGCCTCTACTCGCCTGCCATAGAACCCTGGGATACTTGGGTCAGTAAGGCCTACCTGCGCAACCCAAGACGCTGAATCAGATCCCGATACGCCTGAGGATCCTTCTTCTGCAGATAGTTCAGGTGCCGGCGGCGCTGGCCCACCAACTTCAGCAGGCCGCGGCGCGAGGACATATCGCCCTTGTTCGCCCTGAGGTGCTCGGTCAGGTAGGTGATACGACTCGATATCAGCGCAACCTGTACCTGAGACGATCCCGTGTCATCCGGCGACAACCCATACTCCTCGATGATCTGCGTCTTCTGCTCTTTCGATAGCACTAGCTTACTCCTTTACGGGAACCGACCGATCGTTACACACGCGTCGGTCAGTGGTCAACTAGGAGGGAAGTATACCATGGTCGCCGATTTCCGCAACCTTTGGTCGCCGACTACCTTCGGCAAGTCCCCAGCACCTGACAAGCCCGCACCGGTAACCTTTCGGAAGGTCAGCTCCAACCCGTCCGGCTTCGACGGCCTCCCATGATACGTTATAATGGCGGCAGTGGGCATCGGCCCCGGAACGGAAGGGACTATGGCAGACGCAGTCACGCTAGAGCTCAACACGATGGCGCACGGTGGTGAAGCGATCGGACGCCACGAGGGACGCACCATCTTCGTGCCCTACGCGATCCCAGGGGAGCAGGTGCGGGTTGAGATAACCGAAGATCACGGCCGCTATGCGCGTGCACGTCTGATCGAGGTACTGAAGCCCTCCGCTGTCAGAGTCGATCCCCCATGCCCATACTTCGGACAGACCAAGTGCGGCGGGTGTCAGTGGCAGCACATCGACACAGCGGTGCAGCCCCGGCTCAAGGGGCTCGTGACGCTTGACCAACTGGAGCGTGTCGGGAAGTTCAAGGAGCCCGCGGTCTTCGAGCCCTTCGCTGACGAGTCGGGGTGGGAGTATCGCAACCATGCGCTGTTCCGGGTCGACCCCGAAGGCCGGCTCGGCTTTCTCTCCGCGCAAAGCCACGATATCTACCCGGTGAACGACTGCATGATCCTCCACCCGCTGCTGAGCAGCCTACTTGGATCGCTGGATATGGTCTATCCGGAACTTGAATGGCTGGAGCTGCGCGCCGGGACCGCCACCGGTGACCTCATGTTGCTGCTGCAGGCCAGAGACGAACAGGCCCCCTCGCTGGAGGTTGACTTCCCGTTGTCGATTGTCCAGGTGAATCACGATGACGCTATCGCGCCGCTTATCGGGCTGGATTACATCCTGGAGCGCATCCACGACCGGGAGTTCCGTGTCTCAGCAACAAGCTTCTTCCAGGTCAACTCGGCCCAGGCGGCCGAGCTCGTGAACATCGTGATGGGCGCACTGGATCTCAAGCGCAAGGAGCATGTCTTGGACGCCTACTGCGGCGTCGGGCTCTTCACGGCGTTCCTGGCCGCCGAGGCGGGCCGCGTCACCGGCATCGAGGTCAACCCGCCGGCCGTCGTCGATGCACGCCACAACCTGGCGGACGCAGGCAATGTCGATATCCTGGAGGGCCCGGTAGAGGAGATGCTCGCAGAGGTGAAGGGCACAGTCGACGCGGTCGTTGTGGACCCGCCGCGTACCGGGTTAGGGACCAAGGTCATCGATGGGCTCGCCGAACGGCGCCCGAAGCGCATTATCTACGTCTCGTGCGACCCCGCCACGCTGGCGCGAGACTGTCAGAGGCTCACGCGACAGGGCTATGGCCTTGAATGGGTGCAGCCTGTAGACCTGTTTCCACAGACGTACCACATCGAGAATGTGGCCATGATGTCGCGAGTTTCGGCCAGATAGGCCCCAGAGGGCCAGGCCAGAGGAGAATCTGGATATGGAAAGACTGGTTGGCACAACAGCGAGAGGAATTCGGGCGCCTATCGTGCGTATGGGCGATGACATCGTGGAAATCGTCGTCAAAAGCGTTCTGGATGCTGCCACGAGTGGGGGCTTCGTGCTGAGGGACAGGGATGTTATTGCGGTCACTGAGGCCATCGTCGCTCGAGCGCAGGGGAACTACGCGACGCTTGACCAGATCGCGGACGACATCAGGGCGAAATTCGGTGCAGAAACGCTTGGCGTGGTGTTCCCGATCCTGAGCCGAAACCGATTCGCGATGGTCCTCAAGGGCATCGCTATGGGCGTCGAGAAGATCGTGCTGATGCTGAGCTATCCGTCTGACGAGGTCGGCAACAGCCTCGTGGATCTCGATCTGCTGGACGAAAAGGGGGTCGATCCGTGGACTGATGTGCTGACAGAGGCGCGGTATCGTGAGCTCTTTGGGTACCAGAAGCACCCGTTCACCGGCGTCGACTATGTCGAGTATTACAAAGAGCTGATTTCAGGCGCCGGCTCCGAGGTTGAGATCGTCTTTGCCAACGACTGCCGCGCGATTCTGGAGTACACCAAGAACGTCCTGTGCTGCGACATCCACACACGAGCGCGCACGAAGCGCATGCTCAGCGCCGCGGGTGCGGAAAAGGTGTTCTGCCTCGACGCGATCCTCAGCGCTTCCCGGAATGGCAGCGGCTACAACGAGGACTTCGGTCTGTTGGGGAGCAACAAGGCCACCGATAGCTCAGTCAAGCTGTTTCCACGAGACGGTCAGCCTGTCGTGGAGGCCATCCAGCGCAGGATCCGGGTTGAGACGGGCAAGGACGTGGAAGTCATGATATACGGTGATGGCGCCTTCAAGGATCCTGTCGGCAAGATCTGGGAGTTGGCCGATCCGGTCGTCTCCCCGGCGTATACGACTGGTCTGGAGGGTCAGCCCAATGAGGTGAAACTGAAGTATCTGGCCGACAATGAGTTCCCGGATCTGAGTGGCGACGAGTTGAGACAAGCGATCTCCAACTACATCCGCAACAAGGATAAGGATCTGGTGGGGAAAATGGCTTCCCAAGGCACCACGCCGCGTCGTTTGACTGACCTAATCGGTTCATTGGCCGACCTTACCTCCGGCAGCGGTGACAAGGGTACCCCCATCGTGCTCGTGCAGGGCTACTTCGACAACTTCACGGACTGAGCCGCACAACGGATGAACCACGAAGAAAGAGCCCAGACATCTATGGCAGTAGAACTGAAACCAGTCGATCGAGACAACTTCCACGCTGTGATCGGCCTCGATGTGACCGGGGAGCAGAAAGCGTTCGTCGCACGGAATGTGTACTCCATCGCACAGTCCAAGGTGGAGCCCAACTGCGTCCCCCTTGCCG
>JALOOJ010000004.1 GCA_025454475.1 Anaerolineae bacterium
CTCTTCTCGTACCGCGACAGGCGTGGGAGCTGCCTGCTGAGCCCCAATTGCTCCAAGTGCGCCACTATCTGCCTCGGTCGATACAGGACCCTCAACCGGCGCGTCAACCTGCGTCACATCCGGCTCCCAAGTTCCTACGTGCCAGACCACAGCATCCTGCACTGTCATCTGCACCAGCAACGCCGGATCCATCGCGACTTGGCTCTCGAGAGGATAGATCGCCGCCCACTGGCCATTGGGCAGTTGCTCGAATCTGCCAAAAACGCCAGTCTGCGCCACTTCGTTCTCGGCGCCCGACTGCAGGTATGTGAACTGCTTCACGCCGTCATCAAGGAACTCAGTGTAGACCGGGACCATGTTCAGTGCCGTGAGCACGTCGACACGATCACCCGGCTCGACTGCCCACCCGACGGCACCCTGCACATCGAACGGGATCGCGTATGCAACCCGATCCTCGGGCTCGAACAGTGCAGCGGCAGATCCGGATACCGAGAGCATCCCCCCAGGTCGTCCGACCATGTCGGGCAGAACAGGCATACCCCGGGGTATCTCCATGCGCGCAAACTGACCGTCCACCTCCTCGATCGAGGTGTAGTACTCGTATGGAAGATTCTCGGTGGGCCAGGCCTGTAGCGCGATGGCATTGTCTTCCACACTGATCTGCATGCCGCGTTGGACGTTCTGGATCGCTACAACAATGTCCACGGTCTCCACGGGAACGGCCTCTGGGGTAGCATCGGCGAGCTCATTCGATGCATTACCGGAACGCTGCAGGTACAGATAGGCGGCGCCGGCCAGGGCAGCCAGAACGATCAGGATCAACGCAAATACGACCAAACCTCTGTTCCCGCGCATCAGGACCTCCTTATGACCAAGGTGCTTCGGCTAGCTAATATCTAACTCAAGAAACCGACGGCGCAGCCGCCAGACGGAAACCACCCTATCCAATTATAACCTTATCTCAACAATTTACTACTGCCAAACACGACTGCCGCGCTATTGGTGCAGACCTTCCTCATACCTAATAGGGCGCTCTATTCCAGTGTAGCATAGGTGAGATGCGGCGCAATGAGCACGCTGTGACAAAAGTGTTGCGAATAGGGTGCGATTGCCGCGACAGGGCACATACCGCCTCCTGCAGCTTGACGCTCAGGATCGCCACAGCTATAATCCCAGCCGACGTGTTGTCTGGACGGATTCCCCATCCGGGCGACCTGAGAGGGGAGTTGGCTTCAATGAAGAGCATATTTGAGAGTCTCCGCAAGACACGCAACACGGTCTTCGGCCAGATTGTGAATCTACTCGGTGCTGGCGAGATCGACGAGGCAACGTGGGATGACATAGAGTCTCTCCTGATACAAGGCGATGTCGGTGTCGAGACGACCCTCGCCCTCGTGGAGCGACTGCGAGGCAGGGCCGAGGCGGACGGCATCTATCGAGCGCAACACCTTCAGCGGGTTCTTCAGGAAGAGATTCGGGCCTTGCTGCCCGTCCCCGCCCCGCTGAACCTGGATTGGCCCCTCGCGGTCATACTCGTGGTGGGGGTTAACGGATCGGGAAAGACCACGAGTATCGGCAAGTTGGCGGCTCATTACAAGTCACGCGGCAAGAAGGTGGTCCTTGCTGCCGCTGATACGTTCCGGGCCGCTGCCATGGACCAGCTCCAGATCTGGGGAACCCGAGTCGGTGTGCCCGTGATCAAAGGCTATGAAGGGGGCGACCCCAGCGCGGTCGCATTCGATGCGATGAAGTACGCACAGGCACACACCGCGGATATGCTCATCGTCGACACTGCAGGTAGGCTTCACACGCAGCACAATCTCATGTCCGAGCTCGAGAAGGTCCAGCGCGTTATCTCCAGACGCATCGCCTGGGCGCCCCACGAGACCCTCCTGGTACTCGATGCAGCCACCGGTCAGAATGGTCTCATCCAGGCGCAGCAGTTTTTCGCCGCAGTCAAGGTGTCCGGCATCATCCTGGCGAAACTGGATGGCAGTTCCCGTGGTGGTATGGTACTGTCCATCGGGCATCAACTCCATCTGCCGGTCCGCTTCGTCGGGACTGGCGAACACCTTGACGACCTTGCGCCGTTCGATCCCCAGGCCTTCTGCGACGGGTTACTCGGCGAGCAGTAGGGATTCCTTGGCAAGACCATTACTGAAGGGAAGATCGCAACTATGAGTGAACTTGGAAACCGCTTCGAGGACCTGTCCGCCCGTATTGAGGCCATCTGGAGGCGTCTTTGACTTACCCGAACGCATTCGAGAGGTAGCTGCGCTGGAGGAGCAGAGCGGCAGTCCCACTTTGTGGAATAACCCGGAAAATGCCCGGCAGTTACTCCGGCGCCTATCTTCATTGCAAGGCGACATAAGCTACTGGACCCAACTCCGGCAGGAGGTCCACGATGCTGCAGAGCTTGAGGCGCTGGACGAGGAGGAGTTGGCCTCGGATCTGACTGCCGAAGCGGAGCGCCTCGAGACGCAGTTGGGCCAGGCGGAGTTCCGACTGATGCTCTCCGGCCCGTATGATCGCGGCAGCGCCATCCTGGCCATCCATGCGGGCGCTGGCGGTACGGACTCCCAGGACTGGGCGAGCATGCTCTTGCGCATGTTCCTTCGTTGGGCTGAAAGGCGCAACTTCAAGACTGAGATCCTGGACTCAATGGAAGGAGACGGTGCCGGCATCAAGAGCGTGACCCTGGGTATCGACGGGGCCTATGCCTACGGGTATCTCAGATCGGAGCGCGGTGTCCACCGCCTGGTCAGGCTGTCACCTTTTGACTCGGCGCACCGCCGCCATACATCCTTTTCCCTGATCGAAGTCTGGCCGGACATTGAGGCCGAAGATGAAGTCGAGATCGACCCAACCGACCTGCAGATTGATACCTTCCGGGCATCGTCAGCAGGTGGACAACACATGCAGAAGAACGAGACAGCCATTCGTATCACGCACATTCCCACTGGCATCGTGGTCACCTGTCAGAACGAGCGATCGCAGGGCCAGAACCGTGAAACAGCGTTGCGGATCCTCCGGGCCCGGCTTATCCAACTCCAGGAAGCTGAGCATCGAGAGCAACTCGCGACACTGAGAGGTGAACATGTCGACGCGGGATGGGGGAACCAGATCAGATCCTATGTTCTTCACCCCTATCAGATGGTCAAGGATCACCGGACCGACTTTGAGACCGGCAATATCCAGGCCATCCTCGACGGCGACCTGGACGCATTCATGGAGGCCTATCTGCTCGCGCAGATGGGTGGCGACCAGGCACAGAGGGCTTAGGCCAAAGCATCGCGCAGGCGCCACGGTTCTGCCAATCACGGTACCCAGTTCACACAGCATTATGCAGCAGTGGAGGCAAAGATGACAGAGAAGCGAAAACCGGCACCATCCGCAGGTGGCAGCAAGTCCTCAAGCAAACCGCCATCGCGCCCTGCCCCATCCGACCGCATCCTCTCGTCCAAGATCACATCAAGCGCACCCACGCCCACGCCACGGCCGAAGCCGACTACCTCGAAGCCGCTCTTGGCGCCCCAGCGGCCTTTCACCCCTGCCGTCACGCCCTCAGTCAGCCCGAGCAGCGACATCGCCACTCGTCTGGCGGCGGCACGCAGCAACTGGGAGAGGGTCGCCGGAGGAGTGGCATTGGCCTCACTCTTTGACGTACTGGAGCAGGTCACCGGCAATCTCAACAAGGTGGACCGGGACCTTTCCAGCATCCGAGCGCGAGGCTACCGATTTGGCCGTGACTGGGAAACGCAGGTGGGCCTGTTAGGCAGCCGCTGGCCTCAGCAGCACGCCCAGGCCATCCGTCTGCTTGAGGACGAGCGCCGTACACTTCAGGGCGCAGCCCGGGATGTCGAACTGCTGCTGCAGCGGGCAAATCGGGACGCCGGTTTGGTCGACACAGCGGAGAGTCGCGTCGCCGCGCTGCAGAGCAGCATCAACGCCGCGGAGTGGCGTGTGCGTGGGACCTTTGACGGGACTCAGCAGGAGGCCAGCGCGCTGCAGCGGGAGATCGACAAAGCGCAGTTCCTGTTGGACGCCCTGGACAACGCCTCCTTCGACCTGCTTCCCGATGAGCATGGGGTCGCGGCTTGCGAGGCTGTCTGGACCACTGACCAGGCTACACCGGAGGGCTACCTCTTCTTGACCGACGCGCGACTGATCTTTGAGCAGCGACAGGAAGTTGCCAAGAAGAAGGTGCTGTTTATCACCACTGAGAAGGAGTTGATCCAGAAGAAGCTCTGGGAGTCACCGATCGGCGCCGTCGAGGAACTGGAAGCGGAGGACAAGAAGTCATTCTTACGCCGGCAGGAACTGCTCACGTTGCGCTTCAGTGAGCGAACCCGCGAGACCCCCAGCGATGTAACCCTACAGCTCAAGGGCGCGGATAACGAGTCGTGGCGAACCCTCATCCGGAGAGCCAAGAGCGGAGAGATCGAAAGCGAGCGTTTCGGCGCCGCGGCGCCAGATCAACAGCTTGCGGCAACGATCGAGCAGGAGGCGACAACACCGGCAAAGCCGCTCCCGACCGTGTGCCCCAGTTGCGCTGCGCCTCTGCCGGCCATTTTCAAAGGCATGAAGCAAGTCGTCTGCGACTACTGCGGCGCAACCGTCAACATCTAGCGGGGTATCACAGCGAGATGTGCCGAGGGCAGTCGTTCGTCTTCGCGGGCGTGTCGCCGCCACGATAGAGGAACCCGTGGACCTTCTACCCGACGTTTGCGCCTACATTGAGCGGTACCGGCTTGTCAGACCAGGGGCGCGGATCGTCGTTGGCGTATCGGGAGGGCCTGACTCGGTCACGCTCCTCCACCTGCTGCGACGCGCGGCTGCCTCGATGCAGCTCGAGCTGCACGTGGCGCACCTCCACCATGGGATCCGCGGCCCTGAGGCAGACGCTGATCTGGAGTTCGTCACTGAGTTAGCCCGCGTAGCCAGCCTGCCATTCACTGCGGAATCCGTTGATGTGCCCCAGCTTGCCACGCGGGCCAAGTTGGCTGTGGAGGAGGCCGCGCGTCGGGCTCGCTATGCCTTCCTGACGCGCGTCGCCCAGCAGATCAACGCGCAGAACGTCGCTGTCGGGCACAATGCGGATGATCAGGCAGAGACAGTGCTAATGCACTTGCTGCGCGGCGCCGGCCCGGCAGGGTTGCGTGGAATGCTGCCGGCCACTCGAATGCGTGACTACCGTCTTTTGCCCCAGGCCGAGGGGCTGCCGGTGGAGCTGACGCTCATCCGCCCGCTCCTCAATACCCCACGGGCCGACATCGAAGCCTACTGCAGAGCGGAGGGCCTCCAGGCGCGCTTCGACCGATCCAATCTGGATACCACCTACTTCCGCAACCGCCTGCGTCACGAAGTCTTACCCTACCTTGCACAGATCAATCCCCGGATATCTGAACGCCTCCGCAGCCTCGCCGAGGTGGTGCGCGCTGACTATGCGTTGCTCAACGAGTTCGTCACCGTCGCCCAGGACACACTGCTAGTTGCCTCACATCCCGATGCCGTGATCTTCGACCTGCCGCGGTGGCGCGAACAGCCGATCGCCATCCGGCGCGCGCTCATTCGTCGGTCGGCCTACCAACTGCGACGGATGATGCGTGACATCGCCTTCGACCACGTGGAAAACGCCCTCGAGTTGGTGCAGCGAGGAGATACGGGTGCCCAGGCCATCCTGCCTCACGGAGTGTGTGTAACCGTGGGCTACACGACCTTGGTCATAGCCCATTCCGGCGCTCTGCACCTTCCCATCGAGCGCCCTTGGCTCGAGCCTGCCACCGAGATGGCAGTCGCGGTACCCGGCGTCACGGTCCTGCCCAATGGCTGGGCGCTCCATGCGACCGAACACGCCGAGTGGGATAGCACTCAGATCACTGCCAACCCCAACCCGCTCATCGCGTGGCTCGACCAAGATGCCCTCCAAGACCAACCAGTGCTCCGTACCCGGCGAAAGGGGGACCGCTTTCAGCCTCAGGGTATGGAGGGATCCGACGTCCGTCTCAGCGACTTCCTGATCAACACCAAACTACCCCGGCCGTGGCGAGACCACCTCCCCTTACTCGTGTCCAACGAGCGGCTGCTGTGGGTCGTCGGTTTGCGGCTGAGCCAGGCCGCCCTGGTAAACGATGGGACAAGGCGTGTAGTGCAGTTCAGGCTTGTGGGACCTCAGAAACTCACAGGGCGATGCGAATGACGCCGCTCGCCAATGACAGCCCCTTCGATATGACTGAGGTGTTCAGTGGCTAACGAGCCGGGCGATGAGCTCAGTGAGCGCGAGCTCGAGATCACATCACTAGTAACGGAAGGGCTGACCAACCGCGAGATCGCAGCGCGCTTGTTCTTGAGCCACAACACCGTCAAGGTACACCTCCGCAACATCTTCACCAAGACGGGGGTCGCGTCCCGCACGGAACTATCTATGCTCGCCGTCCAAGAGGGCTGGGTGACGCTGCAAGGCATACCCGAACAGCTCGCGGTGCCCTCTCCCGACGCGCAGGAGGCGTTTGCTCCCCTCAGGGCAGAGCGAGCCACGGCCAGCGATGAGCGGGTTCCGCCAATACCGGCCGCCTTGCCTGCGTGGCCCTGGCAGCGTTGGTCAGTCCTCACGTTCGGCCTGATCCTTGTGCTCTTCGTATTTGCCCTTCCGCGTCGACGCGTGTCGACACCCACCACGACCGGCCCGGGCATCGTGTTTGGCGCAGTCGATCCGGCTGCAAGTATCCCTCAGCCATCGGCTGGTGCTGGGTGGCAGGAGCTTGCACCACTTCCGGTACGCCGTGCCGGCATGGGTGCAGTTGGAGTCCAGGGCCGTATTTACCTGATCGGTGGGATGACCGACGGCGGAGCAAGCGATCGCGTCGACATCTACGACGCCGAGTCCGACACCTGGCGCCCGGGCGGACCTCGCCCCGTGTCGCTGGCGAACGTCAGCGCAGTCGCGTTGGGCCAGGAGATCCTGGTGCCGGGGGGATGCACAGATGATGCATACTGGACGCCTAGCAACGTCGCGCACTTGTACGACCCTGCGGACGACACCTGGTCCGAAGCCGCACCGCTGCCCACCCCACTATGCGCCTATGCTCTGGCCGCCTATGAGGATCGGGCTTACCTTTTCGGCGGATGGGATGGTCAGAGCTACCAGGCGTTGGCGTATCGCTATGATCCCAAGTCGGATGCGTGGGAAGCCCTTCGCGCACCAGAGCACGCAGGCGGATTCGGCGCTGCTGCGGCCCTGGAGAATCGCATTCTGTATGTAGGCGGCTTTGTCAACGAGCGCGAGCTCGCCACGTGCGAGGCCTATGCCCCTGCTGAAGACCGGTGGGAGAGCTGCGGGTCGATGTTGCAGCCACGCGGTGGGCTAAGTCTTGTAGCAATAGGAGGACGAGCGTATGCCATCGGCGGGGGATGGCATACGCCTCTGGGGTTCAACGAGCGCTACACACCAGGGCAGGATGAATGGAGCGTTGTCGAGTCACCGATCGTTGGTGAATGGCGCAATCTCGGCGCAGTACCATCCGAGACCTCGATCTACGCCTTTGGTGGATATGGCGAGGCGGGCTTTCTGAATCGCACGCACGTCGTCGAGATAATGCCCTGGCGCGTCTTCATCCCCGGGACGTTCCGCACACCATGAGCCCTGCAGAGGGTGACCGCCGCTACACGAGCTGCAGTCCAGGCTCGATGTCAAGATCCCACCCGGCGCGATCGCCGGCCTGATACCGATAGTACCCCGCTGCGGCAATCATCGCCGCATTATCCGTGCACAGGATGCGCCGCAGCGTGTAGACCGGTACCGTGACCTCCTGGCGTGCAGCCTCCCGCAGCGCCGCGTTCGCCGACACCCCGCCGGAGAGAAGTACAGCGTTCACGCTGAACTCCTTGGCGGCTCGCCCCACCTTCTCTACCAGAACATCCACGACCGACTTCTGGAATGCGGCGGCCATGTTGACGTAGAAACTCTGTGGCACCGGCTCTTTATACCGCTGCATTATGCGTAACACCGCCGTCTTCAGCCCGCTGAAGCTGAAATCGTACGTGCCCGGCAGCCAAGCTCGCGGCAGATCGAAGATCCCCGGATCGCCGCTCTTGGCAGCCTGCTCGATCGCCGGTCCACCTGGGTAGCCGAGATTGAGCATCCGCGCCACTTTGTCGAACGCTTCACCAGCAGCGTCGTCCAGCGTACCGCCCAGTCGCTCGTACTTACCGTGGTCGTGGGCCAGGATGAGGTCAGTGTGCCCCCCGGACACGATGAGCGTAACCAGAGGGAAGCGCAGGTTACCGTTTGCACTGCCTTCGGCACCCGTCTGCAACCAGTGGGCGTAGAGGTGTCCTTCCAAGTGGTTTACAGGCACGAGCGGCAGGCCCTTCGCGAGCGCTGCTCCCTTAGCGTAGTTGAGGCCGACTAACAGCGATCCCGGCAGGCCCGGGCCATAGGTCACGGCGATGGCATCCAAGTCATCCCAACCCACATAGGCAGCCGCAAGCGCCTCATCAACGGTTGGGATGATAGACTCGACGTGCATACGCGAGGCGAGTTCGGGAAACACGCCACCGTACTGCGCGTGCAGCTCAGCCTGTGACGCTACCACGTTGGAGAGGATCGTTGTTCCGTTCTCCACAACGGACGCCGCGGTCTCATCACAGGATGTCTCTATACCAAGAATGCGAACGGTCATAGGTCAGGCCGCCTTTCGTGAGACCACCCGGGCATGGGCACTACCAGATCGTAGGGCATCTCGGTCAGGGTTCGGATCTCGCCGTCGCCCTCAACCCAGACGACGTCCTCTACGCGACATCCCATACCCTGTTCTGGGTAGTAGAGCCCCGGCTCAAAGGCGAACACGTGTCCTGGCTCCAAGACCATCGTGTTTCCAGGGCTGTCGGTGAAACTCGGAACTTCATGAATGTCCAGACCCACCCCATGACCCACACTGTGGACATAGCCACGCTGGATCGCCGGATCGTCCGCGATCGTCGGATGGCCACGTGCACTGAAGAACGCGCACGTCATCTGCTGATAGCGGCGCACTTCCTGTCCAACACGAAGCGACGCCTTCACGGTCGTCAAACAGTCGACTACATCCCGATGCAGACGTGCGACGGGCTCTGGCGCATACCCGAGGCAGAAGGTTCGCGTCAAGTCAAAGAAGTAACCACCGCCCATCTGTCGGGGAAAGATATCAAAGACGATTGGTTCGCCCAACCGCATAGGAGCACCCACAGTGCCGCGGCTATGCGGAATGCCGGCATCACTCCCAGTCGAGAAGATGAAGCCTTCGGGGTCCTCCAAACCCTCAGCCGCGACCAGGCGTGCGATGTGCTCGTGAACTCTCCCGACAGTCAACACTGCCCCGTCTTGAGTACGCAATGTCTCGTCATCGCCGACCGCGTAGGATTGCAGAAATGCCAGGGTCTGGCGCACGACAGCGATTGTCCGCACTCCAACCTCACGGATTGCCCGCACCTCGTCGGCATCCTTGGTCGCGCGCGCCACGCGGATGAGATCGGGATCCATCTCGCCGACGATCTCGACACTCGGCAGCGCTGCGTTCAACGCCGTTAACAACGTGTAGGCGTATCCCTGATCGAGAAACCCATAACAACCAAGACGACCTGAGATACCCAGATCCTCGAAAATCCGCTGGTAATAGGCTACTGATGCCGCAAGCTCATCCCCATGGTGCTGTTGCACGAGCTCACTGTACCCATACCGTGTCGTCAACAGCACCGGATAGCCCGCGACCGCTGCCGACGCGCGATCCATGGGGCCCACGATGAGCGATGGCGTCTCTCCACGTTTCTTGATGAGAATTCCGCGGGTTAGGTGGGCGCCATTGAGCAGATAGATCAACGGAGGGTTACCAAGAACCTTGCCGCTGACCAGGATGGCATCGAGATTACGAGAAGTCATCAACGCATCGAGATCACGCTTCATCGGAAACGCCTTTCGGATCCCAGAGCGGCTGCCGGATGTGGAAGACACAGCCTGGCGTCATTGTGCCACAGGCCATGGAAAACGCAATTGCCTGCCCGGGCGTTGTCGGCTGGTGCGTTTCCAAGTATACTGTGCAGCATCAGGAGATTGCATGCAAAAACCATTGGTGGCCATCGTCGGGCGCCCGAACGTGGGCAAGTCGACGCTCTTCAATCGCATCGTAGGCGAGCGCCGAGCCGTTGTTAGCGACATACCGGGCACCACGCGAGACCGGATCGTGGCCGATGCGGAGTGGAATGGACGCACGTTCCTTGTTGTCGACACCGGCGGCATTGAGGTTCTTCCGTCGACGGTCGAAACCGGCCGAGCTCCGCTCACCATAGAGCCCTTGCTCAGGGACTCAGAGGATTTCATCCCGCTCATCCGAGCCCAAGCCGAGGCTGCGATTGGCGACGCTGATCTCGTCCTCTTTCTGACTGACGCTATAGCAGGTATCACGTCTGCGGACCGCGAGGTTGCCGATCTCCTGCGCCGGTCAAAGAAGCCTGTGATCCTCGTCGCAAACAAAGCCGAAAGCCAGGTGCGTGAGCAGAATGCCCTCGAGTTCTATGAGTTGGGCATCGGTGAGGTCCTGACCGTGTCAGCGATTCACGGCAGCGGCGTGGGCGATCTACTCGATCTCATCGTAGAGGCCCTCCCCTGGATCGAGGAGCCAGATCTGATCGAAGATGATGCCATTCACGTCGCCATCATTGGGCGTCCCAATGTCGGCAAGTCCTCTCTGCTCAACCGGCTCTTGGGCCAGGAGCGCGCCATAGTGAGTCCGGTGGCTGGCACCACCCGCGATGCTGTAGACACAGCGATGGAGTACGACGGCCAACGCTTCGTGCTAGTCGACACGGCCGGCATTCGTAGGCGCGGTAAGGTCGAGTCTGGTGTGGAAAAATGGAGCGTGCTTCGCACAGCTCGAGCACTACAACGAACCGATCTTGCGCTTGTCCTCATCGACGGCACAGAAGGCATCACGGCACAGGATACGCATATCGCGGGAATGACCCTGGATGAGGGGGTCAGTGTCGTTGTGTTGGTGAACAAATGGGACGCGGTCGAACCGGAGCTACGCCAGCACCGGGCAGACCTTGAGGAACACGTCCGCGAAGAGCTGAAGTTCCTGAACTATGTTCCGGTGTTGTTCATCTCAGCTCTGACCGGGTCCGGCGTACAGCAAGTCCTGCCGACCGCGCAGCAGATCGTTGAGGCAAGGTACCAGCACGTTCCATCGGGGCCACTCAGTGACCTGGTTCAGCAAGCCGTCATAGAGCATGCCCCGCCCAGCAAAAGCGGCCGACGGCTGCGCATCTTCTCCGTCGCGCAGGTGGGAGTTGCGCCACCTCACTTCGTCTTCTCGGTCGATGAGCCGAAGCTAGTGCACTTCTCTTACGAACGCTACCTCGAAAACCGGATACGCGCGCAGTACCCGTTCCCGGGGACGCCTATCCAGATGACATTCCGCGGGAACAAGCCGGAAAGAGAACCCAGACGCTAGGGGTCGAGCGTGCACGCAGAGCTTAGGATCGAGATTAGCAGACTCGGTAACAGATATCTGGCCATTACCAGGCGCAACGATGGCCAAGAGATCCTCAGTAACGAGTTCCGCCACGACTTCTCGAGTGTAGCCGGCGTCCAGCCGCAGTGGTTGCTCAGGACGCGGGGACGCCCACGATCACAACCAGAATCGCGCGGCAGATCGAACCCCTCTCAGGCTGCCGCGGATGGTCGCCGGCTCTATCGCTACCTGTTCGGCAATGGGAAGGGTCTGCGAGCCTACTTCGCCGAGCACGAGGTCGGCGCGCCGTGTCTCCTTACGCTGTCCATTGGCCACGAAGCCTACCCCCTGTGGCGTCTGCCGTGGGAGTATCTTTTCGATGGCAGGCAGTTTCTGTGCCTGGACGGCACATTCATGCTCAGCCGCCGCCCCGCAGACCTGCGCACCCTTTCCCCCCAACCCGAGCTCGCTCCGCTGCGTGTCCTCGCGATCATCGCGAACCCTGAGGACCAAACGACATTCGACGCGGCTGCAGTATCCGGTTCGCTTCTGGAGTCCGTTGAGCCCCTTATCAGCCAGGGTGTACTTGACCTGGAGATCCTCACCGAGCCTACGTCATCGGCACTTCTCACGGCTGTAAGGGCAAGGCCCTACCAAGCCATCCACTTCTTTGGACACGGCGTCTACCATCTTGCACAGAATCAAGGGTTCCTGTGCTTTGAGGACGATGTTGCAAGGACGGCTTTGCTCAGCGGCGCGCAACTGCCGCGATACTTCGACGGAGGTGCCCCCCGCCTTCTCCTGATATCTGCATGTCCTAGCGCTCAGGCCGGCGCACCCGACGCTTTCACCGGGGTTGCTGAAGCTCTGCTAGATCACGATCTTCCTGGCGTCGTTGTTACGCCGGCGCATCTCGATGCGCCCGCTGCTACAGCGTTCCTCAGAGCTACGTACAGTGCACTCGCCACAGGGCTTCCCGTTTGCGAAAGCCTCCAGAAGGGACGACTCGCGCTGAGCGTGTTCGATGAAGACAAGCCCCCTGACCAACAGCCCTTCAACTGGGGGCTACCGGCGTTGTACTTGCGAGCGCCCGATCTCAGGCTCGTTGATCCAGAGATAGCTGCGAGCGCGGATGAACCTATCGACGAGCCATCTGCTCTTGCGCCGGCAACGGACCATGCTCCTCTGGAAGACGCTATCGGACGGAAGCATGAAATCCAGACCATTCGTAAGGCGCTCCGTGCCGGCGATAGGGTATTTGGCATCTGGGGCAGCGAGGGAGTCGGTAAGCACCATCTGGTCTCGCAGCTTCTGGAACGCTGGAGCCCCAAGCCGAGCGCCATACTCAGGATCGAGTGCCGTACAATGGTGGAACCGCTTGCGGTGCTTGGGCAGATCGCCGATTTCTGGCGTGGCGCAGAACCGGGCACAGGCCTTGAGGCCGCAGACGTCTTGCTGGATCTACGCCTGAACCCTTACGAGCGCGCCCGCGCCGCAATGCAGCAGATGTCTGGCAAGCGGCATGTTCTCGTCTTCGAGGGTATCGATGCATGGTTCGAAGATGACACGGCGGAGCCAGGATCCATGGCCGATGCAACGGTGCGAGACGTTATCCTGGGCCTGCTGAGCGTTCCAGGCCGAACCACGTTCTTTTTCACGGGGGCACGGCGCTGGGCCGACCTGGCCAAGACAAGCGCCGAAAAACGGCGAGAAGTGCAGATCCCCCTCCTGCCACTCCAGCCGACCATCCGGATCATGCATCGGTGGCCAGAACTGCGGCAGCTGTCCTCCGAACAGAAGCAGGCCGTCTACTGGCATCTGGGCGGTCACCCAGAGGCGCTGCAGTTACTCGCAGGCTGGGTACGCACTGGCGGCGATCTCGCTTCACTCCTGACCAAGCCGCCAATCGCCGATCGGGCCACACACGACTGGATCGTCTACTTGATCCGTGGGATTCTGGCTCAACTCGACCCAGGCGAATACGATGTCTTGCGCTCGCTCGCGATCTTGCGGAGGCCGTTCTCGGCGGACTTCCTGTCCAGGCTGACCCCGGTAGCCGCAGGGCACGCGGAGCGGCTTGCACGGAAGTGGCAGCATCTCGGGCTGATCAGAGCCATTCATCCGGCCGACCCCGCCAGCCTGACCGTTCAGCCCACAGCCCAGCGAATAATCGTAGCGAGCCTCAGCGCCAACGAGGCGCGCTTGCTCCACCTCAAGGCAGCCACCCACTATGCCGCGCCGTTGGTTGATGCCGCCCGGCGGCAGATCTTGGCCCGCAATATCACGGGCTGGTCGCAGGAACGCATCGCGTGGCTGGCAAGCGATGCTAACGGTGTGCTAGGCCTCTGGCTGCGCCAACCACCTGAGGGCGTGACGACAGCTGCAGTGTTGGAGCGCGCCATCGCCTGGCAATATCATCTTGCGCTTGCTGGAGCAGCGGCTGATGCCGCGCACATCGTGCGGACCATCACCCCCGAGCTGAATCGCCAAGGGCAGCGAGATCTAGCCGCGAAGCTGGCCCAACAGACAGTGGGAGCGCCCGCCTTAGGTCAGGCGATTCCCGATAGCGGAGTTTCGGTCGGCGCGAGTCCACGTGCCGGCGATTTGACATCTGCCGCACAAGCCTGTGACCGTGCGCGCGATGACTTGGATCCGAAGGCCTCCGGCATCCAGCGCGCTGACCTGCTGATGCGGCTGGCCGAATCGCATCGCCAGATGGGACACCGCCAGGCTGTCGTGCAGCACCTGCGAGAGGCCTGCCAGATCCTGCAGCATGAACACGATAGCAGGAGTGAGGCTGAGTGCCTACACAAACTTGCCGTGGCGTGTCGGGAGCTTCCTGATCACCGCCAAGCCCTGGTCTATAGCCAAGCGGCGCTCGAGCTCTTCGAATCCCTTACTTTACCCCACGGCCTGGCATGTGCCGAACGCGAACAGGGGCAGATCCTACGCGAGCTGGGATACCTCGACCAGGCACTGGAGCGCTTCGCAGCGAGTCTACGAACGTACCGCGCCTTGGACGACCGAGCCGGCATCGTCGCAAACCTGATGGACATTGGGTTATTGTTCGAGCGACTTGGCAAGACCGACATGGCCATCCAGGTGATAGAGGAAGCGCTGGAGCAGCATGAGTACCTGCGCAGCCCGGACCACGGCGAAGTCCTCTCGCTGCTTGAGCGGTTTTACGCCCAGCAGCAACGCCTCAACGAAGCTATGGCCCGGTTCCGCACGGCAAGGCACGATACTGCTGCGACGCTCTAACGCGCCGTTCTCACGGCTGGCGCACTACCTCGAACGTCGTGACGGCCACTCGATCGTCCGGAACCCGCTCACCGTTCACAAACAGCGCCACGTGCGACCCGGCGCCAGCATCATATAGCCCCACGTAGAGCGTATAGATCCCACTGGGAGCGCCGTCGCGGAGGACTAGCCTGTGCTCGTCCGCGATGATCTCACCCGGGGTCCAGGTCATAGTCGGCGCGGCGCCCCGAGCAGGCCACGCGTCCGATTGGGCCCACACCTGATCATCTGGACCGACGGCGTGCACGAAGACCGTGTAATCTTGCGCCGCGTCGCCCTGAGCGCGCCAGTAGAGCGTGACCGACAGACTATCACCGGGCCCGAGTTCCATCGCAGAGACACCCTCGGCCGCCGAGACATCCTCGGCCGCCGAGACGTCGATCCCCAGCAGCTCTGCCCACTGGTCCGCAGATATGTCCAACTCGACCTCAAAGACCTCTGGCGCCTCATAGCGTCGAATGCGCTGCTCGACCACCACTGCGCCCAGCACAACACGTTCATCCGCGGCTAGGGGCGGAGACGAGCCTCCACCCGCTTCCGAGCGGCGCGCTTCCGAGCGGCTCGGTCCAAGGAAGAGTGTGCACTCCCCCGCTGGTGTGTCGGGACCAACGCGTGGTGCAAAGCGCAGCACATAACGGTAGCCCAAGGGCCAACGGTCGACCGATGCAGCCACCAACGGTAGCTCGCCGTCATCGTGGCTCACACCCCCACACACAAGGTCCCAGTGCAAGGCCGCCGGCGGTGTGCCCGCCACTCGCTCGAGCCCAAGGCTGAAGGGCAACCGCTGCCCGGCCAGTACACTATCAACCGGGAGTTCTGCGCCCAGTGCCTTCAGACCGGGCCACGAACCATCGATGTGTGTGGAGAGCGCGATCTCGCCGGCGGCGCTAGATGCAGGCATCACCTGCACGTTGCCAAGAATGAGCTCCGTTCCACCGAAGACACCGTCGGGCGTCGCGAGGCCCATCGCACCCTGCGGACCACTGGCGCGCAGCACCAAACTGTACGTCCCGGGAGGCAGATGCAGGGGCAAAGGGATATAGGCCTCAGTGTCGATGATCTGTCCCACAGGCCAATCCGGCGCGGCCCAACCCCAGTCGCTCAACAACCGGCGCCCTCCCTCGGCCCACACAATCCCGTCGGCGCCCTCCGTACTTCTCAGCGCCAGGTAGACCTCCACCTCCTGCAGCGGTACCTGGGCCTGCCAGCGAAGATGAATATTAAGCGGGCGGGGAGTATGCACCACGTGCTCCCACGCCACTTCCACAAGATCGAGGCCACCACCGAAACGTGCTACGAACGGCGCAACCTGCGGCAGCGTGGACAGCACCGTGCACCGTTCGGTTGCCAGCCCGAGCACGGGGCTCCAGGATTCACAGACCAGCGCGCCGCGAGCCGCCATGGCATCAGCGACGTACCTCAGCTGCGCCTCCGTGAGTGGATAACACTTGGGCGCGTGAACCCACGTGAAGGCGTCGCCATCCGCAAGTCGTTGCACGAGCCAGGTCCGCAAAGTGTCGGAATCCGCGGTCGGCGCCACTGCATCTGCGGGAATTCCGGGCAGTGGCCCTGGCACAACAAATGGTTCCAAGCCTGAAGCCTTCGGCGCATAGCCATAGACACGGACCTGATCTCGCCCAGCGACCCAGACATCCGCCACCAACGTGTAGATCGCTGGCAGGGCAGGTTCCTGACCGATGACGAAGTCGGTGCATCCCACATTGGCCTCATTCCATGGCCAGGTCTGGCCGTCAAACAGGCCGGCAATCCCGGGGACATTGGCCGTCATCACCGATGCACCTTCGGCCAGCGAGGATTGCCTGTTGAGCCAATGTGCCGCTAGCCCTGACGCCTCTCCCCAGCCGAGCGGCACCACCGCCTGGGCCCCCCACGGTCCACCAAACAACGGACTGGCATACTGCAAGGGCAGCACGCTCACGAGAGCCCACGGCAGAGCCAGGCTCGCCAACGCCCCGAAACGCCACGCGCGCGCCCGGCGCAGCCACGCCAACGCTGCCACCAACGTTAGGAGCGGGATGACGCTGAGAACGTAGCGGTCGAACTTCTTGCCCGCCACGGAGATGCCCACCAGGTAGCTCAAGGCGGACAGCAAGGCCCACGCCAACCGGCGCGACCTGTCGCCCGTCGTGCCACGTCTGAACCAAGGGAATCCCAGCAACCCCAGCAACACGGGCGGCGTCAACCGGAAGACCAGCACCACAAGGTAGAACCAGGGACCGGGATCGGTGCTTGTCTCGCCCACGAAAAACACTGGGCGAAGGCCAATGCCCTCGTGATAGCTCACGGCGCTGACGAGGGATTGCAGCGCCGAGCGGGGCTGCACCCACATCGGCGGGTACAGAACCACCAAGAACCCGACCGTCAGCAGCGCCAGGCCGGCAACCCGGGCCCCACGTCTCCAGATCGAGCCCTTCCACCAGATGAGCATTGCCAGAGCCAAGCCGGGTGCGACCAGGAGCCCAAGCATCTTGGTCAGGCCCGCGAGCGCCAGGAAGAGCGCCGCGGCAACGATGCCGGGCGCCCCGTGGGTTGGCTTGCGGCGGACGCTGGCAAGGAGGGGGCAATCGCGGGGCGGGAACACGTCCCCTTCAGGATACGCGAGGAGAATGGCCAGGAGCACGAAGGTCGCCTGTAGCCCGTCTGTATGCAGCAGGCCGGAATGACCGGCGACAAAAGGGTCAAGGGCCAGGAACAGCGCCATCAGACGCGCCGCTCTGTCACCGAGCCTGCGCCTGCCGATCGTGTACGCCAGAGCGAGGCCGCCTGCCGTCACCAGGGCAACCATAACCCGGCCCGCCGGCAGGAACGCAACGAGATGCGGAAAAGCGGCGCCGTTCTCAGGCGCTAGCGAGGCAATTCGGCCGATCCAATCGCGGTGGGCTGCGGCCCCGGCAGGGTCAAGCCGCGCCGTAAGCCATATGCCGAGCGCGCCCAGGGCCATAGTCGTCATCCCCGGGTGCCCGGTCTGAGGAACGGCGGCCCAGTCGCCAGTTTCGACGGCCTCGAGGAGCTGATGGCTGCGTAGCACCCAGATCGGTTCATCCGGGGTGACATACAGCCCCAGCGGCATCAGGCGGACGAGAAGCGCCACGACGAAGATCGCGGCACCAAGACTTCTCGTAGCACTATCCCCGCGTTCCGACGCCAAGCCGCCCGATTCTGACCGGCGGCCGCCCGATTCCGATCGGCTCTGACGGTCGCGCCCCGACGCGCCCATACTACTCCTCAGTTCGGATCGTGTAGACCGTCTTGTCCTGGACTTCGTAGTAGGTTCGCGCCTGGAGCTCCCCGAGAAGCCCCATAACCAGGAACTGCGCGCCGAGGATCATCAGCAGGATCGCGAGGGACAAGAGCGGACGATTGCCGATGTCTGCCCCGGTGAGCACTTTGTACAGCGCTAAGTAGAGTCCCAGGAGAAAACCAACCCCGCCGCTAACTAACCCCGCCAGACCAAACAACTGCATCGGGCGCGCCATGTAGCTCAGCAGGAACGAGACAGTCACCAGGTCCAGGATCACACGCACGGTCTTGGAAAGGTTGTACTTGGACTTTCCGAACGTGCGCGGGCGATCGTTGACCGGCACCTCCGCCACCCGGACCCCCAGTCCTGAGGCCAGTGCCGGGATGAAGCGGTGAAGCTCGCCATAGAGGTTAACGTTCTTTGCGACGTCACGATGGTAGATTTTCAGCGAGCAGCCATAATCGTGGAGCCTAATCCCTGTGGACCTGCCAATGATCCGGTTCGCCAACATCGACGGCAGCCGGCGCGAGAGGAACGGTTCCTTGCGCTCCTGGCGCCAACCACTGACGATATCGTAGTCGCCCTCTTCCATGACTTGCAGCATCTTCGCGATGTCCTTGGGATCGTTCTGCCCATCTGCGTCCATCGTGATGGCGTAGCGGCCCCGAGCCAAGTCGAAGCCGGCTGAGAATGCAGCAGTCTGCCCAAAATTGCGCCGAAACCGGATGATGCGGAGGTGCGGCTCTTCCTGCTTTAGTGCCCGCAAGATCGCAACGCTATCGTCAGTGCTACCATCGTCGACCGCGACGATTTCGTATGGACGCCCCAGGGTCTGCAGAGCGGCTGACAACTCCGGGATGAAGAGCTGCAGGTTTCCCGCCTCATTGTAGATCGGCAGCACAATCGAGATATCCAGCTCAGGCTCCCCGGTATGCTTCGACGTCATCACACCTTCCTCTCAAGGCTACGATCGCGCAGCGTCAGCGTCCCTGTTCTACCATAAAGGCGTCATCTAACAACCGCCCATGATCGCTGCCGGCGGATTGACGAACCTTCCGGGAAGCGATGCACCGTCGACGATCTCCGCGTCCAAGGCGCCCGGAAAGTCTTTTGGGGCGCTCGTCGTCGTACTGACCTAAGCGCAAGGGTCCGCCTCCACCACCCGGATGGCAGGACGGCGGTCTGGCATCTACCCTACGCTGAGTCGCGCTCATCCTCCTGCGGCCGCTTGACAGTGCTCCCAACCACGCTATAATGCGATCGTTCTGTTAAGCTTCGTACATGCGGCGGGCCGCCACTGATGGAGCCTCGCCTGGTATTCTGAGGAGGATGAATCATGGCAAAGAAGGGCACGCGAGTTCTGGTCAAGATGAAGAGCACAGAGAGCGGACACATGTACTACACGCAGAAGAATCGCCGCAACGACACCCAGCGGTTGGAATTGCGCAAGTACGATCCCCTCGTGCGAAAGCACGTGATTTATCGCGAAACAAAGTAGCCTCTGATACTCGCCTGACTTCGCGAAACGAAGCCATTTGACCCGGTGCTCATTCCTGAGCACCGGGTCTTGCTTTTCCCGGCGATTTGGTTTAGAATATAATCGTTTACTTTATAGAGTATTCTAGAGCAGGGAACAGTCGCCCATGGCGGCGCCGAGAGGAGCGACAGGATTACAATGAAGAAGCATCGATACTCGCGACGAGCTCGCCAAAGGCAAGGCATCACCTTTCCCTCGCTGCTCATTGCAGCCGCGGTCGCCGCCTTCGGGCTGCTGGTTTACCAGGCCGCGCGTCCCCGCCCAGGTCGTGCTATGGCCGATCTTGGCAACCTGCATATCCAGTATCCACAGACAGCAACGTATAACTCCACACCACCGACGTCAGGACCGCACTATGAATCGCTCGCCCGCTGGGGCATCCACAGCGATCCCATCCCCAATGAGCTTCAGGTGCATAATCTAGAGGATGGGGGCGTCATGGTCCAGTACAACTGTCCTGACGGTTGCCCGGATGTCGTTGCCCAACTCAGCAGCATCGTCGGAGCGTACGACAGGTACGTGATTCTGGCACCCTATCCTGGGATGGACACACGGATTGCGCTCACAGCGTGGGGGCGGATTGATGCCCTGGATGAGCTGGATGAGGCCCGCATCGTGAGGTTCATCGAGGCCTACCAGGGCATCGACCACCACCGATGATGCGTGCGGTGACACTATAATGGCGAGACGACTGGATCGCCGCGCGTTCCTGCGCTACGCCATCTCAGGACTTGGCGTGGCCGTGGCAGGAGGAGCGATAGCCAGCCTTTCTGGATGTGATCCACACGCACGGGATGTCGGTCCAGATGATGCAGCCGAGGGTCTCCAGAGGACTGGCGAGTCTCCCAACCTCGTGCTCGATATGCGCGCCCGCCCTGACGAGGTCCAGATCCTGCCGGGCGCCAAGACGAAGGTATGGCGGTACGAGGCGAGGGTACTTGGCGGCGACGCCGGTTCAGTACAACCGCTGCCGAGCTCATACCTGGGTCCGCTGTTGCGGTTCAGAAGAGGCGAGACGGTACGGATCACATTCACCAACGAGCTGCCCGAGCCAACCATCATCCACTGGCACGGTATGCACGTTCCCGAGCATGCCGATGGTCATCCCCGACTGGCGATCGACCCCGGTGAGTCCTACACGTACACCTTCCGGGTAATGAACCGGGCCGGGACCTACTGGTACCATCCGCATCCTCACGGGCGCACCGGCCCCCAGGTGAATGCCGGTCTCGCGGGCTTGATCATCGTCGAGGGTAACGAAGTGTCCACCACTGCCCTTCCCAGCGGTGCGTACGACGTGCCGCTGGTAATCCAGGATCGGGCATTCTCCGATGACAATCAGCTGATGTACGCCGCCACAATGGAGACCAGGATGCTTGGCTTCTCGGGAGACACGATCCTCGTCAATGGGCAGCCCACCTACGTGCTACCCGTAGCGACGCGCCCCTATCGCCTTAGGCTGCTCAACGGCTCCAACGCCAGGATCTACAAACTCGGCTGGAGCGATGGGAGGCACCTCGACGTCATTGCCACCGATGGCGGCCTGCTGGAACGCCCCGTAAGTCGCACCACGGTGACGCTAGCCCCGGGGGAACGCGTCGAAGTGTGGGTCGACTTCAGCCAGGACCCGATAGGGGCGGCGATCATCCTGCAGAACCTGAGCTTCGCAGGAGGCGACACTTTCCCCGTGGTTCAGGCCAACGTTGTGCGCGAGGAGCAGGCACATGCTGTGCTGCCGGAGGTGCTGTCCGATCTCGGCGGGTACCGCGAGATCGACGCCATCAACCGGGAAAAACCTCGCAGCTTCACGCTGGAGATGAGCCATATGAGTTGGCAGCTCAATGGTCGCACCTTCGATATGCACAAGGTGGCACCCGATGAAGTCGTCCGACTGGGCGACCTGGAAGTTTGGGAGTTCCGCAACGACAGCCTGCGCATGGCCATGCCCCACCCGATGCACGTCCACAATGTGCAGTTTCAGGTCGTCGGGCGCGAGGTTCTCCCCGACTTCGCTGCTCAGAATCGAGGACTTGCCGAGGGCTACGTGGATGAGGGGTGGAAGGACACGGTCCTCCTGCTGCCGGGCGAACGGGTCAAAGTGCTGCTCAAGTTCGAGTCCTACGAAGGTCTCTATCTCTACCACTGCCACAACCTCGAGCACGAGGATGCAGGAATGATGCGCAACTACCGCGTCCAGGCGTGACATTTCGGCAGATTGCGTTCTGCAGATTCTCGGCTAGACTGGCGGCATATACCAGGGACCGGAGATAGCGGGGCGCCGCATAGCGCGCCCTGCAACCCTTTCTGGCTCGCCCAGCCCTGAACTATCGAGGCCATTGATGAAGCGACTCTCCCGCCACCTCCGGTTTGACGCCACGATCTGGACCTCGAGCCTGATCTTCCTGGCAGCATCGTCCTTTATGCAGCGATTCGGCCAGGGGCTGCTTGATGCCGCCAGCACGAACTTCTTCGTCGAAACCCTGGGCCTCAGCGGCAACCAGGTCCTGTGGCTGGAAGGTATCCGGGAGATTCCCGGCCTGGTGCTGATCTTCATCGCCGCGTTGACGATGCGCCTGCCCCTCTCCTACCGGACTGCCGTCTCCCTCGTCATCGCGGGCGTCGGCTACGGACTCTACGCCACCGTCAATTCCTACACCGGGCTCCTCGTCGTTGCTGTTCTCGCCAGCCTCGGTCTGCATATGTGGATGCCCCTCAACAGCTCTCTGGCGTTGTCGTTGAGCCCAAAAGGTAGAACCGGTACCGTGATGGGCACGCTAAACGGTGTCGGCTCGCTTGCCGCGATCGTGGGGATGGGCGCGCTCGCCCTCATCTCGTGGATTGCCGGCGAGACTCCCCTGACCGTGTACTACTTCGCCGGAGCGGCCCTTTTCGTCGTCGCCGGTCTCCTCATCCTCCGCGTACCACCCACGGCCGGCGCCACCGATGAAGTGCCCCCACGGATGCTACTGAAGGGTCGCTACTGGCTCTACTACGTCCTCACCTTCTTCCAGGGCTCACGAAAGCAGGTTCTCAACACCTTCGGCACCTTGGTGCTGGTGCAGACTTACAAGCTCGAGGTGCATCAGATCGGCCTCATCCTGATGGTCAGCAGCGTGATCAACCTGCTGGGATCGCCCTACCTTGGCCGTCTGCTGGATCGCTATGGTGAGCGCCCGGTGCTCTCAACGAGTTATGCGTTGTTGGTATTGAGCTGTATCGGCTTTGCCACCAGCAATAGCGTCGGATTTCTCATCCTGCTGTTGCTCATCATCAAGCTATTGGTGGTGCTGGAGATTGGCCTCGATACCTACGTCTACCGCTTCGCGCCGCCCGAGGAACTCACTCCGACCCTCAGCGCAGGCATCAGCATCAACCACGTCACGTCGGTGGCTATGCCCCTCGTCGCGGGAATGCTCCTGCCCATCATCGGCTATCCGGGCATCTTTTTTGGCACAGCAGGGCTTATCCTTCTGTCGATTCCCTTCGCACTGAGCATGCATCCGCATCAGCAGCCTGCGCCGCAAGCCGCCGTGGCGGTCGGCGACTAGACGCGGGATGCGCATTTGGCGCATCGCACGCCGCATACACTATGATCAACGCGAACTACATCGTGGGTAGCTGCGACATCGCCTTTGTGGTGCTCGATACGCTCCGCTACGATGTCGCCAGGGACGCCCTCCGAGCGGGCCGCACGCCCAATCTTGCGGCGGTCCTACCCGAAGGCCAGTGGGAAATGCGGCACACGCCTGGGAACTTCACCTATGCAGCGCACCATGCCTTCTTCGCCGGTTACCTGCCGACACCGGCAACGCCTGGTCGGCATCCGCGGCTGTTTGCAGCGCGCTTCCCCGGCAGCGGCACGACGACAGCCGAAACTTACGTCTTCGACGCGCCGGACGTCGTCACCGGCCTGGCACACGCGGGATACCACACGTTGTGCATTGGCGGGGTGAACTTCTTCGACAAGCAGAGCGCCCTGGGCCAAGTGCTGCCCGGCTACTTCGCCGAGAGCCACTGGGACCCGGAGATGGGCGTCAATGGCCGGCGCTCAACGGAGCTTCAGGTCCGCCTCGCAGCAGATCGCCTCGACGAGATCCCGCGCGGACGCCGAGTTTTCCTGTTCCTCAATGTATCAGCGATCCATCCCCCCAACGCCTTCTTCCTGCCCGGCGCCAGAGAGGACAACCTGGAAACCCACGCGGCAGCACTGGCCTACGTCGACCAGCACCTTCCCACGCTCTTCGCGGCGCTCCGCCGTCGCGGCCCAACCTTGCTCATCATCTGCTCGGACCACGGCACCGCCTATGGCGAGGACGGTTACACAGGCCACCGCCTGAGTCACCCGATGGTCTGGACGGTGCCCTACGCCGAGCGCCTCCTGCCCGGAGCCATAGGCTAACGCCTCGCCCGCAGTCGGGCCAAGAGCCTCCGCCTACGCCAGCGCCTTGATCCGGGCCATCGCCTCGCGAATCCGCTCAGTGGGTGCAGTAGCCGAGATTCGAACGTACCCGGCTCCGGAGGGTCCGAAGAATGCCCCAGGCGCCACCGCGACGCCGGCCTGCTCCAACCACAGGCGCGCCAGGCTCGTTGCGCTCTCGCCGCCACCGAGCGCCTCAGGCACTGACGCCCACAGGTACAACGCTGCCTTCGGCAAGGAGGCATCAAACCCGACCTCCCGCAACCCATCGACCAGGATCTGTAGTCGCTCCCGGTAGGTCGCGTTTCGCGCCTCAATCCAGGCGGGCCCGGTCGCGAGCGCGCAGATCGCCGCCTCCTGCAGCGGATGGAACAACCCGGAGTCGACGTTCGACTTCACCTGGGCCAGAGCCGCGATCGCGTCTCGGTTGCCCACCGCCATCCCAATCCGCCACCCCGCCATGTTGTACGTCTTCGACAGCGAGTTGAACTCTATCGCGACGTCTATCGCTCCGTCAACAGCAAGGATGCTGGGAGCAACGTAACCATCATACGCCACATCACAATAGGGTGCGTCGTAGGCGATCAGGATCCCGTGGTCGCGACCAAACTCCACGGCCTGCGTCAGGAAACCGAGGTCAGCCACCCCACCCGTGGGGTTGTTCGGATAGTTCAGCCACATCAACTTGGCCTTGTCCGCGGCAACCCGGGGTATCGCGTCGAGCACAGGCAGGAAGCTGTGTTCGGCAAGCAGCGGAAAAGTGACCACTTCCGCGCCGGCCAACATCGCACCCATGGCATAGGGTGCATAGCCGGGGTCCGGCGCGAGCACCACGTCGCCGTTGTCCAGACACGCCAGCGCCAGATTGACGATGCCTTCTTTCGAACCGATCAAGGGCAACACCTCTGCATCGGGGTCCAGCGCTACTCCGAAGCGACGGGCATAGTAGTCGGCCATCGCACGGCGGAGAGTCGCCAACCCGCGATATCCCCCATAGCCGTGGTGAGCGGACTCCTGCGCAGATGCACACAGCGCTGCAACAACCGGTTCGGGAGGCGCCATGTCGGGGTTGCCGATATCCAGGCGGATCACATCGACACCACGACGCTCGACTTGGGCCACCTGGGCGGACCACAGTGCGAAGGGATAGGGCGGTAGTGTCGCCAGCCGCTCAGCTTTCAAGATCATTGGTTTCTCCCCCGGCGCGGCGGTGTTCTGAAGCCAAGGGGTCCGGTTCTGACCGGCCCTGACGGGCGTTCTCTGACGCGCGCTCGCGGATCACGTCCAACAGCGCGGTTAGGCCCAGCTGATAGCTACGCCACCCGAACCCGCTGATCTGCCCCACGCAAACCGGCGCGATCATCGACGTATGGCGAAAGGCTTCACGCGCGTGCACGTTCGACAGATGCACCTCAACAGCCGGCAGCCCAATGCCCGCTACGGCATCGCGCAACGCTACGCTCGTGTGCGTATACCCGCCGGGGTTGATCACCACGCCGTCTGCCCAATCCATCGCCCCCTGGAGAGCGTCGATCAGCGCACCCTCGCCGTTTGATTGAACGATGCGCAACTCGGCGCTGCAGTCCGTGGCGATCTCACGAAGGCGCCGGTCGATCTCGCCAAGCGTGACCTTGCCGTATGTCTCCGGTTCCCGACGCCCCAGAAGGTTCAGGTTAGGTCCATGCAAGATCAGGATCCGAATAGGTCTCACCACAACAGCCTCCTTTTGCAGGCGTCAGGTCTTCAGGCCGGGCTATGCGCACCCATCCCAATCAGTACGTCACTCACCAGAGTCTCGGGTACATCGTCGGCGAGCTCAACGCACCCAATCGCCCTAGGCAACACCCAGCGCAGACGCCTTCCCTGGCGCTTCTTGTCGTGGCGCATCGCGCGCAGGACCTCACCCACATACCAGGGAGGGCAGCTTGTCGGTAACCCCGCTGAAGCAAGAACGCCTGACACGCGATCACCCAGGCCGGCCTCGGCTCGCCCCATCATCTCGGAGATCCGGGAGGCCGCGACCATACCAATCGCTACAGCGTCTCCGTGGCGCATAGCATATCGGCTGAGCATCTCGATGGCGTGACCAACGGTGTGCCCGAGGTTCAACACCGCACGTCGTCCGTTCTCAAGAGGGTCCTCTTGGACGATGTCGATCTTGACCTGGATCGAGCGCGCCATGATCTGAGGTGTGATCACCGGCGCACCTGTCGCAGCCAGATCGGCCAGCTCCTCGAACAAGGCGGGATCGCCGATCACGCCGTGCTTGATCACCTCGGCCAGGCCTGAGCGCAACTCGTCTCCTGGCAGCGTCGCTAGGACGGCCAGATCGATGAAGACGAGCTCCGGCTGCTTGAACACCCCGACCAGGTTCTTGCCCTGGGGAAGGTCGACGCCCGTCTTCGCACCGACGCTCGCATCGGTCATCGCCAGCAGTGATGTAGGCACCTGCACCAAGCGCACTCCCCGCATGTAGGTCGCCGCCGCAAAGCCCACAACATCCCCGGTCACACCGCCCCCCAGGGCTAGCACGGTGTCGTGGCGATCGAGGTCGGCCTGTAACAGCGCATCATAGAGCGCGCGCACCGTCTCTAGTGTCTTGTGCGTCTCCCCATCGGGGATAACACACGGGATCGGCGTAAGCCCACCCGCCTCTAGCGAGTCGGAGACGGCACCCGCCCACAGCGGCGCGACGACATCATTGGACACGACCACAACCCGCGAACCCTCGCCGATACCCGCCGCACGCATCACACCGCCGAGGTACCTGAGCGTGCCGCTCCCAATGTGAATGTCATATGTCCCTGTGGGATGGGCCACGGGCAGCGAGTGCACCGCAGCCAGCGCTGCAACCTCTGCGACAACGTCCGCAAGCGCTCGGTCGGTCGTGTCTATCTGCCACGGGATCGCGGCATAGGCCTCGCGGCGACCAGATAGTAGGTGCTCGATATCGGCGCGCAGATCCTCGACGCCCAACAGAGGTCGGCCTGCCCCACCGTGCACGCGGTCAACGAGCGCTGAGGTGCTTGCCCCGAGACAAACGAGGGTAGATGCCGCGGAGAGAGCCGCCCGGCTGTCGGGATCGACCAGAGCTCCCCCCCCTGTGGCGATGACCGTGCTGCGCCGTGCGCCAAGCTCCCGACATAGCGCCGCCTCTAGCTCCCGGAACGCTGGTTCGCCATCCTCGGAGAAGATGCGCGAGATCGACTTCCCGGCGCGGGCCTCGATCACCTCATCCATATCGATGAATGGCCACCCGAGGTGCTGTGCGACTGCCCGTCCGACGCTGGTCTTCCCAACTCCCATGAATCCCGCAAGCACCAGGTTTCTGTTCATCTGAAGAGCACGAAGTTCTTTGTGTCCAGGGCTGTCGCCTGATGCGCCAGCACCGCGTTCAGCAGCTCGATGGACATCCGGCTCTCCAGCGTGATGCCCGCCCGAATACCGGCGCATGGGTCATGACGTCCCTCATGCATCACAAAGCGGACCTCGCTCAGGTCCTTTCGCACCGACGCCTGCGGCAGGAGGATCGAGGAGGTCGGCTTGAAGCCGACGCGGCAGACCAGGGGCATCCCGGTCGTGATACCCCCCAGTAACCCACCTTGGTGATTAGTCTGGAATCCTGAGCTACGGATCGCGTCGTTGTTCTCGCTTCCTCGGCGGCTGACAACGGCAAACCCATCGCCCACCTCGCACGACTGCGCCGCGTTGAGCCCTCCCAAGGCCCCCATCAGCCGCAGCTTCAGGCTCTGGTAGAGCGGCGTCCCCGCAAGGGGAGGCACGTTGACAGCAATAACCTCAACACACGATCCCAAAGAATCCCCTTCGCCCCGAATACGCTCGATCACAGTCGCGGCTCGCTCGGCGAAATCATGATCGACGCTGGGTATAGCCGCCTCTGTGAGTCTGGTCTCGATCGCCCGAAGCGCAGCCAGGGGCACGGGCTCTGCCTGCGTATGGTCCGCCACCAGCTCATGCACCTCGTCTGCCAGGCTGCGCGACGCCCGCAGATCCCCTACCTGAATCACCGACGAGAGAATCACAGTCTGGAAGTGCGTCTCAAGGAAGATTCTTGCGATCGCGCCTCCGATCACATCCGAGATAGTAGCCCGATAGCTCGACCGCCCGCCGCCCCGCGGGTCATTCGTGCCTCGCGACTGATAGTGCTTGACCAGATCCGCATGCCCAGGCCGCGCCTCTCCTTGCGGACCTGCGAACTGAGCGTAGTCCCGAGACTGGGTTGCCGACGAGATGACGAGCGCGGCAATGGGCTCACCTGTCGTCGAGCCTTCTTGGTACGTGCGTGCTCGATAGGCTTTTTCCGCCACTACTGCCACCGCCTCCGGCCCAGCCAGCAAGACATCCGGATCATCGTCGTACAGCCCCGAGAGTAGGAGTACCTGATCTGCCTCACTCCTCGGGGTACCATGTCGACTCCCGCCGGGCCGCCGCCGGTCCAAGTACCGCTGGATCTCACTGCGCCTCAGGCGCAGCCCCGGCGGGCAACCGAACACGATGGTCGTGTAGGCCGGCCCGTGCGACTCACCGGCGCCCGCGACGCCGAAAAGCGGTCCCCCCAGAATCTCCATACCCCTCGTCCTCGTTCCTCTTCTCGTCCTCTTGCCTTCAGGCTTACTCGCTACTCGACCAACCGCAACAGGTGGTACTGCTTCTTGCCCTTCCTGAGCACGATGAACTGGCCATCCGTTGCATCCTGGAGCGCTACCGCACGGGCCGGATCAGTGACCTGGATGTTGTTAATGTAGACGCCGCCGTTGCTCAACAACCGTCGCGCCTCTCCCTTCGAGCGAGCCAGCCCTGCCTCCTCGAAGAGGTCGATTAGGGCCGAACCGTTTCCCTCGAACCGTGATCTAGGCACATCACTGGAAGGCACATCGGAGAAGATATCGGCGATCTCGCTTGCGTCCAGCCCCGCAATCTCCCCTCCAAACAGGACTTGTGAGGCTTGTTCGGCCTTTGCCAGCGCGGTCTCACCGTGCGTAAGACGCGTGACCTCTTGAGCCAAGGCGCGTTGGGCGTCCCTGCGCTCCGGGTGCGCCTCCAGCTTTTGCTCCAGATCAACGATGGCTTCCTGGTCCAGCCAGGTGAAGTACTTCAGGAAACTGATGACAACATCATCGCCCTGGTTCAGCCAGAACTGGTAGTAGCGAAAGGGCGATGTCTTGGCGGCATCCAGCCAGATCGCTCCCCGTACGGTCTTGCCAAGTTTGACGCCCTCGGTGTCGGTCGCCAGCGGATAGACAAGGCCGTAGGCCCGCGCGTCCCGCGTGCGCCGAATCAACTCCACGCCCGCTGTGATATTGCCCCACTGATCGCTGCCGCCGGCCTGCAACGTGCAGCCATAGCGGTCAAAGAGCTGCTGGAAGTCGTAGGCCTGGAGCAGCATGTAGCTGAACTCGGCGTAGGAGATTCCCTCCTCGCGCTGCAGCCGCGTCTTGACGGAGTCCTTCGAGGTCATATAGCTGACTGTGAAGTGCTTACCGACGTCGCGCAGAAACGCCATCATCGGTACGTTCAGTAGCCAGTCGGCGTTGTTCACCAGCCTCGCAGGATTTCCTCTGACCTCGAAGTCGAGGTATCGAGCTAGCTGAAGCTTAATCGCCTCGACGTTCGCCTGCACCTGGTCGATGCTCATGAGCTGGCGTTCGCTCGTCTTGCCGCCCGGATCGCCGATCATGCCGGTGCCCCCTCCCGCAAGGGCGATGGGGCTGTGGCCAAAGCGCTGCATCCGGGCTAGCCCCATCAGCGCCAGCAGATTGCCCACCTGCAAGCTATCAGCCGTTGGGTCGAAACCAATGTAGACCGTAACCTTCTCGGCTACGAGCGCATCGGATAGGCCCTCAGTGCTGTCGTAGACCAATCCGCGCCAACAGAACTCATCAAAAGCGCTCTGTGCTGCCATATCTCCTCCTTGTGCAGACACGTGAACCGGGCGGAAAGGGAGATGGGAAGCACTATGCATCCCGGCCCCACCACACCTCGGCCCCCGTACGCATCTGTGCCGTGATCAGTTCAGTGTCAAGCGGCTCGCCAAGCCACAGCTCCAGGGCCAACGCCCCTTGGCGTGCAAGCATCCCAAGCCCATCGATCGCCTTCGCGCCGGATCGACGCGCCTGAGCCAACAGCCGCGTCTCCAGCGGGTTGTAGACCAAGTCATAGACCGTAAGCCGTGCAGGAAGCGGCACGGCCTCGGGCCAGATCGACGCGTCAGAACGGGGCCACATACCAACGGTCGTGGCGTTGACTAACAGGTCAGCCGCAGGCACCGTAGCCAGCAACGTGCGCTCGTCCAGCCCCAGCGCTCGCACGCGGTCAATCGCAACGCCCGCTGCGAGCAGATCCGACACAAGCCCCTCGGCCCGCTCGCGGCTCCGATTCAGTACGATAACCGCACCGACAGCCGTTGTCAACAGTGCATAGACGACCGCCCGCGCGGCCCCTCCGGCGCCCAGGACTACAGCGCACTCGGCTGAAGCCGGCTCGAAGCCACCCGCGCGAAGCGAGCCGAGAAAGCCCTGCACATCCGTATTGTGCCCGCGCATCGTCGGAACCCCTCGCTGGTCCTGCGTGACGACGATCGTGTTCACGGCACCTACCACCGCAGCCGCGGGTGTGATCTCATCCAGCGACGCCATCACCGCGCGCTTGTGTGGCACTGTGACGTTGGCCCCACGGAATCCAAGCGCCGCTATCCCGCGCAACGCCTCATCCACTGCGCCAGGCCGCACGGGGAGAGGAACGTAGCACCAGTCCAGGCCCAGCGCACGCAGGACCGCATTGTGCATCGCGGGCGACAGGCTGTGAGCCACGGGCCAGCCGATTACGCCGACAAGCTGAGTCTCGCCCGTGATTGCGGGCGCTGCTCCATGCCCTGATGCTCCCGTATTCCTCTCAGTCCCGCTCATCGATCGCGGCGCCTAGTCTGCGCATCGTCCCAACAAACCCGGGGAAGGAATCAGCTATGCGCTCTGCGCCCAACACAGTCGTCTCGCCTTTCGCGACTAGTCCCGCAATCGCCAGGGCCATTCCGAGCCGGTGGTCCCCGTGGCTGTCGACCACCGCCCCCCGCAGCGATGTCGGCCCCTCGACGACGAAACCGTCCGTCCGCGGCTCGATGGAAGCACCAAGCTTGCGCAACTCGTCAACCACCGATCCGATGCGATCTGACTCCTTGACTCGCAGTTCCGCGGCATCTCGGATGAGCGTTGCGCCCGAGGCCTGTGTGGCAATGACCGCTAGAATCGGGAACTCGTCGATCATGCGCACCACCGTGTCGCCCTCCACAACCGCCGCGCCGAGTGAGGATGCCCGTACAGTGATGTCCGCCACCGGCTCACCACTCTGCTCGCGGGGGTTACTCAGAGCCACGTCAGCCCCCATCGACCACAACACATCCAGAAGACCGGTACGCGTTGCGTTGACGCCGGCGCCGGTCACCGTGAGCTCGGAACCGGGTATGCACAGCCCAGCCGCGACGATGAAAGCCGCTGAGGAAAAGTCTCCCGGGACCACACACGACAATGGCCTCAGGTACGCGATCGCAGACGGGTCCAGCCTGGCGGTCACGGCATCGTATGTCAGAAACCGCTGACTCGAATGCCGCGGTTCAGACTGCGCTGCAAGCATGCGCTCTGTGTGATCGCGGGCGGGACCAGGAAGCAGGATCTCCGTTGGCCCGTCCGCGTAGAGACCGGCCAGCAGGATCATGCTTTTCACCTGCGCGCTCGCGACGGGAAGCACGTGCGCAAGGCCGCGCAAGGGGCTTTGGCCCTGGATGCAGAGCGGTCCGTGACCATCGGTGTCCGAGATTGCTGCGCCCATCTGTCGGAGTGGATCGGTGACCCGCCGCATAGGCCGCCGCAAGAGCTGTGGTTCACCCGAAAGCACACTGCCAAACGCTTGCCCCACTAGAATGCCCGCCAACAACCGCATCGTAGTGCCCGAGCGGCTGCAGTTGAGCGGTCCCTGAGGAGGCTTTAGCCCGTGGAGCCCGCAGCCCTGAATCTGCAGGACGGTGCCCACGGTCCCGGCCTCGCCCCTGCGGACCGCTGGTGGTATCGGGTCTTCAGGCTCCCCGTCCGTCAGGTTGGCGCTGACACCTAAGTCACGCATACACGCCAACGTGGCAAGGCAATCACCGGACTGCAGGAAACCCTCGACGCGCGAGGTCCCCTCCGCAAGGGCAGCCAGCATCAACGCGCGGTGCGAGATCGACTTATCGCCGGGAACCATCACCGACCCCTGCAGAGCGCCTGATGCTCCCGCGGCGCATCCGTGGATCTTAAGCAAGCTCATGGGTACATCTCCTTCCGTATTCGCTGGATTCTGGACAGTTCTGCGCCCAGGCGTGTTTCATCGCCTTCCTCGACCAACTGGATCAGTTGGTCGAGCTGGTCGGCGCAGAGACGGGCCGCCTTCACGATCTCGCCGCGGTTTGTCATCAGGATATCCAGCATCATCGTCACATCGCTTCCCGCGACGCGTGAGGTATCGCGAAAGCCACCCGCTGGGATGTGCCAGACCAAGGGATCCGCCGAGGTGGTTACGTCTGCAGTGCTCACCAGCGAGCAGGCTAGGAGATACGGCAGATGGCTCAGCGTGCCTACCAGAAAGTCCTGCCGCTCGGCGCCAATGACTAAGGGCATCGCACCAACAGCCTTCGCCAACGATGCTCCCAACTCTAGCGCTTCAGGCGAGGTTCGCGGTAACGGTGAGAGGATAAACGTCCGCTCCCGAAACAGGGCTATGTCCGCCGCCGCGATACCCGAGGTCTCTTTGCCACACATCGGATGCCCACCCAACGGCTGGATAGTGTCGGGCAGGTGCGCCATCGCTTTCAGGATCTGCGTCTTGGTACTTCCAAGGTCCATAAGCAGGGCCTCGGCATGTACCAATGGGCCAAGCTCGCCGAGAAGCCGCACGATGGTACGGACAGGCGTGGCCAGTACCACGATATCGGCCCCTGCGACGCCCTCGGCAAGGTCCACCGTGCCCCGGTCGGCGAATCGTCCCCGCACGGCCGCTTCCACGATGGCGGTATCGCGATCAACGCCGATTACCTCCTTGCAGTGACCACGAAGGGCACCCGCCAGCGAGCCGCCCATCAGACCCAGGCCGATGACCGTTACCGTGCAGTCTGACAGCGGTTGCATAGGCTAGAGCGTACGCCCCACGGCTGACGCAATGGAACGCAGCGACTCCATCAGTTCCGCAAAGCGCGCTGGTTTTAGCGACTGCGCGCCGTCGGACCACGCTTCCTCGGGCCTGGGGTGGACCTCGATAATCAAGCCGTCCGCGCCTGCCGCAACAGCAGCACGCGATGCAGCCCCCACCAACTCCCAATGCCCCGTCCCATGGCTCGGGTCAACCAACACAGGCAGGTGGCTCAACTGCTTGAGCAGCGGCACTGCGCTAATATCCAGCGTGTTCCGCGTGTATGTCTCGAACGTGCGGATACCGCGCTCACAGAGGATCACCCGGCTGTTCCCGTGCGACAGGATGTATTCTGCCGACATAAGCAGCTCCTCAATCGTTGACATCATTCCCCGCTTGAGCAGGACCGGTCGCTGAGCCTCGCCCACCGCGTGCAACAGTGCGTAGTTCTGCATGCTGCGCGCCCCTACCTGCAGGATGTCGGCATAGGTCGACACAAGGGGTACCTGCTCGGGCGACATGACCTCCGTCACGATGGGAAGCCCGGTCGCCTCACGTGCCTCAGCCAGAAGTCGCAGACCTTGCTCGCCCATTCCCTGAAAGCTGTAGGGCGATGTTCGTGGTTTGTACGCGCCTCCACGTAGAGCGTGCGCTCCCGCAGCCTTCACCGCTTGTGCCGTCTCCATCAGCTGCGCAGCCCCTTCCACGGTACAGGGTCCGGCCATCACAATCACCTGGTTGCCCCCGATCGACACCCCATTGATAGGAAACACAGTGTCCTGAGGGTGAAACTCGCGACTCGCCAGCTTAAATGGCCTCAACACCGGCACCGTTCGCTCCACGCCCGACATCCGCTCAATCTGCTCACGATCGATTGGCCGACCGTTTCCGATGACGCCAATGATCGTGCGCTCCTGACCCTCAGATAGGTGCACCTGACATCCCATCTGTTCGACGCGCGCCGACACGTTTGCGATCTGCGACGTCGTCGCCCCATGTTCCATGATGATGATCATCTCTTCTCCTCCCCTCTCAGAATACCGATCCCCATCTCGTTCTCGCTAAACCGGGTCGCCAAAGGTCGGAAGATCCTCCGATACCGGCGTAGTTGCTGCTGGATACGACCCAAGGAGCTTGACAAAAGAGGCGTGACGCAACAGCCCCATCAAAGCCGCCTCAGATACCAGATCCTGGCAGTGCCCCTCGAAGTCCAGATAGAACGTGTAGCGCCAGGGCTGGTTGAGCCGCGGGCGTGACTCGATCTTCGTCAGGTTGATGTTGCGCGTCGAGAACTCCCCTATGCACTTGTAGAGCGCACCGGGACTGTGCCGCGTGGAGAACACGATCGAAGTCTTGGTGCGTTGTGCCCGTGGCGGATCATCGGTCCCCATCACGAAGAACCGCGTATAGTTGAAGCGAAAGTCCTCGATACCACGATCAAGGATATCCAACCCGTACATCTCAGCTGCGAGCCCACTGGCGATTACGGCTACGTCCGGCTCAGGTGCTACAGCAAGATCCCGGGCGCTTCCAGCCGTGTCAAACGCTGGCTCGGCCTGCATACCGTAGCGGTCAAGGTAGCGTTGGCACTGCGCCAGCGCTTGCGGATGGGACCGAACGCGGCGCACACCGCTGCGCTGCGTACCAGGCGCTGCCAGCAGCATATGACGGACGCGCAGAATCACCTCGGCATTGATGCGCAGATCTCGCTCCAACAATAACTCATAGGCGCCGGTTACCGCCCCCGCCACGGCATTCTCCACCGGCAGCATCGCGAAATCGGCTCGACCCGACTCCACTTCGGGGAAGATGTCATCTAGGGTCGGACAGGCACGGGTCTCCACACCGACTCCAAAGTACTGTCGCACTGCCTCCTCGGAGTAGGCTCCCGCCACCCCCTGGAATGCAACCCGAGTCACGAGGTCACCTCCGTGTTCCGATGCGCTACTGGGTTCCGACCCACCAAGTCCGGCCGCAGCCGCTGCGCCTCCCGCAGGTAGATATGGATCACCTCTGAAGGCGCCTTGTCCGTGTTCCAGCTCAGAAGCACCCGGATGCAGTACGGCAGGCTCCCGACGACCCGCATCTCCTGCAGACACAGGAGCGGCGTCTGGCCCCAGCCCATCTCCCGAGCCACGACCGCCGGATAGGCGGTATCCAGATCCGACGTCGCCGTGAAGATAACGCTCGCGATGTCCTCGACCGCGATACCGTTTTCCTCAACCATCGCCATCAGTAACTCACGAGTCGCTCGGTGAATCTCCTCTGCCGCATTCACCTCTACCGTCGTCGCTCCCCTGACCCCTCGGCACGCCACCTTAGCACCTCCTGGACTACAACAAAAAAGACGTGGAGCCGGTCGGCTCCACGTCTTTGGTTGTCTTGGGACTTCTGAGACTACACTACCCTCCGGGCAACGCAAAGCGGCCGACCCCTGTGGGGCGGCTAAAATAGAAGGTATACATGTAGGCTTGCGCAGACTCCAGACTGTGTTTCATCTGCCTACCTCGGGTTACACGATCGATTGCTCACCATACTAATCACTTCTAGACACTTGTCAAGCCCCAAGTCCACGCCCGCGCTGAGCTCTCGGAAACCCTCGTCGCCCAGCACATCGTGTGGGCGGCGAAGGCGCGGAGGAGCATCGGGGCCCCCGTCCACTTGGGCAAGACGGGGGGCGATCGAACCCCCTCAGGGGGCGTCTGTCAGCCCGCGATCCGTTGCAGCGCCTCTAGCGCTGAGGCCAGCGCATCGCCCATCGTCCGCAGCATCGTCTCGCGCGTCTGCAAGGCCTGGCTGACCATCGATTGGTGCATGTCCCAGACCGAGCGATCGATCTGGTCGTTCGCATCTACAGGCAGACAGACGGTCGTGTCGCAGTCAAAGTCGATCTTTGTATAGGCGCGCAGCCGCAATTTGTCCGCCATTGCCTGATCTGCCAGATCTAGCTCGCCGCCTGCGAGCAGGGAGATCTGCGTACTGGGCATGCTGAAGGTTCGGACCTCAAGCGTGGTGACATCGCTGACAAATGACTCGGCCTTGTTCGCCAGATCCTTGGTGAACTTCTCGATCGCGTACCTAAGCTCACTTTCACTCATCCCTATTCCTCCCGTAGTGAATGCCCTGTAGCGCTGTGCCTCGTGATCAGGAACCGGAACCTGGTCCAGCATTCCAGGCGTATCCCGCCTCAACTGTGCCAAGCCGTCCGGTTCTGACCGGCTCTGACGGTCTCTGTCGCTCCAGTTCCTTGAGAATGCTCCGAACGTAGTTATAGACTGCCGGAAGGAGCAGAACCTGCCCCCCAGGCACTGATGCCTTCAGTGTCAGGCTCAGGGCCCCCGACGTCACTACGCTGATCAGACGTAGCAGTGCGTGTCGAGACTCAAGCGCCAACCTGACCGCTTCCAGGTGCAACCCCATATCAGATGCAGTAGCGCCATCCAGCCACACCGTTTCGTAGTCACCTGTCCAGTCGACCGCAGTTAGCGCCACGCTCACGCCGCGAGTGGCAGTCTCGATCCGGGCAAAGTGATGGATCAGCCGCTTGAACTGCAGCAACAGGGCATTCGCCTGCTCGTAGACCTCGTGATACGCGGCCGTCGCAGCCTCGCCAAGGCCATACGACAGCACGGGGCTCTGCAACGCCGCGATCTGAGCCAACAGCTCGGCCTCAGGGGCTCCAAATCCCAGGGCATAGGACGTCACAGGGCTAAGATCTGCCAGTCGCCGCGCCGCGGCGTCGAGGCTGTACTCCCACTGTTCCACTTTGGCGCGCTGCGCGAGCAGCGCCGTTTCGGCCTCCCGCGATGACGTCGGGTGGTCGACACGCCAGATCAAACCGCGGTCATCACTCCCCGCCGCGTACGGCACGACCGGGGAGATAACCAGATCCCAAATGCCCAAGGGATCGAGTTCCTCGGGCGTGCTGAAGCCGGAGAACGTGAACGTCGAGGCGGCCATCAGGAACCGATCTGCAAGCTATCCAGAAGCCTGGTTGCCAGCTCGGCCATCGTGGCGAGGAACCGTGCCCGGCTATGCTGTGCTTCCTCGACCATCGACCTATGGATCTCCCAAAGCGCCAGGTCGACGTTACCCGACTGACGGTCCCCAGCGCTGGTCTCTGGCACGTAGACCTGCAGATCGCCATCGAAAGCGACCCGCGTAAGCGCTCGCAGGTTCGCATCCACCTCGTTGCGCGCATCCAGCGCCGCGGCGACCGCCGCGATATCCTTCGTGGAGTACGTCTTCACGTCCAGTGTTATGATGTCCTGCGCCGCACGGCCCAGGCTTGTCGCCAACTGATCGGTAAACGAGCGTAGTGAGTCCCGCAAGCGGTTGAACTGATCTCCAAGCCCAAAGGCAACGGCGGCATCGGCATCCAGGACGGCTACACGGGTGGCGGGCTCAGTCGCCAGTCTCTCGTGACCATGCGGTCTGAGCGCCGCCCCAGCCCACGGCCTGGGCATCGGCTGCCCCCGTAATGGTGTCGATGGTCCGGCTGCCGCCTGCGACGCCGCAAACTGCACTGTCCCAACGCCGGCTTTCGCGCTATCCTCAGTGGGCGCCGGTTCCTCGGGTTCCTGAATCTCGGGCTCCGGCACTTGCGGCGGTTCTGACCGCGGTTCTGACCGCGTGATCGTACCAACATCCTCTCGTTGCTTGGGCTCCGCCGCTTCCTGCACCAGAGTGAACCTTGCGGCGGGGTCGCCAAGCACGACGTAGCTACGCGCATCGTTGTTCGCGGTCCAGCGGTGGGCCAGCTCATAGTCATCGAGGTGACTTGGATCCCACCGCAACTCCTCAAGATCCGCGCTCAAGTCAGAGCTCATCTCAGCATACCGCATGTTGAAGCTAGCATCGGTCGCCAGCCCAACGGGACCGCCGTTCATCAGCGTGCGCATCGCCGTGATGAATGATTGATGCTCTAGCTGCCCGCTTGGCGAGATGAAAGAATAGCCCCAGGCGCGCTCGACATGCCCCAGCACAGCCAGCGCACCATGCGCAAGTAGCTGCTGAGGCAACGCTGCAGTGAAGGCCTGTGGGGCGATCTTCTCGCGCACCTTGAATGCCTGGGCCGCGAACTGATCCAGCTCCGGCGTACCCGCGCCGTAGCACGCGAAAAAGAACGCAATCATGCCCTGCAAGTCAGCGCTATCGGCGATATCCTCACCCGCGAAGTAGTGCTCGCGAGCCACATCTCGACCCTGACCCGGCCAATCCTGGCAGAGCAGTGCTCCCTGTTGTCGCAACTGGGCAGGGTGCCCCGCCGGGAACTCGAGGCCGTGACATGCAGCAAACAGAAGCGCCGGCGTCTGAGCCGGATCACCACCGAGCAGCGCCTCCAGACGGACGCGGGTCGCCAGCTTCTCGCCGACAATGGGCGTACCCACTTCCCAGGGAACGGACAGCGCCAGATCGTTCCCGATCGTCTGCTGGGACAGGTTCTCATACAGCGGCTGGACCAGGTACTGCGCGCTCAGTTTTGTCGCCTTGTCGCCGGGATTCATCGGCGCGAAAAATGCCGCTCGGCGGGGAACGGTTCCCCCATGAGAACGATTCACCTCAGCAGCAACCACGGCGCGCGCATATCGGTCATAAGCGTCAACATCACTCCCGAAATCCAGGCGACCAACGCCACGCATCACATCGAGCTGGTACTGGAAACCATAGGGGATCTGGGCAGGCGTGCCCACCAAGAGCACATAGAAGGGCATCTCGCGGGGATCTACAAGGCCTGGCCCTACCCCAAGACGCTCCAGGAACTGGTCCTTGCGCTCGCCAGGTCGGTAAGCGTCGCCGCCCTCGTAGAGCCGGAAAAACTCGCCGGCCTGAGTACGCCGCAGATCGAACAGGGGACGTAGCGCCTCTTTGATCTCCTCTCGCAACCTTGGGTGCATTTCCGCTGGGAAGACCGCCGCCCACCCCACATCCGCGACATTCGCGGGATCGCCTGCACCCGGCTTCACCGGGTATACGCCCCACTCTCTCGCCTTGCGCCGTAATTCATCGCGACGCACCTTGTCCTCGGTCGCCCGTAGCTCAACCTGTGCGTCGGTCACGCGCGTCAGACGCTCTTCGACCGTGGTGAGACCGGAGAGGAGCCGCTGACGATCCACGAATTCGCGGTAGTCCTGGGGAAAAGGCTCTCCCCGAATAAGCCGGGCAAGCGTCCGAGGCGACAGGGGCGGCTGTCCGTAGTCACCGGTCACGGCGTTGACGCCGTTGAACACCAGGTCACTGGTGTAGAGCGCCTCGCTTGTTCCCTTCAGGGCATCGGACATGTCCAGGCTCCTTTCATACGTCCTGAGCGGTACCCAAGGACTCCCCTTCGGCCAACCATGATCAGCCGACCTTATCCCGTTCAGGTGGTTTTCCCTGGTCCTGCGCAATGCCAGGGGGACTGAGCCGTACTGCGGGGTCGCCGATAACGACATACCCGCGTGCATCGCTGTTGGCCGTCCACAGCTCGGCCAAACGATAGGCATCGTCGCGGGAAGGTGGGTCTGATAACCGATCATACAGGTAGGTCAACTCGGTCGCGATGGCCGCATGCCGCATGTTGAAGAAATCTAGCGCCGCACCCACCGGGTGGCCATCCAGCAGCCGCTCGATGGCACTGGCATAGACCTCAATGTGCTCCCGCTTACGGCTCTGCATGCCGTCAGGACGATAGGTTGCTTCCGAAAGGAACGAGAGTCCCCAGAGCCGCTCGACGTGACTGATCACTGCTAGCGCCCCCCGGTTCTTGAGGGCTAGCATTGCCTTGGGCAATGCCGCAACAAACGGCGTCGTGGTGATCGTTGTAGCGTGCTGCCTGAACTCGCCCCGATGGTACTCATCGGTCTGAGGCGTGCCCGCACCAAAACAGGCAAACAGGAACACTATCGTCCCGCGCATGTTCAGTGCCCCCGTGACATCAGCAGCAGAAAGATAGGCGCTTGGCGGCACTACACCACGCTTCCCGGACCAGTCCTGACACAAGAGCGCTCCCTGCAAGTCACGTTGGCGGGGATCATCCGCACCGAACTCCATCCCATGCGTAGCGGCAAACACCAGGGCCGGTGCGGGGGTAAGCTGAAGTATCTTAAGCAGATTAGTCTTGATCGTCTTCTCTGGCGCGATCCGGACGATCTGCCAAGGAGCACCCACCGTTCTGGCACGAAAGTGCTGCGCCAACGGCGCCACGAGGTGTGTCGATGACAGGCTCGTTGCAGTGTCGCCCGGATGATCCGTTCCGAAGAAGACAAGCTGCGATCCGACAACGTCTGGATGCTCCTCAACCGAGACCACATTGGACGCGTAGTTGTGATAGGCCTCCAAGCTGTCACCAAAGTCAAGGCGCCCCGCGGCATACTGCACGTCAAGCTGGAACTGGAACTCGAAGGGTATCTCCTCTGGACTACCCACGATCAGCAGGTAGTAGGGCACACCCGTGCTCTTGGGGTCCGCTGGATTCGCGGCGTCGGCATTGCGCGGCGGCCGTCGCAGAAACACACTGGCAGTATCGCCAGGGCGGTACCCGTGTCTGCCGGCATAGATCCGATAGAGGGGGCCGGCCTGCTGCTGCCGCCTCATCAGCAGGGGTGCCAGCGCTCTAAGTATCGACTGGCACATATCCTCTGACATTGAGGCCGCGAAGATGATACCCCAACCGGCCTCCTCGAGTCTCTTAGGATCTACCCATGGTACCGTGCCCAGTTGCCCGGTGATGCTGCGCCGCAGCTCATCCAACCAACTACGCATCACCGCGTGAACATCGTGCGGGCGCAGGGGCTGCCTGGTTCGTCGCAACGCCATAAAGACCCCACGCAGCCCGGCGACGATCTCATGCCAGGAATCGAATGCGCCCACGACCGACAGGGCCGCCAGGCGCTGTCGGGCTTCCGACTGCGCGGCCCTGCCTTCACCGCGTAGACCGTTCAGAGTCCCAAGCCCCTGGATCAACGTCCGCAGCGGAGCACCGATCGCATCGATCCCAGGCAGCATCTTCAGAGAGTCCACCGGTAGCTCATCCAGGCCGCGGCAGAATCCATCGATCCAGGCAGAGCGCAGGATGCCTTGTCCATCGACTGCACCCGGGCCTTCGTCAGAAAGATGGGCTCGCCGCAGTGCGATCAGTGCCTGATCGAAACGCGACTCAAGCGTCGAACGCAGTACCGCAGGATTTCCATTCCCACCCACGGTCCCAACCGCCTGGTCGAACAACCACTGCGCCAGCGTACTCCCTTGCCCCGCGCTTAAGGATTTGACGATTCGGGTGAACATCTCGACAGGCTCTTGTCTAAGCCTGTCAGCGAGGATCTGGACATCCCCGGGAAGAGGCTGCGACTTTCCACCAAACAGGATCGTGTAGAGCTTGCGCGCCGACTCGATATACCAAGTGTCAGGTGCCTGCCCTCCGGCCTTGAGAAACCCAACGATGTCCTTGACCAGGAATTCGACCATGGCCAGGACCTTGCGCTCACCCGACGCCCTATGGCTGAGCTCACGCTGGAGATCACGGAGCTGCCGCACGACGCTGTAGCGGTCAGCCAGGATTCGTTCGGTCAAGGCCTCGGCCGTCACCGGTTGCAGCCCGTACCCGCCCGTCGCACCTTTTATGCCGCTGAAGTAGAGTTTCTCGGTCACAAAGTCGCTCTCGCCTCGCGTTCCGAAGCCAAACCATCCGGTTCTGACCCGCCCGGTTCTGACCGGCTCTGACGGCCGCATTCCGCCACCTGCCGCGCGCCCAGGACACTAGTGGGTCGTGGTAGCATGCCAACAAGATCCTCGGGGCACGGTAACCCAGCTAGAACCGTTTGCAGTATAGCACACCAACCCAGTCATTACAACGTACTATGCGCGCACCCTGCGTTGCATGATGGCGACAGTTACGGGACGTAACTCCCTTATTCAATGAATTGCTGCCAGAGAGCTCTGCCGTAGAATAGGTGTCGCGTTACAGACATCCGCACAGAGGTGACCGCTATGCAGCCTGAGTGCCAGCCCGGTAGAAGCTATCCGCTCGGGGCTACCGTATACCCCACGGGCACTAACTTCAGTCTCTTCTCGAAGAGCGCCAGCGCCGTGGAGCTCGTGCTGTTCGATCATCCCGACGACGCCGTGCCGCGTTACACCCTACAGCTGGAGCCAAGCCGATGCCGGACCTATTACTACTGGCATGCGTTCGTGCCCAACATCGGGCATGGTCAGCTCTACGGCTATCGGGTTCGCGGTCCGCACGATCCCGAGCGCGGCTACAGGTTCGACGGCGAGAAGCTCCTTGTCGATCCCTATGCGCGGGCTGTGGCTCCTAGCAGCGCCTTCAGTCGGTACGCCGCCGCTCATCCTGGCGACAACTGCGGCATGGGTGTGAAGAGCGTGGTAGTCGACCCGAGCCTCTACGACTGGGAACAGGACTCGCAGCTGGACCGGCCCTTCGCCAGCACAGTCATTTACGAGATGCATATCCGCGGGTTCACGCGGCATCCAAGTGCCAACGTGTCCATCGAGAGATGTGGAACCTACTTGGGCGTCATCGACAAGATCCGGTATCTGCAGGCGCTCGGGGTAACGGCGGTCGAGCTTCTCCCGATCCAGCATTACGACGAGCAGGATGCGCCGGATGGCCTGACCAATTACTGGGGTTACAGCCCAATCGCGTTCTTCGCCCCGCACCAAGGCTATAGCTGCGGTGGACAGCCTTTGTCCGCCATCAACGAGTTCCGCGATATGGTGAAAGCTCTGCATCGTGCCGGGATCGAGGTGATCCTGGATGTCGTGTTCAACCACACCGCAGAAGGTGGCGCCGACGGACCGACGTATTCGCTGCGCGGGCTTGAGAACCGAGCCTATTACCTCTTCGATGAGACCGGAACCGAGTATGCGAACTATAGTGGCACCGGAAACACAATCGATGCGAACCATTCTATCGTACGGCGCATGATCATGGACTGCCTGCGCTACTGGGTGTCGGAGATGCACGTCGACGGTTTCCGCTTTGACCTCGCATCGGTTATGGCTCGCGACGAGGACGGGGAACCTATGGATGATCCGCCCATTCTGTGGGAAATCGAGTCCGACCCCGTGCTTGCAGGCTCCAAGCTCATCGCAGAAGCCTGGGATGCTGCAGGCCTCTATCAAGTAGGGTCATTCATCGGACATCGATGGGCGGAATGGAATGGCGAGTTCAGGGACGATATGCGCCGGTTTGTGCGCGGTGACGTGGGCATGGTCAAGAAGCTGGCGGCACGCATCAATGGCAGCCCAGACCTGTACACACAGCCCGACCGAGAGCCCAATCGCAGCATCAACTTCATCACATCGCACGATGGGTTTACGCTCAACGATCTGGTGAGTTACAACCAGAAGCACAATGAAGCCAACCTGGAGCAAAACAGGGACGGCGGTACCCCTAACTACAGTTGGAACTGCGGTGTCGAGGGACCAACGAGCGACCCACAGATCGAGGCCTTGCGTAAGCGCCAGATCCGCAATCTGCTGACACTCCTCTTTGTCTCCCAAGGCACGCCCATGATCTTGATGGGCGATGAGGCGCGCCGGACTCAGTACGGCAACAACAATGCGTACTGCCAGGACAATGCGGTAAGCTGGTTCGACTGGCATACAGTCGAAGACCATGCTGACCTGCTGCGTTTCATGCGCCTGCTGATGAGTGTCACCCAGAACCTCGCTGTTTTCCGAAAGGAGCGCTTCTGGCTTCCCCCTGACCATCACGACGCGCCCACTGTCACCTGGCACGGTGTGATGCTTTTCCAGCCCGACTGGAGCAGCCATTCACATACACTCGCCTTCGAGATCCGATCCAATGCCGACAGCGAACACCTGCATATCATCCTCAATGCCTACACAGAGCCACTGGAGTTCGAGTTGCCCGATCCACGCATACTTAGGGAGGTCCCCGCGCGATGGTTGCGCCTAGTTGATACTGCGCTGGCCCCTCCTGACGACGTCCGTCCTCCGGAGGAAGCGCCGGTGGTTGGAACTGCGAAATACAGCGTAAGCCCTCGGTCTGCCGTCGTGCTGTTGGCTGGGCCGGCGAACCTTGTCTAATCCCTCGGATGTGCTATAATCCTCTTAGCAGTAGGATGATGGGCACTGAAAAGTGGGGCGAGCCCCCACTTTTCTTCTTAGATGCAATTGGGTGGATAGGGAGGCAGTTTCCTAGATGAAGAGCGAGTTCGCCCTGGCCTTCAACCAGATCTGTGCCGAATACAGTTTGCCAAGGGAGGTCGTGCTTGATGCTGTCTGCGCTGCCTTGGCGACCGCGTACCGGCGTGACTGGAAAGTCCCAGCCACCCAGAACGTGTCCGCAGACATTAACCTGGAAACTGGGTTGGCGCGCATCTACGTAGAACGCAGTGTCCTGGAAGAAGTCGAGGATCACCAGATCGAGATCTCACTCAAGGAAGCGCGCAAAATCAAAGCCGACGCCCAGGTGGGTGACCTGATGATGATTGATGTCACCCCCCAGGATTTCGGCCGGATCGCAGCGCAGACTGCCAAACAAGTTATCACACAACGGCTGCGTGAAGCCGAACGCGAGAGCCAGTTCAACCGCTTCAGCCGCCAAGAGAATGAGATCATCATCGGCACTGTGCAGTCGGTGACCCCGCATGGGGTAACGCTGCACCTGGAGCGGACCGAAGAAGCCTTGATGCCGAAGCGCGAGCAGATCCCTGGTGAGCGATACGTCATCCACCAGAAGATTCGTGTTTACGTGCTTGAGGTCCGGCGAACGTCGCGGGGCCCCGAGATCATCGTAAGCCGGAGCCACCCGCTTATGCTTCGCAGGCTGCTGGAGCTTGAGGTCCCCGAAATCCGCAGTGGGCAGGTTGAGATCCATGCTGTGGCGCGTGAGGCTGGGACGCGGGCAAAGGTTGCTGTCTCGGCTCGTCAGGTCGGCATCGATCCTGTCGGCGCGTGCGTCGGCATGCGCGGTATTCGCATCCAGACGATCTCGCGGGAACTGCAGGGCGAACGCATCGATGTTGTCGCGTGGAGTGATGATCCCGAGACGCTCATCACCAACACACTCAGCCTCCCCAGCGTCGTGTGTGTGAACGTGGATGAGAACAACCCTGGTGGGCGAACCGCCGCAGTGGTGGTGATGGATGACCAGTTGTCGCTGGCCATCGGTCGATCGGGGCAGAACGCACGCCTAGCCGCCAAACTGACGAACTGGCGCATCGATATACAAGGGAGCACCGAAGCCGCAATCTGGGCGCTCGAACAGGTGAACCAGACTCCGGAGCTGCTGGATGCGCTGAAGGGGGCGGCAGTTTTGGTCCCGCGCCTCGCGTCGATCGTGCGGACGCACGAGGAAGAGCGCTACCCCTACACCGACGAAGAGCGCAACATCATTGCCGCCGTGGTCAAGGGCGTCCGTCAAGCAATCATTCAACGGCGAGAAGCCGAACGCCCGGGCTCCGTCCAGGCGCGCGCACGGCAGCACGCGCAGCATAGGGCTGAGGCCGAGCGTGTCAAGGCCACGGAGGAAGCCCGCGCTCGCGTTCCAAGGAAGGCTTACGAGATCCCGCTGAGCGATCTGTCGCTCTCGAGCAAGGTCTATACGAACTTGCTTACGGGCGGTATCGGTAATGCCGGTCAAGTGATGGAGCGTATGGCCGAGGGTGATGAAGCCTTGCTGATGCTCAACGGTGTCGGCGTGAAGGCGCTCCAAGAGATCAAGCAAGCCGTTGAGGACAGCGGGCTCAACCTCCTGGAACAGGTGGATGTCTCCCCTGGTGACACTACGCCTGCCGACGAGGGGGAGTTGGAGCAACCGGACGGTACCGAGGCCATCAGGGTCCCGGAAGCCGAAACCGTTGAACCTCCCGTTTCCTCAGAGGCCGAGGAGATCGAGGAACCAGTTGAGGCGTTTGGCGTCGACGCGGTCGAGGCAGCCGTTGAGACAGAGGCGGCTCCGACAGCCGAGGAATACCCTACGGCGGCACCCGAGGCAGGCGCCGAGGCTACAGAGCCGGCCAAGGAGAGTACTCCCGTTGCCGGCATCATACCCGGTGTTGGTGCTATCGTCTACGACGAGGTCGAGGAACCGGAAATCGAGGAGCCTACGGCCGAGGCGAAGCGAGGCAAGGGGCGGAAGCGCCGGCGTACCGTGGTCTTCGATGATACCACCGGCGAGACATTCGTCGTTCGCAAGCGGCGCAGCGGTACCGCCGATGGCTGGGACGAGTTCAGCGAGGATTTCTAGCTCAATCGGACACGTGAGAATGATCCTTTGGGTGGACCCAATCGCAAGACCCAGTGATTTCCTGGGGCACGAACTGCAATGCTAAGAAGCCTGCGACATCGATAGAGCAGCTATCGCAGGAGATCTTGGTCTTGGGCAAAGGGACGCCAAAGGAATACTGGCGTCCCTTTTTTTCTGCTGGCTAGCATTATGCAACTGCACGACGCCTGAGGGTCACCCATAGAGTAATGTGAGAATGGCCAGGAACAAGCAGAACCCGAAACAGAAGCATGTGCCCCAGCGGACGTGCGTGGCGTGCCGCCAGGCTAAGGCAAAGCGCGACCTGATCCGGGTTGTGCTCCTGGCTGAAGGGGGCGTCGCCGTGGACGAGTCCGGCAAACGAAACGGGCGCGGCGCGTACTTATGTAGAGACCTGGCGTGTTGGGACCAAGCCATCAAGCGTGGCAGTCTGGGCCGCGCCCTGCACACCAGCCTCCAGCCTGAGGACGTCAAGATGCTGGAGGACTTTGCGCAGTCCCTTCCGGGACTATCAGCAGAGGACAAGACGTCCACGTGATTGCTCCGTTCGTGAGAGACTGATATAGGAGGAATGCGTATGACAGAGAAAGAAATCACCATCCCAGAGGTAGTTACGGTTCGCGATCTTGCGGACTTGCTGGGAGAAACACCGATCAAAGTTATCAAGATCCTGATGAGCAATGGCGTGCTGGCTAGCATCAATCAGCAGGTCGACTTTGATACGGCCTCCATCATCGCCGCGGAGTTTGGATTCGATGTCAAACAGCCCTATGCTGAGCTAGAGGAAGAAGCCAAGACGGAGCTCTCAGCGTGGCAGATTCTGCTCGCAGATGAGGACCCGGATAGCCTCAAGGCCCGCCCTCCTGTCGTCACCGTTCTTGGACACGTGGACCATGGCAAGACGTCGCTACTGGACGCCATACGCCACACTGATGTGGCGGGTGGGGAGAGCGGGGGCATCACACAACACATTGGTGCATACCAGATCAAGCACGGGGCACGGCGCATCACCTTCCTCGACACACCCGGCCATGAAGCCTTTACCGCAATGCGGGCACGTGGTGCCAATACCACCGACATCGCCGTCCTCGTCGTGGCAGCGGACGATGGCGTGCAGCCCCAGACGATCGAGGCCATCAATCACGCCAAGGCCGCACACGTCCCGATCATCGTGGCCCTTAACAAGATGGACAGGCCCAACGCACGTCCTGAGGTGGTTATGCGACAGCTCTCGGACTTGGGACTGACCCCCGATGAGTGGGGCGGGAGCACGATGATCATCCCGGTATCCGCCAAGATGCAGACGGGCCTGGAAGATCTGTTGGAAGCCATCATCTTGGTAGCCGACGAGATCAATGTGCAGGCAAATCCCGAGCGCTCAGCTGTAGGCACTGTTTTGGAGGGTCGCCTGGACAAACGGCGAGGCCCCTTGGCGACGGTGCTGGTACAGAACGGCACGCTTGACACAGGTGACGTTGTGGTTGTGGGCAAGACTTGGGGCAAGATCCGCGCACTCGAAGATGAGAACACCGCCCGCCATCGGACGGCCCCACCGGCAACGCCAACCGTTGTCATCGGGCTTCACGATGTCCCCGAGGCCGGTGACATCCTTGAGGTCGTCAGTGACGAACGTGTGGCGCGCGCCATCGCGGAGAAGCGAACCGATGAGGCCAAGCTGCGCGAACTCTCACGGCCCAGCCGTCCGCTCTCACTAGATGACTTCTCGTCAGCCATCCGCGCGGGCCAAGCCCAGGAACTTAGCGTAGTCCTGAAGACGGATGTCCAAGGCTCCATCGAGCCTATTGTGACCAGTATCAATCGGCTTAGCACCAACGACGTCAAGGTCAATGTGATCCATGCCGCAGCCGGAACCATATCGGAATCGGATATGAATCTGGCTTTGGCCTCAGATGCCATTGTGCTGGGCTTCCGTGTCTCCGCCGATGCTGCTGCGCAGCGAATGGCCGACTCTGAGGAGATGGAGATCCACACCTACGAGATCATTTACCGTCTCGTGGATGACGTGGAGAAGGCACTGAAGGGTATGCTCGAACCCACGTACACGGAAGCTGTGATCGGCGAGGCAGAGGTGCGCCAGATCTTCGACATATCCAGCCTCGGCAAGATCGCCGGGTGTTACATCACCCGCGGTCTGGCTCGGCGCAACGCGAAGGTTCGCGTGATTCGCAATGACGCAGTCGTGCATGATGGTGCCATCGACTCTCTGAAACGCTTCGCAGAAGACGTGCGAGAGGTCCGCCAGAACTTCGAGTGCGGCATCAAACTGGAGAGCTTCGACGGCATTGCGGCGGGCGATCGTCTGCAGTTCTATGTCATGCGACGCGTCGAACAGGAATAGGCGCGGACGCATTTGAGCGCATTGGCTTCCAGGCCGTTCCGACGGCCGCGCTCGACGGGAGCGCTTGGAGGCCTGTGGGAGAAGGAGAGCTATGGGTAAGAAGTATTCCCGCCGCATCAACCAGCTAATCCAGCGCAAGGTGACACAACTGCTCCTCGAACAGAGCAACGATCCGCGGCTGGCAGAAGTCACGATCACCGACGCCAGTGTCAATCGCGACACCACCCGTGCGGAAATCTACTTCAGCATCATCGGTACTGCCGAAGAGATCGCCGGGGTACATCAAGCGCTCAATGGTGCGGCGGGATGGTTGCGCAAAGAGATGGCACCCACCCTGAGACTGCGGAACCTTCCCGTGCTGGAGTTCATCTATGACCCCTCCCTCGCCCATGGAGCGCGCATCGAGGAGCTGTTGCACCAGCTAAAGGAAGAGGACAAGATCCCCGGCCCGGACCCGGACCTCACGGACAACGGTGTCGAGGATGACGCTGATGGAGACGATGACTACGGAGATGATGACGGTGCTGACGAAGACGACAGCGATCCTTCTGAGGAGTGAACGCCCGCTCCTCATCGCCCACCCACGACCGGATGGCGACGCGATCGGGTCGACGCTGGCGCTTCGGCTCGCCCTGCTGCAGCTGGGCAGACAGCCCACAGTGGCCTGCGTCCATCCGCTCTCCAGCAACCTCGCCTATCTCCCAGGAGCCGATGCCTTTGTCCTAGACGTGCCGGAGGAGATCGACTGCGATCTAGTCGTGGCAGTGGACATGAGTGACCTCAAGCGCACCGGCGGGATCTACCGGGAGAGTTGGCTTGGCCGCATCCCACTCCTCGTGATCGACCATCACGAGACCAATGCGCAGTCTGGCGACGTGAATCTGGTCGACCCTCACGTCGCAGCAACGGCAGTTCTGATGGCGGACGTAATCCGAGCGCTCGGCGTCCCAGTCTCCGGTGACATCGCGACATGTCTCCTGGTGGGCCTGCTTACAGACACCCGTGGGCTACGGACGGATTCCACGACACCAGCTGTGCTGCGGCTGGTGAGTGAGCTGATAGAGGTCGGGGGCGATTATCTCGGTGCGATGCGCAAGACCCTGGACGCCGTTCCCTATCAGACAATGCGCGGCTGGGGCGAAGCGCTCAGCCATCTGCAGCTAGAGGGGAGCATCGGTTGGGCAGTGATGCCTCTTGCCGAGAAGCAGGCCCTCGGAATCGCCGACCACGATGACCTCGATCTCGGCGACCTCTTGAGCCGCGTCGCAGAGGCACAGATCGCCGCCGCATTCATCGAGATGAGCGATGCCACTGTGAAAGTTAGCCTCCGCTCGCGTCAAGGATATAACGTCGCGGGCATTGCGCATGCGTTCGGCGGCGGCGGTCACCGCCAAGCGTCCGGTTTCAGCATCGATGGCCCGCTTGACCAAGCCGTCGCGCACGTGCTCAGGGCTATACGGGAGACGATGACTCAGCATGATCAACGGTGTGTTGATTGTTGACAAACCGGCTGGACTGACGTCACACGATGTGGTCAACCGGGTCCGTCGCCTAGCGGGCACGCGCCGTGTCGGGCACACAGGCACCCTCGACCCGATGGCCACAGGAGTGTTGGGCCTGCTCCTTGGGCCTGCCACGCGCCTGTCGCAGTATGCCATGGAGGGACGGAAACGATACCACGGCGTGCTGCGACTTGGCCAAACCACAGATACCTACGACGCAGACGGTGTGGTAACTGATGAGCGGCCCGTAGCCATCGACCTGCAGTCCATCGAGTCCGTTCTACCGCGCTTCCGGGGTGTTGTCCTGCAGGTTCCCCCGATGTACTCAGCGATCCGTGTCGAGGGCAAGCACCTCTACGAGCGGGCGCGGCAGGGCGAAGAGGTGGAACGGGCACCGAGACAAGTGACGATAGACAGCATAACAATCCTGGACTGGGCACCCCCTGACCTTGCCCTCGATGTGACGTGCTCGTCAGGGACCTATATCCGCAGTCTGGCCCACGATATTGGACAGGAACTTGGTTGCGGCGGGCACCTGAGCGCCCTACGCCGCATTGCCAGTGGGCCTTTCACTCTTGAACGAGGCTGGACGCTGGGAGACCTGGAACAACTGCAGACCACTGGACGTTTCAGCGAAGCCTTGTTGCCTGCGACCGCGGCCCTCGGATCAATGCCGGCGATCCTGGTTTCGGCGGACGACGAACGCGCCATCCGCTTCGGGCAAACGATTGAGGTCACCCTTTCCCAAGTCGCCCTGCCTGAGCCCCCCGACCTGCTCCAAGCGCGCGATGCCGGCGGTGACCTGATCGCGGTCCTCAGGCATCTGGCGAGCTTCGCGTACCAGCCCGCGGTGGTCCTGCCGCCTGACGCCGCTTGACGACCGCGCTCAACCGTTAACAAAGATGCATGACGACACACTAAAAGCATACCTAAAGAAGACCGTCGAGCTGTCCATCGCGGGCCAACACCTGGAGTTCGCCGTATCTCAGACGCTGTTCAGCAGCCATCAGATAGATATCGGCTCCTCACACCTTCTGAAGACACTACAGCCACAACAGATCAAGGACGATGCCAAGATCTTGGATCTCGGGTGTGGGTACGGACCTCTCGGGCTCACCTTGGCGCGCCTCAAGGGCGGAGCACAGGTGCACCTGGTGGACAGGGACGCGCTCGCAGTCGAGTTCGCACAAGCCAATGCCGGTCGCCTTGGCCTTGCCAATGTGAGGACCTACGGCAGTCTGGGGTACGATGACGTCGTGAGTCACGACTTCGACCTCATCGTCTCCAACATTCCCGGTAAGGCAGGAGCGCCGGTCATTCAAGCCCTGCTCCTGGACGCCCGATCCCGTCTCGCTGAAGGGGGCAGAATCGCGGTTGTCGTCGTTCTGCCGCTTGAACAGATGGTCAATGATCTGCTGACCGATCCTGAGATCGAGATTGCCTTGCACCAGACTACAGCGGCACACGCGGTGTTCCACTACCGGTTCGCCACAACGGTGCCGGGCGGAACCGGGGCGCACGATGCGGCGTGGAGCGGTTTCGAACATGGAATCTATGACCGAGGTGAGTCCATCTTCCCGCTTGAAGGGCCAGCCCTGCCCCTGAGAACAGCCTTCGGATTGCCCGAGTTTGACACGCTCAGTTTCGAGACCGAGCTGCTGCTCAAGGCTTTCCAGGACCTGGGCAATGCCAATCCCCGCAGAGCGGTCGTCTTCAACCCACGCCAGGGACACGTCGCTGTCGCGCTGTGGCGGTACCTCAAGCCTGATGCAATCGACCTTGTCGACCGAGATCTTCTCAGCCTGCGCTACGCGCGTGCGAACTTGATCCGGGGCGGCTGCCCCGAGGCATCCATCGGCCTGTACCACCAGACGAGCCTGGTGCCGGCACACAGCTCGCCTGACCTGATCGTGGGCCTTCTGCGGGAAGAGGAAGGGCCAGACGCGATCGAGGCGACATTGCTTGAGGCAAGCAAACAGCTTGCCCCAGGAGGGCAGATCCTCATCGCGGGTGGGTCCACACCAATCACGCGTGTGCTTATGTCGGGGACAGTTGAGCGCTATCTGCGCGCAGGAAAGCGCAGACGTCACAAAGGCAACAGCACTGCCCTGTTGCAGCACCGGTTCCCCTGACTAGTGTGAAGACCAGAGGCGAGGCCTCCCCTAGAACACTGCGACAAACCAGATCATGTGGATAGAACATGGCATCGCCCATCTAAAGCTCCGGAGCCCCCACGCCACTACTATCGGCGCCTTCGATGGTGTTCATCTTGGGCACCGGACCTTGATCGAGACAATGGTCGCCAGCGCGCGGGCTCACGACATGGGATCGCTCGTCGTGACCTTCGATCCGCTGCCCGGGCAACTGCGGGACCCTCACCGCTACCAACTGCTCTCCACGCTATCAGAGCGACTTGAGCGCTTACAAGACCTTGGCATAGAGGGCGCGATCGTCGTTCCCTTTGACACCGAGTTCATGCAGACAACTGCGCTCGACTTCACCACAATGCTAGCGCACCATCTTGCGCTGCGTGCCCTATGGGTGGGACCGGACTTCAGACTTGGCCGAGGTCGCGAGGGGGATGTCGACTACCTTCGGCAGGCTGGATCTCGGCTGGGATTCGAGATTGAGGTGCTTGAGCATACCGTGACGTGGGCCGATCTACCAGTGCGCAGCAGCCGTATTCGGGAGGCGCTCAGATCAGGCGATATCATGGTCGCGAATGCGTGTCTTGGCTACCCCTACAGGCTAACAGGAACTGTGGGCCATGGCGAGCATCGCGGACGCCTGCTCGGGTTCCCCACCGCCAACCTGGATCTGCCAGAGGGTCGGTTGCTACCCGCCAACGGCGTGTACGTCTGCCACGCTCACATGGATGCCGCCACCTACAGCGCGATCACGAACGTAGGGACACGCCCCACGTTCGATCACCACCCGCCGAACGTCGAGGCGCACCTGCTTGACTTCGCGGGGAGCATCTATGGTCGAACGGTGCGGTTGGACTTCCTGAAACGACTGCGCCCCGAGCTTAGGTTCGAGTCCGCTGACGCGCTGATCTGCCAGATGCACCAGGACGAGGCTGCAGCGAGGGCGTGGCTTGCAGGACAGTGTTCCGGCGCGCTGGGGCGCGGCTGCTGACTCTAGTCCCCCAGTTCGTACACGCGCCGCCTTTCCCACCCCGCCAGCGAGGCGACCTCACGGGCGGCTTGCGAGCGGGAAAACCCTTCGGCCAGATGCTCGGCAAGAGCCGTCCGCACACGTTCCTCATCCCACACAGCGTGATCGTCAACAGCCCCCGCGACCACCAACGTATACTCGCCGCGCGGCGGATGGGCGGCCACCCACGCTTGCGCGCTCTCCACGTCGCCGCGCCACACCTCCTCGTAGAGCTTCGTTAGCTCACGGCAGAGGGCAATGGCTCGGTTGCCCAGTGTCTCGTACATCAGCGCAAGCGTCTGCTCCAGTCGGTGTGGCGCCTCGTAGAAAACGAGGGTAGCCCGAATCGGTGCCAGAGCGTGCAATGCATCATCCGCATGCTTTCGTGGCAGAAACCCTACAAACAAAAACTGGTCTGTCGGCAGCCCCGAGACAACCAGGGCCGCGGTATGCGCCGACGGGCCGGGAATCGGCACGATCGGCACTCCCCTCTCGGCAGCAGCGGCGATCAGAGGATAACCGGGATCGGACACCCCTGGCATACCTGCCTCCGAGATCAGGGCAACGTCGCCACGCTCGAGCGCATCGAGGATTTCGGGGATCCTGCGCCGCTCATTGCCCTCGAAGTACGACGTGACAGGCGTCGCGATCTGGAAGTGGCTCAGCAACGTCCCCGCCTTGCGCGTGTTCTCAGCAGCGATTAGGCTAACCTCACGCAGTACGCGTAGGGCGCGTAGCGTGATATCCTCCAGATTACCGATCGGCGTTCCGACGATGTATAGCGTCATCGCTACCGCATTCTCATGCCCGCATCCGCAGGCGCATGTTCCGATGCACGCGTTCCGACGCGCACTCGCGCTCAGTGGTTCTGGGTAAACACGATCAACGCCAACGCCTTAGAGCAGTAGCCCGGGTAGTCGAGTACGATCTCTGGTGAAATCGGCGGGTGGTTGGGGTTGTCCCTCGAGTGAATCTGGACTCGAAACACGCCCCGCACCTCCTGGGGCGCGCTGTTGAAATACTGCTCCCAGCCAGAGTCGCCATAGAGCGGCTTATCGCCCGAGTTCACCACAACATCGATCCCTCCACCCCATACATGAATCGGGTAGCCCCGTAACGGGTTGCCATCCAGGTCGATAACGGTGCCCGCTACGCCGGTCCACGCACAGCCATAGTAGGGCGTCTCGTAAGTCAGCTCGTACGAGAAGGGATAGGGCGAGCGCGTCACCCGAGCGGTTGGCGATGGTGTAGGCGTGGGTGTTGCCGTAGCCGTCGGCGGCGTGGTGGGCTCAGGAGTTGGCGTGATAGTCGGCGTGAAGCTGGGCGCCGGCGTTGGCGTGACCGTGGGCGTCGCTGTAGCCGTCCAGGTTGCCGCTGGGGTGCGGGTTGGCGTCAGCGAGGGCGTCACCGTCGCTACGATAAACCTTTCGGCCCCAGGTGGAAAGGGGTTGATGGGAAGGTATGGATTCACGGCAATGAGAATGTAACACACAAGCGTGAGAACGGTCAATCCCATCGCAACCAGACTCACTGCGTTATAGAGTCGATCCCTTGGCCCCATAGGTTCCTCCCTTAAGGTTCAGGGGGTCACGTAGACCTGGATGTCTGCGGACGCCCGGAGCTGATCCAGCCAACTGCGAACCGCCTGATCACGCAGCAGACGCAAGTTCTCCGGCTCAATGTCACGGCCTGCCACGCGCTCCACAACCTGCACAATGTGATAGCCCAACTCACTCGCGATTACGTCGCTGATCTGTCCAGGCTGGAGCGCAAAAGCCGTCGCCTCGACCTCCCTGGACGTCAGAACGCCTTGCGGGAAGTAGCCTAGGTCTCCACCGAGGTCACGTGTGCTGCTATCCTGCGAGTACGTTCGGGCCAGCGTCGCGAAGTCCCCACCTGCCTGGAGTTGTCCCAGGATGCGGCGCGCTTCCTCCTCGGTACCCACGACGATATGACGCGCATGCACGTGGTCAGCCTGAGCCGCCACGGACTCGGCGATGCGGTTTGCCATCTGGGTCGCGATCATATCGCCTCGAAGTCGCTCCCGCATCTCCTCAAGCATCATACCTTCATCAACCAGCCACTGCTCAAAGGCCGCGTCGCCGATATCTGACCGGAGAGATGCGATCGTTGCATCCACGTCGGCATCGGCGATGGTCAGACCAACCTGGGCCGCTTGCTGCTCTATCAACGCCTGCTCGATCATAAGGCTAAGCACCCACTCACGTCCCTCGGCCAAGGTCTGTTGCCCTTCAGGCGTATCCAGGTTCTGCCCCGCTGCGACCATCGACGCCGAGTACCGCGCCACCTGACGCTCATAGATCTCCAGAGAGATCGGGTGCCCATCTACCAGCGCAGCCAGGGGCTCCGTAGTGGGTGTGGCAGGAGGCGCCGTTGTCGGCACAGGAGCGACCACGTCATCTGCAGGCTGAGTCGTCGCTGTCTGCTCGATGTCGACCGGTGCACCACCGGGTGTGCTACATGCCGTTGCCAGGGCCAAGAGTGCGAGCAGACCAATGATTTTGTAGCGCATGCATTCCTCCCAGATGATTACCCTGTCACTGCCCATTATAGTCTGAGGCCATCTTAACACAATTCTACCCTAGTGAGCAGACACGTTACAGGTTGGCTACGAACGCTTGGCGGCCTCACAGCCAACCCGTCAACATCTCACCCACTGCATACCAGCGAACGGCCCTCAGACGGGATTTGACGGGCCCATTGATCTGGCTACAATCCCACGGAACGATCGACCCTGACCGCATAGCCAGTAGGCCCACAGCTGTCGTTGACGTTGCCTGTGACAACGGGGCGTTGTCGTCATAGGCCCAATCCACCTGGCCCGGAGGCACAAGATAGCCGGCAACACCGCGCTGCAGATCAGACCAATAGACCCACACCGGGATA
>JALOOJ010000057.1 GCA_025454475.1 Anaerolineae bacterium
TGACTGCAACTCGGGCAACGTCGGCTGCCTGATGGGCATCAAAAACGGCCTTGCGGGCCTGGCCACGGGCCCGGACTACCGCGGCCCGGTGGCGGACCGCTTGTACTTGCCTACCGCTGACGGTGGGCGCGCCATCAGCGACGCCGTCATCGAGACCTACGCGTTGGTCAACAGCGCCCGCGGGCTGCGGGGGCTGGCCCCGGCGCGGCCGAAGGGGGGTGCACGCTGCCACTTTGATCTCCCTGGTGCGGTCCAGGGCTTCGTGCCCGACGACGCGCCCGAATCGCGCGGGACCCTGAGTGTGGAGAACGTCGCAGGCCATAGCACGTGCGGGCAGCGCACCCTGGCGCTGCATTACACGGGAGTGGCGTATGGCCGGCCGGCTCGCGCCGGTACGGCGACCTTCCTCACACCGGATGCCGCTCGGATGCCGCACTACGGCCTGATCTGCTCCCCCACCCTGTACGGGGGGCAGACGGTACGCGCCCGCGTCGTGGCGGACGCCGGCAACGCCTCCGCTGTGACCTGTGGCCTCTATCTGCGCTCTTACCGTGCCGAAGATGCTCGGGGCCTCAATCATGGGCCTGACGCGCTGTTGGAACCCGGCGCGGAGACTCTCCTCACGTGGAAGGTCGAGCAGGCGGAAGGCGAACCGATTGCGGAGATCGGTGTCGAGACAGCTTCCGACAAACGAGCCAGCGGTACCGTCTATGTCGACTACCTGACCTGGGATGGCGCCCCCGATGTCACCCTGACACCGCCCTTCACCCACGGCGGTGCGCGCGACCTCGGCGCCCGGGGTTGGACGCGCGCCTGGGTTGATGCTGTTGACCACGTCTGGTTCGGCGAGGGCGTCCGCATCAGCCAGGATCGCGGCACGGGTATGCTGATCCAGGGCGCCCGCGAATGGACCGACTATGAGGCTAATGCGACGATCCGCCCGCACCTCGCCCACCGTACAGGTCTCGCGGTCCGGGTGCAGGGGCTGCAGCGTTACATTGCTCTTCTGCTCTGCGACGACCAGACCCTGCGGCTGGTGAAGGCCTTGGACGGTGAGACGGCTCTCGCTGAGATCCAATACCCGTGGGCTCACGACCAGCCGTACGCCCTGCGGCTGCAAGCCGAGGGGAACCGGCTACAAGCCTGGGTGGACGGCGTTCTCGTCCTTGAAGCGGAAGATGTCGATCCTGCGCTGGAGGGCGGCGGCATCGCCCTCGTCTGCAGCGTGGGCCGCATCGACGTTGATCGCGTCAGTGTGCACCCGCTTCGGAACTGACAGCGAGGACCATCCGATTTGGGCGGCTCCGAAGCCGTGGGCGGCTCTGAAGCCGTGGGCAATCTAGAACGCGGCAACACGAAAGGATGGTGAGGTGATGCAGGCAGCTGTCATCCTGAGACCTGGTGACCTTGTCGTGATGGACATTCCCGAGCCGCAGGTCGGCGACTACGACGTGCTCTGCGAGCTCCTCTACGGCGCCACCTGCACCGGGACTGACCAGCACCTGGTTGCGGGTCGCTTCCCGTGGCCCGTGTCATACCCCACGGTGCTCGGCCATGAGAGCGTCGGACGCGTCGTCGCGATCGGTCCGAAGGTGCGCCACTTCCGGGCCGGCGACCTGGTCACCCGCGTCGGCTGCCCGCCTTCGCCGGATGGCTCCCTCGCCGTCAACTGGGGGGGATTCGCCGAGTTGGGCATCGCCAGAGATCACTGGGCGATGCGTGCCGACGGGCTCCCCGCCGCCGCCTGGCGACCGCACCGCATCAACCAGATCATCCCTCCCGAGATCGACCCGCGCGCAGCGACGATGATCATCACCTGGCGAGAGACGCTGAGTTACGTGACGCGGATGGGGATCGCCAGCGGGGCAACCGTGCTGATCATCGGCTCGGGGGGCAACGGCCTCGCCTTCGCGGCGCACGCCGCGCATGCCGGCGCAGCCCAGATTGTGATGCTCGGCAGTCCTCGTCGCCAGGCGGCAGCGCTCGCCGCAGGCGTGACCTGCTACTTGGGCTATGCAGCCGACGACGTCGCCACGCGGCTACGTGACCTATCCCCCGACGGCTTCGACTTCATCATCGACGCCGTGGGCCAGGCAGGCTCGGCGGACCGAGCCCTGCCACATCTGCGACCTCGGGGCATCTTGGGAATCTATGGCATCGACGATCTTGCCGCATGCCGCATTGCGCCGCATCGCGCCAGGTCCAGTTTCACGTACTATGCCGGCGGGTACGACGAAGAGGAGACGCATCAACAGGTGATCGATAGGATGCGTGATGGTCGCCTCGACGCCTGGATCTGGCTGGATGCCGAGCACACCTACCCTCTTGACCATATCCTTGGCGCCTTCGATGCGGTCCACAGTCGGCGCTGCATCAAGGCCCTGGTACAACTCACGCCCTGAGGAGGCGAGCTGATGTCCCACAAGGTTGCCCTGGTAGCTTTCAACGGTGAGCCCATGTGCTTCGTCCACGTTCTGCTGAACGCCTTGGATATGCAGGCGCAGGGCTATGACGTAAAGGTCATCATCGAGGGCAGCGCCACTCGAACTGCTACTTCGCTCAACGAACCATCGGCCCAGTTCCACAAGGTGTACCAACAGGTCAAGGATTCGGGCCTGATCGACTGTGTCTGCAAGGCGTGCTCCGTGAAGATGGAGGCGCTCACCGGCATCGAGGCTCAGGGCCTGCCGCTCTGCGGCGAGATGGTTGGGCACCCCAGCCTGGCGCGCTATATCGACGCCGGCTACACCATCATCACGTTCTAGTCAGCCGGATCGCCCGGATCGGGGGCAGCCACCTCAGAGGCGCCGCAACACGAGGACCGTGTGATCCCCTAACTGCCGCCAGGGCCACCTGCCGCGCAGCCGGCGGTCGCACGGGGCGAGGCGGCGAAAGAGATTTACGTGGCGACGGTAGAGGCTATCCGCGTAGGGAGGCGGCAAGAGCAGCGGCAGCGCGAGAGCGCGCTCGACGACGAAGACCGGGAAGGCCGCCGCTACCTGGCGTATCGTGAGATAGCGGGTAGGCACTGAAACTTCGCGGGAGCCTTCCCCAGCGACCGGCGCGATATGCCAGCCTCCACCGAGTCGTCGCAAGGCGCGGCGGGGGCGCAGATGTGCCGTGTACCAGAGCACCTCAAAGAGGCACGTGCGCCCCATGATTGAGGTTACGAAAGCACCACCAGGTCGGATCAACCGCCCAAGCGCAGTGCCCACCGCAAGCAGGTCGGGCTCGCAGTTGAGTGCGCCGAAGCTGGCATAGCCCCCATCGAACGGGCGCAGGGGCCGGAGCGCGTCAATGTAGCCGGCGGGCAGCGCCACAACTTGAACGTGGCCGCCAACGCCCGAGCGGATCGCCTTTGCGCGAGCGATCGCCGCCATCCGCGGCGCGATGTCGGTAGCGAGCACCTCTCGGGACGCCTGTGCCAGGGCCACTGCTTCCTCCCCGGTGCCGCATCCCAACTCGAGCAGCCGACTACCGGGAGCAAACTCTGCCTGTAGGATCGCGAGGCTTTCGCCCCGCATCCACGTCATCATTGCGTTACCCTCGGTGCCGTAGGCCGCATCGTAGTCGGGTGCAATCTCACCGAAGGCCATAGCCGTTACTGCATACTGGTGACTACGCCGCATCGGTTCTGACCGCATTGGCGTCCTCTCGTCTGGCGCAGAAGCCACATACCATGCCCAATAGCGCTCCGGACCGGAAGTATAGGAAGTTGGGATAGGCGTCCAGCATCCCAACCACGAATAGGAAGAGGAGCGCGGCCCCCCATCGCGCCCGGGCAGGCGATACCGTCCGGCCGCGGGCATACCACGCCATCGAAAGCGGCACAACGCCAACGAGCCAGAACCACAGCAGGCCCCCCAACCCGCCCATCTCGGCGCTGAGCAGCAGTGGGACGTTGTGAACGCTCTGGAATCCGGGGAAGCTCTGTCCTGTGGCTTGAGCCCAGGCCCACAGCGCATCCACATAGTAACCCGTGCCGACACCCCGCAGGGGCAAGTGCCTGATCAGCATCCACGCCTGGCCCATGTCCCGGACCCGTTCATTCACAGAGCTCTGCTCCAGGGCAGAACTGCTCTGCCCGAGGCGTGCAACCAGCAGACCGGAAAAGGCTGCCCCAGTGACCACAACGACGATCCCGCAGGCCAACAGCAGCGCGCGCGCTTTCCGCTCCCGCAAGGTCGCGAAACGCCAAAGCTTCGCTGTGCCGACGATGTACATAGAGCCCACGAGCGCGCCCAACCATGCAGACCGAGAGAAGGACAGGAATAACGCCGCCGCACCCACCCCGATAGGCGCCAGAGTCCACCGAGATCGGCGCGGGCCACAGAGCAGGGCGCCGACACACACGAGGACACCCAGCCCCATCATTCCCCCGAGAACGTTGGGGTGCGGCATCAAGCCGTAGGCACGCAGCCAGCGCTGACCAGCCACCTCCACAACGCTCACGCCTCGGACCAGGGGATCAAGGGTAAGCTCGCCAAATCCGGCGAGCCCGATCGACCGCTGCAGCGCGAACTGAGCCAGACCAATGCAGCCCTGCACAAGCACGAGCGCGCCAAGCGCCCACGTAGCCCCCGCCGGGTGCCAGGCCTGCAACGTGTACGCGTACGCGCCCCAGAAGAGCAACACTCCAACGACTGTTGCCACGAGCACCTCCACGCGATGCACGGGCCAGGACCGCACCAAGGCCAGCGCACCCAAAGCGACCACGGGCGCCGTAACTACGGGCCTGCCCCAGTCCCAGCGATGCGAGGATGTGCGCCACCACCAGCCAGTTGCCGCCGCTGCGATGATCGGGACCAACAATACGCCACCGACCGGATATGTTCTGTCACCAACCGTCAGGCTCCAGACCAGGGGCCAGGCGAAGAGGCATGGCGCCTGGCGAAGGTTGAGCGTAGCAAGGACCCAGGAGACCGTGAAGGCAGTGCGACTGACGACGAGCCAGCGACTCCCCTTCATCCCACACTGTCCTGCCATGCCGATCGGTGCAGAACGCGGTGGAGGGCTAGACGCCCCAGCAGCGCCAGCAGCACGGCCTCCGACAGAGCTGCCACTCCGACCGCTCCCCAGATGCCCCAACGCGGGATCAGCATACCATTGAGCAGTGCGTTGCCCGCAGTGACCCCGGTCATCGCCCGGAGCACTCGGCGCTGCTCACCGGCGGCGTAGAGAACGTGGCCGTTCAGCAGGTACAGATAGGTGAACGGCAAAGCGAGAACGAGCACTCGGAAGAGGCGAGTGGACTCCACAACGCCCGCAGAGCGTCCGTACACCCGAGCCATGAGCTGCGGCGCGAGCCAGTAGCTGGCGCTCCCTACAACCAGCACCAAAACCAGCAGGGCCATGACCCCACGCCGGTAGAACTGCTTCAGGTGGGCACGCCGATCGGCAAGGACGGCCCTACGCGACAGCTCAGGATAGAGCGCGTCCAACAGGCTACTGGGCAACATACCGAGTGTCTCCCAGAGCCGATAGGCCGCGCCGTAGATACCCACGACGCCGTCGCTGTACCAGTGACCAAGCAACAAGAGGTCGAGCCTTCGATAGAGGATGGCCACCATATCCACACCGGCGAATGGGAGGGACTCACCCAGCACCTCCCTGGCCTGGCTGAGCCAAGCCGTCCGGTTCTGACCGGCTCCGACGGCCACGCGCCAACGCGGCCCCAAGCGCCAAGCAGACACAACCCTTAGGAGAGCGGCCGTCGCCAACAGGTGCCCTACAACATAGCACGCCAGAACGTGCCGCTCATCTCCGCCACGAACCAACACAACCAAGCCGCCAAGGACGCCAGCCAGCCTCGTCACCAGGTCGATGGCGCTGCTCACCTCCATGCGCTGTCGACCGTTCAGCAGTGCCACAAGCCCGCCGTTCAGTGCCTGAGGCAGCAAGCCCAGTGACGCCCAGGCGACGGCCTCCCCGCGCGGGCCGGCGAGAAACAGCGGCACGAGCGTGCCATTCAGGACCGCGATACCAAGCACCGCCGCAATGGCCTTGAGCGCCAAGATAGTGGCCAGAAGCGCTCTCGCATCTTCAGCATCTCGCCGCGCGAACTCTCGGACGGCGTAGACGTTTAGCCCAACACTCGCCAACGACAGCCCAATGCCCTCGATGGTCAGCGCCAATAGGTACCGACCCAAACCGGCGACGCCGAGGGTTCGAGCGAGCTGTCCGTTGAGCCACAGCCCCAACAGAAGTAGGCCGGTCCGCCCCGCGAGGAGAGCGAGGGCGTTCATGCCAACACGAGCGTATGCCGAGTATCTCAAGGCGCCTGCTCTGCCAACGTGAAGTAGTCGAATGCATCGAGGAAGCGCCTCTGGGTCCAGAGCAACCCGGTTGCTCGCCACCAAGCAACCTCCGCAAGGTACCGGTGACCTTGCGAAGATTGGTTCGGAAGATGGTGCGGCCCGTCAACCACAGCGAATGCCTGGCGCAGCTGAGCCTGTATCAGGGCGGGCGGCAGATAGGATAAGCTAACCACTGTCACATCCTGAAACGCCGGATAGCCCCAGAGCTGGTACTGGCCCCAGCTCGTGTGGACCGTGCGGTTCATGTAGTACGATAGCTGCCCTGCGAGCCCATAGTCTATGGCAAACACCTGCGCTGGGTTCGACGCCGTCAGGGTAGCTGCGAGGTCCTCGACGCCCACGACATCACGATGGATGTCACGCACCACGCTGCTCTGAAACGGGGTCGCGGTTCCGCCGAGTGCTACGACCGTACCGACCCCGTATAGCGCGACGAGGGCTAGAATGCTGCCCAACACAGGGACGCGCGCGCGCTGGATCTGCGGAAACCGTACAGAGTCAAAGCCCATAACGAGGAAGACTATACCACCGGTGAGATTCCGCGGGCTGCTCGCCGGGCTCAGAAACGCCGGGAGCAATTGCGTGAGACCCGCGAGCCCTAACAGCAGGGCATCCTCCGCACCATATGACGTCCTCGCGCGGCGCGCACACGCGAAGAGCAGCAAGAGCCCACCCGCAAGCGTCACGAGGGCGACAGGCCAGGTCAGGTAGCCCACGGCGTGTTGCACATTCCCTGTCCACATCCCTAGCAGTGTCCCTGACGCTGCACCCCCGGGCGATGCACTCACCAGGTGTGCAAGCTGCCAGCGAAAAGACGCCCATCCATGAACGGCGTTCCAGCCGGCGACTGGCGTGAACCCCGCTGCGCCGCCCAGTGCGGCGACCCAGAATCGGCGCGTACGCAACAGCGTGTGTCGCCGCAGGAGCATCCAGGCACCCAAGGCCCCTACGTACAGCAGGGCCGTGTACTTGGTGTTGAGCAGCAGCGCCATACTGACACCCCAGGCAACATAGGGCGCCCAGCCGCGATCTGCTCGTTCATCTCCCATCCGGCTAAGCCGTATGAAGGACCAAGCGTTAACGAGCATAAGGAACAGAAACAGGACGTCGGTATACACGAAGCGTGAGACGACGACATACGGCGCCCCACCCGCAACCATGAATGCCGCGGCGCCGCGCATCACTGTGCGCGGCTCCCCCTTCGCCAGACTCAGGTCAGGCCTCCTACGGATGACAAGGAGATCCGAAATCGCCCACACGACGGCCACGCAGGCCGTGCCAAGCAACGCGTTTAGCCACCGGATGCCAAACTCACTCTGACCTCCGAGGGCAGTACTCAGCCGCAGCAACAGCGCCGTACCGGACGGGTGATCAAAGTAGGACCAGTCCAGGCGGCGCGACCAGAGCCAGTAGTAGGCCTCATCCGGAACGAGGGGCAACCGCGAGAGGCCGAGAAGGCGCAGCGCCAGGCCGGCCCAGAGCGTGAGCACTAAGGGCAGAAGCCGTTGCTTCGAGCACATCCTAGGAATCATCCAGCGTCTCCACCCGAATCGTGTAGCGATAGTGATCCACGGGCGCGTCGATTCTCACGTCAATGCCCGACCAGGAAAGAACGTAGGGCCGCACCCAGTTGTACTGGACATAGCGTTCGCGGCCAACGTATCGATCATGACCCGGCTCGGTCTCCACGCAGAAGCGGAGCCCCTCATCGGCAGACAGCCAGCAGCCCAATGGGTCGTCGTCCGGGTGCCAGATACCGACCTCATCGCCGTGACGGCGCTCACCGGCGCTATCCTCATAGACAGGAAAGTGCCGCGCTCCCTGCTCGTTCATAAGATACGCCGCTGTCCAGTGAACCGTAAGGCCGGTGAGATCGACATCGACCTCCAGTACGGTTGGCGACGTGAGCGTGTAGGTCACCGTCACGGTTCCCAGGGGCGGGACATCCTTGTACTTCACCCGAAGGAAGCGGGACCAGCGGTCCGCCACATCGATCCGGTAGCGCTTGACGAGCACGTGCACCCCGACGGCCTCCACCTCCGCGTGGCGCGCGTTGTACACAAGGTCGCCGTACTGGATGAGGGGCAAGCCGAAACCGTACCCCTCCTCGATCACGGCCTTGCCGTCGCGGATCAGCACAAGGCCTTTCTGAAGTGCCGCGATCTTCCCAATGTGGGGACGCGTGTCCGAGTACAGGGAAAAGGCGATCGACGGTCCGGCAGCTTGAGCCGTCAGTACCAGCGGTGCAGGCTTCGGCCACAGGACGTCGCCGATGAACAGCAGCAGATACGGATCGTACATCTCGCGCACTGCCAGAAGCGCCAGAAGAGCCACACCCGCGGCCAGCCACACGCGCTTGGTCCTCGCCATTCGCCCCTTCGCCCGACCCATCACTTTCTCACTTCGCTGCGAGCCGCCAGTCCGCTGCGCGCGGGGTCTGCATGGAATGTGGGCCACGGCGCCCGACCCAGCGTGCCGACACCGCGCAGCAAATGGATCCCGTTGTTCGCGCCCACAACGATGTCCGCACGTCCGTCTCCTTCGAGGTCCCCTACCCAGGGCGACGAGAAGACTGGGGCACCAAGAGCATAGGGAAAGCCGGGGAGCGCCTCCCCTTCTGACGTCCATCCGTACAGGGCACCGTCTTTGGACCCCACGATGATGTCGAGGCGCTCGTCTCCCGTAATGTCGACAAGCGCGGCCGACGAGATGATCTGATCCCCAACGCGGATAGGCCAGCCAGGACAGAGCTCTCCCGCATCACTCCACACGTAGAGCTGTCCATCCCAGGAGCCCACAACGATCTCCAGCCTGCCGTCCCCGTCCAGATCCGCCACAGCCGGAGACGCCTCGATGGAGTAGACGTTGCCGCCGGGTGGGTGCGGCGTCGGCGTTGGACCGTCCGGAGAAGGCCCCGCAACCCGCACCGGGAACCCAGGGCGTGACCGGCCGGCCGTGTCAACCACGTAGAGATACCCCGCATCATCGCCGTAGATGATCCAGAACATCCCATCTCCGTCCAGATCCGACAGCGCAGGCGAGGAGTCCGAATCCATTGGCAAGGCAAGCGGAAAGCCCTGCAGCGATTCACCACCCAACGTCCAGGCGTGAACCCAGCCCTGCGAGGGATCGCCCGGGGTCAACGTGGTCACGACAATCACGTCGGGCCCAACCGCCGCAGTGGCGTCGGCCCAACCGTACATCGGCTGGGGCCACCCGTTAGCGACCTCGCCTGCGGCATCAAGCACCACCATCCGCTCCAAGCCGCTCACGGCGATCACAGGTCCCAGACCCACCGACGGGGAAGCCCAGACGTGATATCCGAGGTCGACGGGGAACCCGGAGGTCGCTGCGCCGCCCCACGTCCAGGCAAGGAGCTCACCCGTCTCGGCGCCCACCAGAATCTCCGGCGTACCATCGCCGTCCAGATCCGCCAAGGACGGGGAGGAGAAGAACCCTCTTGGGCAATAGATCGGCCAGCCAGGCAGATCGTGGAGTGCTGAGTCCATGACGTAGAAGTACCCGTCCCAGGATCCCACAGCGATCTCCTTGGTCCCGTCGCCATCGAAATCCCATGCCATCGGCGATGAGATCACGGCATCCTGTGTCGCGCGGAAACTATGGGTACCACTCAGCGCCACCGGGGCTCGAGCAGCCGGGTGACATCCCGCCAATAGCAGGATCGACGCGACGGCGATGCACAGGCTGCACCGTGAGCGGCTTCGCCTCCCCACCCCTCGATCGGGTGGGACGGCGGACGCTCCGCTCCGCACAACGTGCTTCATAGCTCAGGCTGCCAGCCCGTCGCCTTGGCGCCAAGTCCAGGCATTCGTGCCAAGAGGTGAACGAGCACGCGATCGCGCCAGAGCGCCGCCCGAGTCTTCACCCACTGCAGACGGGACACGGGCCTTCCCTCACGAATCCAGGCATCCTCCCACTCGTGGTGGAACCACCGGATCACACGACGATAGAAGAAGGTGCTGTACTCGCCCCGGCCAAACAGCAGCCGGTTCTCCGCGGTGAAATCCCAGTCAGGCACCAAGCCATCGCCCTGCGGCAGGCTGGCCTTCACCGCTTCGTGGAACGCGGTCCCCGGAAGCGGATAGGCGATCGTCGTGCTGAACTGGTCAGGAAGTGTCTCTCGGAGCATCGCTGCAGACAGCTTGAGGTCTTCCCAGGTCTCGGTCGGATAACCTACCATCATGTAGAGGTAAGTCTCGATGCCGGCCTGCCGACACAACGTCGCGGCACGATGGATCTGGGCCACGGTTGAGCCCTTCGCCATAGCATCCAACACGCGCTGTGATCCGGACTCGGCCCCCAGAGCAATCCGCCGGCAGCCGGCCTCCTTGAGCCAGCGCACGATATCGGCATCCAGCAGATCGACGCGCGATAGGCACTCGAACGGGATGATCGCGTCCTTTTCCAACACAGCGTCGCGCCACGCCTTGACCCACGCCTTCCGGATGCCCATCGCATCATCGACAATGCGCACGAAGTCGGGGGCGAAAGCCTCCTTGATGTGACGCATCTCGTCGGCTACCAGAACCGGGTCTCGCGGTCGAAAGCTACGTCCGAACACGATCTTCTGACACCACGCACAGCCAAAGGGACAGCCCCGAGTCGCGATGAGCGACATAGAGAAAACACCGTGACGGGCGCGCCAGGCGTTGCGGTAGGGATCCCAATTCACCAGGTCCCTCGCCGGCAGTGGCAGGCCATCGATGGCCTCGATGAGTGCGCAGCGCTCGTTCTCGACTACGTCTCCATGTACGTCGCGATAGGCAATGCCAGGAATTCCGCCAAACACGCCAGTCGGCGATTCGCTCGCCAGCAGGACCGCAAGAAGCTCCGGTACGACGGCCTCGGCCTCACCAACAGCGACCACATCGCAAACGTAGTGCCCGTCGACCTGGTGCCTGAGGTAGACATCCGGCCGTGCCGTTGGATCTGGCCCCCCCACTAACACCGTCGCTCCATGGCTCTTGGCCAGCGCTGCCAGACGCAGCGCGGCCCTCCTGACCGTGGCGAGCACTCCGAACCCTACCACGCGCGGCTCGTGTCGCTCAAGGGCTTCGACGAAGTCCGCATCCCCGCCGGCAAACATTGCGTCGAATATCGCTACCGCGTAGCCCGCTTGTCGGGCAACTGCTGCGACGTAGAGAAGACCCAGGGGGAAGTATGGCGTCATAAGCTTCGCTTCAGTCGGATCATCCCGCAGGAACAGGGGGTTAACCAGTAGCAGATCGGTCCCAGGCATTGTCAGCTCCTCACCGCACCTTGGCACTCAGATGGTTGCTCAGAGCGCTGCTCCCGTGACATAGGATCGTTGCGCACGCGAGCCATAAACGCCTCCAATGTCATGTGTCCGTGCGCCCCCACATGACCCTTGCAGCGTTCGGGCGAGACCGAGAGCTCCTCGCTTTCCCCCAGTACGCTGAGTTTCCGCGCCATACGCGCCATCTCACGCCGATCGAGCCACGTCCCCAACGGGGTGCGCATAGAAGCCTCCAGCCACCGCTGATAGGCTCCACCGCCAGAGCTCAACGGCACTGCAAAGGAGGGCGGGCCTGCGGCATTCGGGAGAAATGCATCCGCCCATCGGTTCTCTGCCCTCAGACGCCTGTAGACATCGAGCCCAGATAGCGGGACCATCTGCACAACCTCGTGGGCGTGATAGAGAGTACGCTCTTGTAGTGCCAACGCGTGTTCCGCCACAAGATAGTTAGGACAGACTTCATCACCGCAGCGTGCCGCTCGCTTCACCACCATCTGGATGATGAACAGCCGGGTGAGCCATACGCGGCCCGACGCTGCCACGATCAAGTAGTCGAAGTCATCGTGCGCCGAAACATTAGCCATTGACAGCGCTCCCGTCAGAGCCACCATACGGACGAATGGAAGCCTGGCCATCGCTCGACCGTAGGCCAAAGCCCTCGGCCACATCGTCGCGGCGACACGGGACCGCTGCTCGCGCCGCTCCACGAGATCCGCCCGACCTGGCAGGGCATAGCACCCATTCCCCACGGCGTACTCGGGATGACGCACCAGGGCGTCGGCCACGGCCTCCGGCGTAGCAGTGGCGCCGATCAGATAGCGATGGATCTCGCCTAAGGTCAGGGGATAGCTGAACACATCGGCGTAAGCGAGGGTGTAGAACACAGCCTCGTCCAGAGACCGTGTTCCAGGAGCCTCCCAGATGGAATCACCGTCGGCAGATGGGCGCATGTCCACGCTAGACACCCCTCTAGTCCGCAAACTCCATGCGCACGGGCTCTCCGAGGCTGCCCGCGACCGGATCTGAGCTTCCGCGCGCCGCGAGTGGAGGACGGCAGTTACCGCAGTATAGACAAAGACCCGAAAAGCGCACGCGCGAGGTCGGTCACCCTTCCCGATCGGCAGAGGATTAGCCTCTGACTTCGTGGGCTAGTTGACATTTCGTTCGGTTTGTGCTAGAGTCTGTCCAATATCAGATCGAGCTATTTGAACTGAGCACCATGATGTCAATACACGGGTTGCGACAGCCTATCCAGCCTAGGCCACCCACCACTTGGGGCGGTTGATGCTGTTGATGTAGTCCGAACTCGATCCAAACAGGCCAGCCTACCCCAAGTAGGCTGGCTTTACGTTTACGCTGGGGGGCGTGGACGCTGAGACCGCGATGGCCTGACGGAGAGGGAGGAGAGAGATGTACACACGCGCACGTGCGAGTACGACTGAAGCGGACACGGCCCGGCTGCGGGAAATCGCATCCACGCCGTCAGAAGTGCAGACCACTGCCCAAGGCGGCAGCACGAGCCAGCCCATCCACGAAGGGCTGGCAGGCGTGGTGATCGGGTCCAGTGCGATCTGCGATGTCAACGGTGAGCGTGGTACGTTGACCTACCGCGGGTATGACATCGGGGAACTCGCGTGCCACGCCACGTTCGAGGAGACCGTCCACCTGCTCTGGCATGGGGATCTCCCCAACCAGACCCAGCTTGACCTCCTTTCCGCCAGGCTGGCAGACGAACGCGAGATCAGCGAAGCCGTCGAGCAGGTACTTGCCGCGCTTCCGGAACACATCCAGCCCATGGATGCGTTGCGAACTGCGTCCTCCGCCTTATCGTGCCCCAGTAATGGCGATAGCGGTAGCCTGTCGAGCGAGCAGCAAGCGATCTGCCTCGTTGCCAAGCTCCCAACAATTGCGGCTGCGCACTACAGGCGTCGGCGCAGTCTACCGCGCGTCCATCCTCGCCGTGACCTGAGCCACGCAGCCAATTTCCTCTATATGATCCATGGCGAAGAACCAACTGAGCGACAGGCCAAGACGATGGATCTGGCGATGCTCCTCATGGCCGAGCACGGCTTCAACGCCTCCACCTTCGCCGCTCGCGTCACAGCCGCGACCCTCGCCGATATCGTCTCGGCGGTGACCTCCGCCATCAGCACGCTGAAAGGGCCGTTGCACGGCGGCGCCAACGAACAGGCGATGCGGATGATGCTCGAGATCGGTGACGTAGCCCATGTAGCCTCTTACATCGACGATGCGCTTGCTCGAAAGCAGCGGATCATGGGTTTCGGCCATAGGGTCTACCGAACATCAGCTGACCCCCGCGCAGCCTACCTTCGTGGTAGCTTGTTCGATCTATGCGCCGAGTCCGGAGATTTCCACCTCTACGAACTGGCGACGACAATCGCGGAGGCTGTGGAGACCAAAAAGGGCCTCTATCCCAACGTCGACTTCTACGCCGCCCCGGTACTCTACCTGCTCGGGATACCTCTCGAGTTGTTCGTTTCGGTGTTTGCGATCAGTCGGGTGCCAGGATGGACGGCGCATATTATGGAACAGCACACCAATAACAAGCTGATCCGCCCACTATCGGCCTATGTTGGGCCTGAGGACCGCGTCTACCGCCCCATCGGTCAGCGGGGCAACTAGGAGGGGCCATGGGTTTCACGCTTGCTGAGAAGATCATAGCTGCGCACCTGGTCGAAGGGGAGATGGTCACCGGGGCCGAGATTGGCATCCGCATCGACCACACGTTGACGCAGGACGCTACTGGCACGATGGCCTGGCTTGAGTTTGAGGCGATGGGCATCAACAGAGTTCGCACTGAGCGCGCCGTAAGCTACGTTGACCACAACATGCTGCAGGCAGATTATCGCAACGCCGACGATCACCGCTACCTGCAGACGGCAGCCGCCCGGTACGGGGCTTACTTCTCACGCCCCGGCAATGGCATCTGCCACCAAGTGCAGTCGGAGCGGTTCAGCATCCCAGGAAAGACGCTCCTCGGAGCGGACAGCCATACGCCGAACTCGGGCGGCCTAGGAACGCTGGCAATCGGCTCCGGTGGTCTGGATGTTGCCGTCGCCATGGGCGGCGGGCTGTTCTACACCCCGATGCCGTCAATGCTGGGCGTCCACCTCACAGGTGCGCTGAGTCCTTGGGTCACCGCCAAGGACATCATCCTTGAGCTACTGCGCCGCCTGACCGTCAAAGGCGGTGTCGGCAAGATCGTCGAGTACTTCGGTCCAGGCGTTGCGAGCCTAAGCGTCGATCAGCGCACGACCATCTGCAACATGGGAGCAGAGCTCGGAGCCACGACCTCGATCTTCCCGAGCGACGAACAGACACGCCGCTACCTTGCCGCGCAAGGCCGCGAGGAGGACTGGGTACCGCTGAGATCCGACTCCGATGCCCTCTACGCCCAGGTCATCTACCTCGATCTGGACGAGCTCACGCCCCTGGTCGCGAAGCCATCGATGCCGGATGAGGTCGTCCCGATTACCGAGGTAGTGGGACAGCCCGTCGCGCAGGTGTGCGTTGGTTCGTGCGTCAACTCATCGTTCGAGGATCTAGTCACCGTTGCTGCGGTCCTGAAGGGCAAGCGAGTTCACCCGAGCGTGAGCATGACCGTCACGCCGGGCAGCAAGCAGGTCTTCACCATGATTGCGGAGAACGGCGCCCTGGCTGATCTCATCGGCGCCGGCGCCCGCGTGCTCGAGGCAGCGTGTGGACCGTGCCTGGGAATCGGCCAAGCTCCAGCCACGGGTATCGCCTCGATGCGCTCGATGAACCGCAACTTCAAGGGTCGCAGTGGGACCTCCGACGACAACGTATACCTGGCCAGCCCTGAAGCATGCGCCGCTGCTGCGCTGACCGGCGTCATCACCGACCCGCGTACCCTCGGCGACCCTCCAGTGGTTGCTCCTCCCAGGGTCTATGCAGCCAATGACAACATGATCGTCCAGCCCTTCGATCCGGCGGACGCGGCCACCACCGTCGTGCTGCGCGGTCCCAACATCAAGCCCGTTCCCCTTGGCACACCGATGTCGCAGTCCATTGAGGGACGCGTGTTGATCAAGGTGGGGGATAACATCACGACCGATCACATCTTGCCCGCAGGCGCCGCGGTGCTACCGCTGCGCTCGAACATACCAGCAATCTCGGAGTTCACCTTCCAGCGCGTTGATACCGACTTCGTCGCGCGTGCCAAGGACTGGGGAGGTGGCATCATCGTCGGCGGCAGCAACTACGGGCAGGGATCGAGCCGCGAACACGCAGCGCTCGCCCCGATGCATCTCGGAGTGCGCGTCGTCATCGCGAAATCCTTCGCCCGCATCCATCTTGCCAACCTCATCAACAACGGCATTCTGCCACTGGTGTTCGGCACGCCGTCTGACTACGACACGCTGGACCTGGGCGACGAGCTTGTGCTTAGCGGCGTTCGGGCCACGCTCCAGGAAGATCGACCGGTGGACGTCGTGAACCGAACCAAAGGGCTGCACTACACCTTCTACCCACGGTTCAGCAGACGCGAACTCGCCTACCTCCTCGCCGGGGGGCTGCTAAACCATACCCGCGGCGTCGAGGCCTGACACAATGGCGCACAACGCCTACACAGTCACGCTCATCCCGGGCGACGGCATAGGGCCAGAGGTGACCGAGGCCGCGTGTCGGGTGCTCGAAGCCACGGGCCTCAGCTTCACGTGGGATGTCCAGAACGCCGGAGCGGCTGTCGCCGAACGTGAGGGCACGCCGCTGCCCGATGCAGTCCTCGACTCGATACGCGCACATGGCGTCGCTCTGAAGGGTCCCGTCACGACCCCGATTGGCTCGGGCTTTCGAAGCGTCAACGTCGGAATCCGCAAAGCCCTTGACCTCTACGCGAACGTGCGGCCTGCGCTTACGCTCCCCGGCCTGCCCAGGTCCCACCCGAATGTCGACCTGATCGTTGTTAGAGAGAACACCGAGGGACTCTACACCGGTATCGAACACGAGGTGATCCCCGATGTAGCTGCAGAGGCGACTCGGATCATCACGCGCCGAGCCTCCGAACGGGTGGTCCGCTACGCATTCGAGTATGCCCGGCGGAACGGTCGCCGTGGCGTCACCGTCGTGCATAAGGCAAACATCCTTAAGATCACTGACGGCTTGTTCCTGAAGGTGGCCCGGGAAGTGGCGCAAGACTACCCGGACATCGCCCTCAGGGAGATGATCGTCGATGCGATGTGCATGCAGCTTGTGGTCCAGCCGGAGGCCTACGATGTGCTGGTGACAACCAACCTCTTCGGCGACATCGTCAGCGATCTCTGTGCGGGGCTGGTAGGCGGGCTAGGCGTCGCGCCTGGAGCCAACATCGGTGAGCACATAGCGGTCTTCGAGCCGGTTCACGGGTCGGCGCCGGACATCGCCGGGAAAGATATCGCGAATCCGATTGCCGCAACCCTCACCGGCGCGCTGATGCTGCGTCACCTGGGCGAGCGAGAGGCTGCGGCCCAGGTGGAGAGTGCCATCGCGTCGGTCATCGCCGCGGGCCGCGTAATCACTGCCGACCTTAAGTCGGGTCTGCCCGGCGCCAGAGTTGTGGGCACCCGAGCGATGGCCGATGAGATCATCCACAACCTCCTGACGAACTGATCCTGCCCTCAGTGGGCCGGGCCGCGGCGAGTCTGGCGCCCCGGCAGTACCCGATGTAGCCCGATCGTCGCGATCGCATCCCGTCGTGTGCAAGCCAGATCGCGACGGAAGACGGATGCGCCGCTGCGCGCCGCTACCGTGCCAGATCTCCCGTTTCTCCGACGGCATCCGGTAGTCGCGCGATCGTGGACCAGTACGCGACAGACGATCGCGTCAATCTCAGGATGAACCGGATTCACTGGAACTCTGGACGAATAGCCATTGGCGATTACAATGGTCCAATCGCACGAGTATGCAGAGGAGGCGTACCTATGGGTAATGACGGACTGTTCGATCGGAATGAGGCGCTGACGTTCGACGACGTCCTGATCATCCCGGGTTACTCAGAGGTGCTGCCCAACGACACCGATATCAGCACCTCACTGACCGACCGCATTCGGCTAGCCATACCTATCGTCTCGGCGGCTATGGATACCGTGACCGAGGCTGCTATGGCAATTGCGATCGCTCGCGAGGGAGGCCTGGGCATCATTCATCGCAATATGTCACCCGAGGATCAGGCTGCAGAGGTGGCGAAGGTCAAGCGCTCACAGTCCGGCATGATCGTTGATCCCATCACGCTCCCCCCGACTGCGACGCTCCATGACGCCGAGCAGATCATGTCGACCTACCACATCAGCGGCGTACCCATCACTGCCGAGGGCAACAGATTGGTGGGCATCCTGACCAATCGCGACTTCCGCTTCGTCGATGCGGAGGACTACGATCGCCCCGTCTCGGAGTTCATGACCGCAGAGAACATCGTCTCGGCGCCGGTCGACATCAGTCTCGAAGACGCGAAGCGCCTCCTGCACCAGCACCGCATCGAGAAACTCGTCCTCGTCGACGAGCACAACATCCTGAAGGGCCTAATCACGGTCAAGGACATCCAGAAAGCGCGCGACTTTCCCAATGCCACTTCGGACGCCCAGGGACGGCTTGTCGTAGGCGCTGCGGTCGGCGTGGGACGGGATCTGGAGCACCGTGTTGAGTTGATGGCTGCTGTGGGCCTGGACATCGTGGCGATTGACACCGCGCACGGCCATTCCGCCGGCGTGCTTCACGCGATCCGCCGCATCCGTGAGATTGCGCCGGAGCTGGCGATCATGGCCGGCAACGTCGTAACCCCTGAGGGCACGATTGACCTGATCAAGGCGGGAGCCAATGTGGTCAAGGTGGGCGTTGGCGCCGGATCCATCTGCACCACGCGAGTGGTGGCAGGCGCAGGTATGCCGCAGATGAGCGCAATACACGTGTGCGCCAAGGCCGCCGCCGCGCACGGCGTCCCGATCGTCGCTGACGGGGGAGTCAAGTACAGCGGTGACATCGTCAAGGCTATCGCCGGCGGGGCACAGCTCGTGATGCTGGGCAGTATGCTTGCCGGAATGGATGAATCTCCGGGCGATGTCGTCTTCTACGATGGGCGCCGGTTCAAAGAGTATCGCGGTATGGGTAGCATCGGCGCGATGCGCGGCTACGGCCGCGACCGGTATGGTACGGGCCAGGACCGCAGCGGCAAGACCGTTCCGGAGGGCGTGGAGGCGCGGGTACCCTACAAAGGCCCGCTACACGATTACATCTTCCAGCTCGTCGGGGGCGTTCGCTCAGGGCTCGGCTATGCCGGTGCGGCGGATCTGGCCGAGCTGCGTGAGAAGGCGCAGTTTGTGCGCATCACCAACGCAGGCCTGACTGAGAGCCATCCCCACAGTGTGATCATCACCCAGGAGCCGCCGAACTACCAGGTGCACTAGCTGAGCAGCTCCGTGGAGGGGAACTTCGGAGGGCTATCGGCACCTGAGCCGCAACCGCAAGGCTCTGGATCTGATACTAGCCGATAGGTGCCAGGCACTCCAGAAGGCTCCCGGAAATGGGAGAGCTAAACCTCGAGCAGTCGGCGCCGCACGAGGGCTCGCTGGAGCGCCGGCTGAACAACTGACTGGATCGCCGGGTTGGCATATCCAACCCATCCGACGTCGGGGGCCACCGCCAGAGGCGCATTCAGCGGCCCACCGTTGGGCGCTGTCAGGACCACACCCAGTTCCTCGGCGATCAGCGCCGTGCAGAGGTCGTAGGGATGGCAGCAGAGGCCCAGCGCCGCACCTCTTGCGGCTAGCATCGCTTCTGTGAGCGGCCTGAGATCGGCCACGTAGCGATCGTGCCCGACCATCAGCTCGTAGAGCTGTCCTCCTGTTGAGATGTACTGGTCCTCGAAGCACGCAGCCTTGCCCGGCAGCACCGGGCCCAGCACCGCGGCGGCGACCTCATCATCGATCGCCGCCAGTACTTCGCGGGCGCCAGGAAAAAACCGTGCGACGGTGGCAAAGCCGTGGCCAATTGAGGTGGACCGCGATGGCTGAAGAGCGAGGCGCGTTCGCTCACCAGTGATCCGGTTATGCCGTTGCGCTTGCACGCCCTGACCGCGCACCGCCCACACCTGATCCGAGAGATACTGTTTGACGAGCGGGACCTCTGTTTGCACGGCAAAGGTGATGTCACACAGCGAGGTGGCATCGCCCCGGTTGGGCGCCACCCCGGTCAGGACCCAGGCGCTTCGCTTCTGGTACATCAGCCCACGCGTACCGTCGATCGGATCGACTAGCACGCGCCACTGCACGTCGGCGGCGTCCGTCCCTCTCGGAAGCACCACCTGGCCATCGTTGGGTAGCCCTTCGGCGATCAACAGCATAGGCGCAAGCGGAGCGACCTCGCTCTCGAAGGCCTCGATAAGCTGCTCCTCACTGATGCGGTCGATGGCATAGATGGTGTCTCCCACCTCGTCCATCGCAACGGCCGCCATGTCACGGGTGGCGCTTTGCTCGGTGGCCGCCACGATCGCGTCGCGCATACGATCGTGAATCCTCAGAATGGGCGCTATGAGTGCATCCAGTGCGATCAAGGAGCACCTTCCCTGTACCAACGAGACTTGGGTTTGCCAAACCGCGATGTCATCAACACACCGCCGCAATTCTTGACACGACCTCCGCAGGATATAAGATACGTCCACTGCTGTCAAACCGTCTACCAGACAAGGAGCGTTCTATGAAGAAGATCGTCACCTTTGGCGAGATCATGCTGCGGCTCGCCCCACCCGGATTCCTGCGCATCAGCCAGGCGCAGAGCTTTGACGTGATCTATGGCGGTGGCGAGGCGAATGTCGCCGTGTCCGCGGCAAACTACGGCTTGCCAGTGGAGTTTGTGACCCGACTCCCCAAGAACCCAGTCGGCGATGCCTGTCTCAACTTCGTCCGCCAGTTCGGCGTCGGAACCGCCCACATAGCGCGTGGGGGTGACCGGCTCGGCATCTACTTCCTGGAAACCGGCGCCGCTCAACGGGGAAGCAATGTCATCTACGACCGCGCCGGTTCAGCCCTGGCCACGATCAAACCGGGGATGATCGACTGGGGCACGGTCTTCGCTGACGCCGGCTGGTTTCACTGGACCGGAATCACGCCTGCCGTATCTGAAGGCGCAGCAGCAGTCTGCCTGGAGGCCGTCCAGGCGGCCAAGGAGGTCGGACTGACAGTGTCGTGTGACCTGAACTACCGCAGCAAGCTGTGGAAGTGGGGTAAGAAACCCGTCGAAGTGATGCAGGAGCTCGTTTCCTACTCGGACATCGCCATCGGCAATGAGGAAGACGCCGACAAAGTCTTCGGCATCCATGCGCCGGAGGTTGACGTCACCAAGGGCAACGTCGCAGCCGATGCCTATGTTTTCGTGTGCAGCCAACTCAAGGAGCGGTTCCCTAACCTGCAGACGATCGCCGTCACCCTGCGTGGGTCGCTCTCTGCAAGCCATAACACCTGGAGCG
>JALOOJ010000204.1 GCA_025454475.1 Anaerolineae bacterium
CACGGCGACGGCGTCCGTGCCGACGATCGACGGCGGCGTCGCGATGGCGGTCACGGTGCGCCGAGAGGGGAAGCGGATCATGATCGAGGCCAGTGGCGCGACCAAACCGTGGTCGGTGCTGCTGCGTGGTCTCGATGGTGTCGGGTCGGTCGAGGGGGGGGCAGCGGCAGCTGAACTCCTCGGAATGCGGGTCGCTCCTGAGGATCGTGCCACGGTCGTGCGGCTCGTGGTGTAGTCGTGAGGGCTATGAGCTTCCGCTGAGGCTCATAGCCCTTCGCCTTTGCGTTTCCTACCGGCTGTCGATATCGCCGGCGTAGTGGAGCGCCTCGCGTCCGCGCTCGCCCGTGCGGATTCGAATGACCTCTTCGACGGGATAGATGAAGATGATGCCGTCGCCCTGCTCGCCCGTCATCGCAGCGCTGCGGATGGTCTGGACCGTCTTCTCGACGTTGTGGTCGCTCAGCACGATGTTGATCTGAATCTTGGGCAGCATGTCGACTTGATAGGTGCTGCTGCGCCCGGCCAACGTGATGCCGCCCTGACGTCCCCGCCCGCGGATCTCGACGACGTTCATTCCCAGGATCCCGATCTCGCGCAGGGCATCCTTGACATCGTTCAGCTTCTCCTCACGGATGATGGCTTCGATCTTCTTGGTCATCCCAACCCTCTCCTAGGCGTACGCCCGTTCGGCGTGTTCGCTGATGTCCAGACCGACCAACTCTTCGCTGTCCGATACGCGCAGTCCCATCACCGCGTGCAGGGCTTTCGCTAACCCGTAGGTCATGGCGAAGGAGACGACAAGCACCAGCGCGGCGGATGCCATTTGAATGAGGAACTGCGCTGGGTTCCCATGGAACAGGCCGTCCCTGCCGTTGGGGTTCACGGAGGTTGTGGCGAAGAGCCCTGTGGCCAGCGCGCCCCATAGGCCGCCAAGGCCGTGACATGCGAAGACGTCGAGCGACTCGTCTACCAGGTTGCGACCCTTGATGAACTTGATCGCGTAGTAGCTGATTGGCGCTGCCACCGCGCCCATGATCAGCGCACCCAAGGGCGTGACGAATCCCGCCCCGGGCGTGATAGCGACCAATCCAACAACGGCGCCGGTGACGATGCCTAGTACACTGGGCTTGCCGTCGATCCAACTGAGGATCATCCAAATCAGGCCTGCGGCTGCTGCTGAGGTGTTGGTCGTGAAGAGCGCGTGAGCAGCTAGGCCGTTGGCAGCCAGGGCGCTGCCGCCGTTGAACCCGAACCAGCCCATCCACAGAAGCCCCGCGCCCAGCACGCTGTAAGGGATGTTGTTGGGCTCGATCGAGACCCTTCCGAATCCCTTTCGTGGGCCGATGGCGAGCGCGAAGGCGAGCGCGCTGAATCCCGCGGTGATGTGGACGACCGTTCCTCCCGCGAAGTCGAGGGCGCCCAACCTGCCCAGGATGCCGCCTGCGCCCCAGACCCAGTGACAGATCGGGTCATACACCAGCGTGGCCCACAGCAGGCTGAAGACGAGGAACGTCTTGAAGCGCACGCGTTCGACGAAGGCGCCCGTGATCAGAGCCGGTGTGATGATCGCGAACATCATCTGGAAAGAGGCGAACAGGATGTGGGGTACAGTAGGCGCGTACGCCGACGGGGTACCAGCAACTCCCGTGAAGCCCGCGAAGTCGAGTCCGCCCAACAGCCCGCCGATGTCGTGACCAAAGGCCAGGCTGTAGCCGTAGAGCAGCCACTGCACGCTGATGAGGGCGATCATGATGAAGCTCAGGTTGAGTGTTGAGAGGAGGTTCTTCTTCCGGACCATCCCTCCGTAGAAGAAGGCAAGGGCCGGTGTCATCATAAGGACCAGAGCCGATGATACCAGGAGCCACGTTGTATCGCCACTGTTGATCTCCATTTAACTCCTTTTTGGTCAGGTTGGACAAGCGGATGCGTGGCAGGTGAGGCGCCCATGGATCGGGAGCGCAGCGCATTGCCCCATTATGCGGTGGTCTGCGCGGCAGTTCTAGTACCCGTATGGGCCATCTTGCTGGTGTCTGGGCCCAGTGGGGCTATACTTAGGGTAGCTCGGGTAGTCTGAGGGCTCTTGGGTGCCCTGAGAGTTCAGCGCCCTTTCCCAAAACTACGCACAAGGCAGGAACACACCATGGAATGGGTCCTCCTCGATTCTGAGCGCATCTATCTGCGCGAGTTGGCGGCGCGGCAGGCGGAGATCGCGGCGCTGCCGGTGATGGCGGCGCGCAAGCGGCAGTGGTACGACCTCAACGATGGACACGTTGGCGCGCGCCCCCCGGTGATCATTGAGACGTGGACCTTCGACCGCGACTTCATGCCGGAGAGCCTGTACCGCTGTGCGTCGGACGTGGGCCGCGGCATCGAGCGCCAGCTCCTGCGCAACATCCGCAACCACGAGCTGATCGACGACGACAAGGTGATTCCCGACACTTTCGACTTCGGCTGGAGCGTGGACATCGACGAGCTCGGCGTGAAGATCCCCCAACGCGTCATCAAAGACGCCCAGGGGATAGAGACAGGCTACGAGTTTGACCACCCCATCAAGGACCTGCGACGTGACCTGGATCTGTTGAGACCCGCGGTCTGCAGTGTCGACCGCGAACGCACGGCGGCACGGCAGGCGTTCCTCGAGGACCTCCTCGGCGACCTGCTCCCGGTGCGACTGAGGACCGGCGTCTATGGCTGTACGATGCTCACACACCGCGTGATCGAGCTGATGGGGATGCAGGCATATTTCATGGCGATGCTCGATATGCCTGATGAGGTGCACCGGCTGATGGGCTATCTGCGCGACAACGCGCTGCGCGTCATGCACTGGGCCGAGGCCGAGGGATTGCTGCGTGTCAACAACGGCAACGAGGACAGCTTCGGTTCCAGCTATAACTTCACGACGAGGCTGCCGGCGCCCGGCTACCCTGGGGGGCCCGCGCGCTTGGTTGATATGTGGGGCAATGCCAACAGCCAGGAGACTGTGGGCGTGTCACCCAAGATGTTCCACGAGTTCTGCTTCCCCTACTACCGCGACGTCTGTCAGCCCGTGGGCCTGGTCTATTACGGTTGCTGCGAGCCCGCGCATCCCTTCTGGGCAGATATTGGCGCGCTGCCGAACCTCAAGAAGGTATCGATCTCACGTTGGTGCGATGAGCGCTACATGGGCGATGCGCTGCGCGGCACCGAGATAGTGTTCTCGCGGAAACCCGACCCGAACTACCTCAGCGTGGATCAGCGTCTGAACGAGGAGGCATGGGCGGCCCACATCCGTGCGACGCTGGACGCGACGGCCGGGGTCTTCGTCGAGTTCATCATTCGCGATGTCTACACGGTCCACGGCGACCTGGGCAACGCCAGGCGTGCGGTAGAGATCGCGCGGCGGGAGGTGGACCGATCCTACCGGCCATAGAAGCCGGTTTCCGGACTGCGGGCGCGTCGTCTGAACCACGGATGGCACGGATCACCGGATTCCACGGATTGCGGAGGCGTCGGATGGTCGGTGCCGTCCTGTCCGTGGAATCCGGGTAACCCGGAAGGTCCGTGATTCAGACCATCCGTGACTCAGAACTCGTAGTCAATCCACCAACTGGTTTCCTGTCCCGGCGCCAGCCCACGCTCGAAGAAGGGTTCCCACGAGAAGGTGTTGGCGTTGCCCCAGATGGGGAAGAACGCCGGCACATAGCTGCATGTCGCGGCAACCAGGCCCAGCTTCGGGTGCTTCTGCATCACGACGAGGTTGGTGGTCGCAGTGTGGTCGAGCGCCTGGTAGGGGCCCATGCGCCACGGCCAACCCTTGCGGCTGATGAAGCCGCTGGGTGCCATCACGTAGCCGGGGTTCTCGGGAAAAGTCACGGGCGTGTTGAACTTTACCAGCTCGTCGGTGTCCGGGTGCGGGTAGAAGGGGTGGGGGAACCAACGGATCGCGATAGGTCGTCCGAGGTTGTGCACCTGTGTCCACGAACGTACTGTGCGCCCCAGGAGGCTGACGGTGCGTACCAACTCGACCTTATACCCCCGGAACATATGCAGCGTCGATAGCTTGATGACTGCTTCGCTTGCGTCGATCATCCAGTCACACCAATCGACGACCGTGCTCGTATCGAGGTCGCAGACCCCGATCCCCAGGACGAGCGCTTGAGCATCGCGCGGCACATCGGGGATAGGCTGATGGGGGTGTCTCGGGATGGGTCCCGTCAGCAGCGGGCTCAGGTTGAAGCTGTCCGGGATGCCCTGCCCGTCGAAGACATTGAAGCTATCGGGGAACGTCGGGCCGCTCATCAGGTCGCCGAGTTGCGCGTCGGTGACATTGAATATGTAGCCGCCGGTGCAGTAGCGGGTTCCAAGCCTTGCACGGTCGGCCACCGGATCGAGGATGGCGACTTCGAGGCTGTCGTTCTTGAGTGTGTACATCGTGGGTTCACCTCCTGGTGTTCGCTAACGACACAAGCTTAGGCGACTTGGCGGCAGCGTCAAATCAGCGGCAGTGTGACTGGTAACTGAGGATTGGGCCAGAGCCGCCACCCCTCTGCCCCAATCGCAGTACCAAGACCTGATCACAGGTCCTCAGTCACTGGCCCGCTGCGCAAGCATGGCTACACTTGGCATGGAGGTGACATATGACGACAGCACGGGACGTGGCGAGCATCTTCGAGATGATCGCGCCGCTCGACTCGGGCATAGCTGGGGACGAGCTGGGCTTCATCTACGGCGACCCGGACCGCCAAATTCGTGGCGTGGCGTGCCTCTGGAACGTGCATATCGGCAGCATTCACGCCGCGGTGGCGTTGGGATTGGATATGCTGATCTGCCATGAGGGGATCTGGCTACCGCCTCAGCAGAGCCCGTGGTACGATGGGCCGCGGGCTGACGAGATCGCTTCAAACCGCATGCGCCGTGAGCTTCTCGACCTCCACGGAATGGTGGTCTACCGCAGCCACTCTAACTGGGACGCGCTGCGCGGCGATGGTGTCGCAGACCAGGCGGTGGCAGCCCTGGGGATAGCCGGCCTGCGCGAGGTCGCGCGCCAGCGGTTCTTCACGGTGAACGAGCTGCCTGAGGTGACGACCGTTGCGGCGCTCCGAGATGTCGTGGCAGCGCGCCTGGGCTTCGACGGCTGCCGACTGTTTGGCGACGGAGAGAAGCTCATCCGGCGCTTCGCGTTCCTCATTGGCGGCTTTGGCGAGAACCAACTGCATATGCCCCAGGCCGCGCGCGACCTTGGCGCCCAGGCGCTGGTCATCGGCGAGATGAGCGAGTTCATCTTGGTCGCGGCGTTGGAGATGGGACTCCCGGTGATAGAGACCCTGCACAGCATCAGCGAGAGCCCCGCGATCCGACGGCAGGCCGCGATGCTTTCGGAGCGATTGCCGGGGCTTCCGGTGCACTTCGTGCCAAGCGGTGCACCCGCGTTGTAATGTGCCTTGCCATCGTACCTTCTCACCCTAGGACGCTGGAAGTAAGGAGTGTGGCGCATGCTCGATATCAGTCTGGACTCTGATGGCGAGGCGCTTGTCGAGCGGCACCGGCGGTGGTGGCGGCGTGAGGAGACATTGGTCACGCGCGTCGAGGGCGAGCCGCTGGGCACGCTATGGCTGCCCCTGGTCGACGGCACAGAAGCCGCAGACGACACGCTTCTGACCCCTGACATGATCGACGTTGAACGGCTGGTCGGGGCGCGGCGCAACCCCGGACCGATCGGTATCGTCGGCGACACCTTCGCGGTTGCACAGCCTTTCACGCGCGTGCCGTGGCTCGAGGCGATCCTGGGAAACCCCGTGGAAGCCCTGATCCAGGGGGGCAGTATGCGCACCCATCGGTTCGTCGAGGGCTGGGAAGACTGGCACGGTGTGTCTGCGCATCGCAATGGTGGTTGGCATACGCTGTTGTTGCAGATCACAACGTTGCTTGTCGAGCGGTCCGGTGGCAGGTACGCCACTGTCGCGCCGGTTCTTCGTGGTCCCAGCGACCTGGCGGAGGCCGTGCTCGGTCCCGAGTTGATGGCCTATTCACTCTTTGACTACCCCGACCGCCTGCGCAGGTTTCTTGATGAGGTCACAGAAGTCTTCAGCGAGGTCAACGATGCGCTACTGGCACGGTTCGCGCCGGTAGCCGACGGCACCGTGAGCTACTTCGGCATCTGGGCGCCGGGCAGAGTTGTGCGTACACAGTGCGACGCGTCGGCCTTCCTGTCGGCGAAGCACTACCGTGACTGGTTCCTGCCCTATGACCTTCGAATCTGTGAGCGCGTTGACACGTCGATCATCCACTTGCACTCATGCTCGATGCACACGGTCGATGCGTTGCTCGAGACCCCGCTGCCGCACGCGATTCAGGTGATCCTGGAGGAGGGGCCCAATGTTCCGACGTTACAGGCGCTCGTGCCGATTTTCCGGCGCGT
>JALOOJ010000058.1 GCA_025454475.1 Anaerolineae bacterium
ATGTCGGCGTCGCTCATCCCGATGCGATCTTTGAGAAGCTCATACTCGTAATCGTTCACGATGAGAATGTCTGCCCCCACCACACCGTCTCTTAACGACTCAGGAGTGGAGCGCACGATCTGCTGACTTGGGTCGTAGATGTAAGGAATCCCGAGCGCGCGACATTCGCGCGGATACTTATCCATCGCCTCGGGATCGTTGGGCGAGATGATCGTCAGGTCGACCGGCATCGCCAGGTCACGAAAAGAAAGCGTACGTGCGTGCGCCATCGCCCCAGTGTAGAAGCTCGCAATCTGGTTCAGGTACTGATCGGTCGTCACCAGGAACGAAGCGGTAAAGACCTCGGGCACGATTTTGATCGCCGAGGTGTCGACCCCTTGTTCCTCCAGCCAGGAACGGTATTCTTCAAAATCCTGACCTGCCGTCGCCATCACGACCGGTCGCTCGCCGAGGAGCGCCAGACTGTAGGCGATGTTTGGCGCACAGCCACCGCGCTGCTTGACCATCTCATCCACCAGAAAGCTCAGGCTCAGCTTCTGGAGGCGATCCGGCTTCACATGATCCAGGAAGTTCCCTGGGAAACGCATAATGTAGTCGTAGGCAATCGAACCGGTAATGACAATGGTCACAGCATTCTCCTCCACAACGACAGTGATCTGTGATTGGGAACTAGGGACTGGGCCAGGCGTTCCAACGCCGCCGATCCCCAATCACCAGTCACTGCTTCTGAATAACCCTATCCATCGGCACTAGCCTATCGCGCAGGATCACGCGCAGCGCCCATAATCCGTCCCAGGGACGGATCTTCTTACCTTCCTCCACGGTGCGCGGGGTGTAGCGAATGGGAACCTCGACGATCTCATAAGCTGCGCGCAGCAGTTTGTCCGTCAACTCGAAGTCCAGGTCGAAACCGGTACCGGTCAAGTGTAATCGTTTGAGCACGTCGGTGCGTACCATCTTCGATGCTGTCGCAACATCCGTCAGCTTCGCGCCATAGAGCAGGTTTGTCAGTCCCGTGAGGAGCCGCACACCCCAGTAGTTAGCAACGTACTTGTAGATCGCGCGCCCACCTAACGTGCGCGAACCGAAGACGGCGATGGGCCGATCCTGTTCTGCTCGATGAAGGAAGAGCGGGTAGTCCCCAGGGTCGTACTCGAAATCCGCATCCTGAATGAAGGCATAGTCTCCGGTACAGGCAGGAATGGCCGTGCGTATCGACGTTCCCTTGCCCATGTTCCTTGGCTGGAAAATCACACGGGTGTCGGCATCACTTACCGTACGCAAAAGGTCCTGGGTCCCATCGGTCGAAGCGTTGTCAACCACGATGATCTCGCGCTCCCAGCCGGGGAGCAACAACGCCCGGCGCACACGATCCAGCACCGGCATGATCGTGTCCTTCTCGTTATATACGCAGACGATCAGCGAGAGCTTCATCCGAGGAAATCCTCAAGAGCCTGGAGCATGTAGCCCAAGCGCGCCTCGTCCATCCCCGGGTAGACCCCGATGAACAGCGCCGACTTGAGGACACGGTCAGTCTCGGTAAGTGGCGTAGCGACACGATGCTGGATGTTGCGGTAGCCCGGCTGGTTCAGGATATTGCCGGCGAACAGATAACGTGTCTCGATCTTACGCTCCCTGAGATACTCGTTGAGCTCGCGCCGCGTGAAAGGCGCTGTCTCCGGAACGGCAAGAGTGAAGGCAAACCATGCCGGATCGGCCTTAGTGCTCCATACGGGCAGGACCAGGCGATCCTGATACGGCAGCAGGCCCTCATAGAGCACCTGGAAGTTGCGCTTGCGCGCAGCAACGAAGTCATCGAGCTTTCCAAGCTGTGGAATACCGATAGCGGCCTGCACATCCGTCATCTTCAGGTTGTAGCCGATTTCGGTGAAAAAGTAGCGATGGTCGTAAGGCTCACCCAGCCCTGGAATCTCCCAGTCGAACCGATGACCGCACTCTCCGCCACGATCGCTTCGATGGTCGCACCAGCAATCGCGACCCCAGTCACGAATTGAGTGCGCAATGTGATGGAGCCGTGCGTTGTTCGTCCCAACAGCTCCCCCCTCGCCAGTCGTGATGTGGTGGGCCGGATAGAAGCTGAAGGTCGCCAGATCACCAAACGTGCCGCACGGCCTGCCATCGAACGTGCTCCCTAACGCGTCGCACGTGTCCTCGATCACATAGAGACTATGAGCCGCGGCAAAGGCCGTAACCACATCCATCTCGACGGGATTCCCGAGGATGTGGGGCACAAAGATCGCCCTTGTCTTGTCCGACAGTCCGGCTTCCAGCAGATCCACATCGATGTTGTAGGTTCCTACCCTGCAATCGATGAAGACCGGCACCAGGCCATTCTGCACGATGGGCGCCACGGTCGTGGGAAAGGTCGCTGCGGGTGTGATCACCTCATCTCCAGGCCGCAGAGGATGCTCGATCTGCTCAGAGCGCAGTGCAGCCATCGCCACCAGGTTCGCCGACGACCCGGAGTTCACAGTCAGGATGTGTCTGATCCCCAGGTACGCCTCGAGGCCATCCGAGAATGCCTCAACGCGCGGTCCATCGGTCAGCCAGAAATCCAGGATGGCCTCAACACCGCCCTGCAGCTCCCGTTCGTCATAGACGCGACCGCCGTAATGGACAAAGGTCTCGCCAGGCACAAACGGTGCGCCCTGGCTCCGACCAGCGTGCACCAGGTGGTAGTACTCGCCCACTCTGGCTAGGATCTCGCGCCTGAGCCGCAAGATATCGCCGTCCAGTGACCCGGTGCTCTCACCCAACCCGGTAGTCCTAACCGGCATCGTCATCCTCCGCCGTAGAGACAACACGACATGGTCCATCATCCTTGCGAGGGATCCGAACACCTTCGCAGGGCTCAGACGAACGCAGCGCCTCAATGGTCAACGCCAGCCCCTGGTCAAGGGAGACCTGAGCCTCCCATCCGGTCAGTAACCGTGTACGCTCGACATCCGCTGGGATCGCCGACACTTCGCCAGGACGGTAGGGGAGCGCACCCGCCAGGATCCGCCCCACTTCTGAGCACGCCGCTTCACAGCGGCGTGCTTCTGTCAACTCCCAGATCCGCTCCACGACGTCAAGAACGCGCAAGAGCTTACCCGTGCCAAGATCCAGCACGCGACCCTCGATATCCGGCGCCGCCATGGCGGCGACCAGCCCTCGCACGATATCCTCAACATAGACGAAATCGCGCTGCTGCTCACCCTTGGTCATCCTGAAATCCTCATGGCGCAGCCCCGCCAGGATTGCCGCCGGCACAAGCGCCTCCCTCCGCTGCCCAGGCCCATAGACCTGAAAAGGCCGAACAGAGACAATGGGCAGACCCCAGGCGTTGTAGGCCGCACGAGCAAAGGCCCAGGCAGCGACCTTTGAAGCACTGTAAGTGTTGAACGGATCCAGGTCATCATCGGAGCGGCGCGCGCCATACTCATAGGAGGTGCCAATCACCACGACGCGCCGAACAGAATCGAGCCGACGCGCCGCCTCCAGAAGCGCGATCATCCCGCCGACGTTGACGCGACAGGCCTCAGCCATGGGCAGACCTGTATTCGTGGTACCGATGGCTGCCAGATGGTAGACACCCTCAGGTCGCACCGCCCCAAGCGCCTCCGTGACGGCCTCGCTATCGACGATGTCGCCAGCGATCGCACGAACGCCTGGCGGGACACGATCGACTTCGCCGGGAAGCACAAGCGCCGAGACACTGCATCCGGCCTGCAACAGATCCCGGACCAGGCGAGACCCGATGAACCCAGTGGCGCCGGTGAGGAAGACGGATTGGGGCAAGACCGAGCGTGCTGCCAGCTCAGGCTTCTCAGACCCAGTGCTCATCTAGGACGCCCGCTCGCCGATCGCCCGAGGACCGGTTCCGATCGACGCGGGCGCGTCATCCAGATAACTTGCATACCACGCGATCGTCTCCTGAAGGGCCTGCTCCCGTGAGTAGACAGGCGTCCACCCCACGGCCTGATGGATCTTGGCGCTGTCAAGGTACTGGTCCTTGATCTCGTTCCGAACCTCGTCCAGCACAGTGGGCTCCAGCTCAGGGTGTGGTGACAGCTCCAGAATCAGGCGCGTCATCGCTAGAACGCTCATCGGCTCGTCAGTGCCGCAGTTGAACGCCTGACCCCGAATCGGATGCCGATGGTGTGTACCGGCCCGGTGGTGTGTACCGGCCCGGTCGAGCGCCTCTGCCAGCATCATGTACGCCCGGACGGCATCTCGCACGTAGAGGTAATCGCGCATAAACGTCCCGTCGGAACGGATCACCGGCGACTGCCCCTGCAACGCACTCCGAATCGTGCCGGGAATAAGCCGGTTCCAGTTCAGGTCGCCGCCGCCATACAGGTTCGCACAACGTGTGATCACCACAGGAAGGTCATATGTCACAGCGTACGCCTGTGCTAGCAAGTCCGCCGCGCTCTTTGAGACATCATAGGGATGTTGCCCCTGAAGTGGCATCTCCTCTGTGTAGGGGAGCATGGATTGCGTCCCGTAGGCCTTGTCGCTGGAGGCAACGACAATCCGGTGCACCGTCGGGCAGTGGCGAGCCGCTTCAAGCATAACCCATGTGCCGCGGATGTTAGACTCGAAGGTGGACAGGGGGCCGCGATTGGCGATCCCTACGATCGTCTGCGCCGCCAGATGGAACACAGCCTCCACCTCATACTCATTCAGCGCCCGCTCGACGGTGGCATAGTCTGTGACATCGCCGTGAACGACCCGAATCTGCTGCAGCGTACCGGATCGGGCCAGCGCTGACTGCGGCACCTCATCGCGGATCAATCCGACGACCGCAGCGCCTGCAGAGAGCAAGGCTCCGGTGAGCCACGACCCCAGCAATCCCGTGCAGCCCGTCACGAGGACAGACCGGTCGTACCAGAACCCCGTACTGCAGGCATCGGTGCCCTTAAGAGATTCCACCGACTCACTCAAAGCTCACCCCAATGATCCAGACCATCAGCCCAAGTCCCCGATCTCCAGTCACCGCTCCCAAGCCGTTCCGACAAGCCGTTCTGACGGCCGCTTACCAGACCTTCCATGGCGCCTTCCACTGTCGTCCACTGGCCTGCTCCCAGAGTGCACCCAACTCCTGCGCCTCTTTGAACGTGTCCATCGCCCGCCAGAACCCCTGATGGTGGTAGACGCCGAGTTGGTCAGCGCCTGCCAGCTCGCGCAGCGGCTCGTGCTCCAGAATGAGGCTGTCATCGCCGTCAAGGTAGGGCAGCACACCACGCTCAAACACCATGAAACCACCGTTGATCATCTCATCGACCAACGGCTTCTCCTGAAACCCCGTGACACGACCCCGGTCGTCGGTCTCCATAAGGCCAAACCGCGAGAAGGCTTTGACACCGGTTACGGTCGCCAAGAGCCCCTGCCTGTTATGATGGGCCAGCAGCGCGTGAAGGTCGATATCGGCGACGCCGTCCGCGTAAGTAACGAAGAAGCGGTCCTCCGGCACATATGCCGCGGCCTTCCGTACCCGCGCCCCAGTCATCGTCTCCAGTCCGGTATCAGCAAACGTGATCCGCCATCCGGCGATATCGTTGGGAGACAGAAAGTGCGTACCCCCATTCCCAAGCTCCAGCACGAAGTCCCGGCTGCGCCAGTCATATTCCAGGAAGTAACGCTTGATGGCATCTCCACCATACCCCAAGGCGAGCACGAAGTCTTTGAACCCCTGAGCAGCATAGATCATCATCACATGCCAGAGCACGGGACGGTCGCCTATCTCGACCAGTGGTTTGGGTACCGTGAGATCGCCCATACGCGTCCCCTTGCCGCCGCACAGGATGATCACCGGTACGCTTCCGCGTTCCGGCGCCAAGCCGTCCGGTTCTGACCGGCTCTGACGGCCGCGTTCCGATGCGCCTGTGCCTGTATCCATCTGGACATTGGACATAGGCTCGCTCCCCTGAGAGTTCATGGCCCTTCACCTGACAAAGCCCACCGCAGCGCCCGGTTTGAGCCGGCGCGGTGGGCCTTAAGCCAATGGTAGCATGGGGAAGGCGTTTGTCAAACGATGGCGTGACCATCTTTCCGGGTGCCAGGCACTTTCCGCAGCACCCAGCACCCGGAGCGTGACCATCGCCCACACACAGAGATCCCACCACAGAAAGCGGGGATCCTCGTAGAAGATCCCCGCACGGAGGACTGCGGTTCCCTACCCGTTCCAGAGCGGCAGGGGCATGCTCCGCACGCGCCGGCCCGTGGCCTGCGCAAAAGCATTGGCGATGGCCGGTGCAGTCGCGATCATCACCGGTTCGGCCAGGTTCTTTGCGCCATAGGGGCCACCGGGCTGCCCGGTTCCGACCGGCGGCTGCCCGGTTCCGACCGGCAACATCTGGATGTAGGTACCCTCGATGTCGGGAATGTCCATCGCGCGAGGGATACGGTAGCGATCGAAGTCCAGCGCCTGCGGCATGCCAGCCTCAAAGCGGAAGTCCTCCATCAGTGCATAGCCGAGGCCCTGAGCTATGCCCCCGTACATCTGGCCAAGCGCTCCCTTGGGGTAGAGAATGGTGCCGGCATCGTGTGCCGCCCAGATCTTGAGCACACGCGTCCTGCCCGTGACAGCGGACACCTCAACTTCGGCGACCTGTGCGCCGAAGACGTAGGCGAAATAGGGTTCGCCCGTGCCACGTTCGAAATCCCACTCGATCGGCCTTACCTGCCACCGTCCATCGGCTGAGAGCTGAAGACCCATCGTGCGCGCGTGATCAACGACCGCCTCGAAGCTAATCGGGTCCTCCGCCGGGCCTATGTAGGCCTCGCCGCTCCGCAGGATGCGCTCGGGTGCACACCCTAACAGGTCTGCAGCAGCGAGAGTCAGCACGTGTCCGATCTTCTGCGCTGTGACACGCACCGCGTTGCCGCCGACGATGGAGGCGCGCGAGGCCACCGTTGGCCCCGAATCCAGCGCGGTCTGGGTATCAGGCCGCAGCACGCGGATACGGTCCATCCTCACGCCCAGCGTCTCTGCAGCCAGTAGCGAAAAGACGGTACGGCTTCCCTGTCCGAAGTCGGTGAGGCCCGCCGTCAACGTAATCCCGTAGTCGGCGTCGACTGCGAGTCGAGCTGTGGCGAAGTCGACACCCTCTCCGCCAAGGCCGCTGCCGTGGAAATAGCACGCTACACCGATCCCCCGGCGCGACCTTCTACTATCAACCCCGGCTCCGACGGCCCGCTGCTCGTCATATGCAGCCCGCTTGGTCGCCCAATCGGACCGATCTCGCACCCACTCGAGACACGCCGCCAGGCCGGCGCCCCCAGGCGTTCTGACGCCCGTCATCGTACAATCGCCGGAGCGCAGGCAGTTCTGGAGCCGGAACTCCAGCGGGTCGCGACCCAGTCGCTCAGCAAGCTCATCGATCGCCAACTCTGCAGCGGCGCTCGCTGGAGTGTTGCCAAAGCCGCGGAATGCCCCCGAGTAGCCATTGTTCGTATAGAGGACCTGAGTGTCCACGTGGACGGCTTGGTAGCGATAGGCCCCGGCGGCGTGCATCGTCGCGCGCCAGGCGGTCATCGGCGACATGGAAGCGTATGCGCCACTGTCAACGGTGATTGCCACCTTGGCCGCGCGCAGCGTACCGTCGCTGTCCGCAGCCAGCGTGATTCGGCTTTTCATTGACTCACGTTTGTAGGATGCCGCCATCGATTCGGGACGGCTTAGCACAAGCCGCACCGGGCGTCCGGCCAACAACGCCAGCTTCGCAACCTGCGCCGTGGTCTGATAGACAATGTCGTCCTTGCCGCCAAAGGCGCCACCCACGAAGGGCTGGATTACACGGACAAGGCTAGGCTCAAGGCCCAACACGAGCGCTGCGGTGTCGCGGGCGATGTGGGGGCTCTGGCAGTTTGCGTAGACGGTCACCCCGCCGCCAGGCTCGGGGATGGCCAAAGCGCCCTCGGTCTCCAGGTACGCATGCTCCTGGTGGGGCAACGAATAGGTTGCCTCGAGTATCACCTGCCCCCCTGCCAGGAGCGAGTCAGGGTCGCCGTTGCGCAGCAAGTGCGTAGCGCAGAGGTTGCCTTTCCCCGTGGGCGAAACCTCAGGGATCTGTGGTGCCCCCGGATCAAGTGCCGCTGCCATATCAGAGATGACCGGTAACAGCTCGTAAGTCACGCGGATCGCTTCAATACCGGCTTGGGCCGCCTCAGCGGTGTCCGCCGCCACAGCGGCGATAGGGTCGCCGACATAGCGCACCTTGCGATAGGCCAGGACAAAGGCATCCCGCACAGGCCAGCCGAAGGGACCATTGTCAACGAAATCCCGATGTGTAATCGCGGCCCTCACGCCGGCGACGGCGAGTGCCGGGGTCACATCGAGCTCGACGATGCGAGCGTGGGGCACCGCGCTGCGCAGGACCTTGCCGACCAACATACCCGGCACGGTCATGTCGCCCACGTATCGAGCACGACCTGTGATCTTGTCAGCGCCGTCGACATTCTGTAGTGACGGGTTGCCCACATAGGTCGGAGATGCGCCAATCGGCGTCGCCATCAACGTTCCTGCTCTCTGTCGGACCGCCGCCCAGCCGTTCGATTCTGACCGGTTCTGCGGTTCCGACCGGCTCTGACGGCCGCGGTCGCCTCAATCGCGTCAACGATCTGCATGTAGCCGGTACAACGGCAAAGGATGCCATTGATCGCCGAACGGATCTGTTCTCGGGTGGGATCAGAATGCCGACGTAACAGAGCCTCGGCTGCCAGGACCATCGCCGGCGTGCAGTAGCCGCACTGTACCGCACCGTGTTCGAGGAAAGCGGCCTGCAGGTCGGACAGCGCGCCATCCGGCCCGTGGATTCCCTCGATCGTCGTCACGAGACGCCCGGCGACATCGATAGCTTTCGTCCGGCACGAGCGTGTGAGGACACCGTCCACGAGCACAGAGCACATGCCGCACGTGCCGGTCTCGCAGCCGCGCTTGGTGCCTGTGAGCCCGAGGTGGTCGCGCAGCACGTCAACCAGCAGCATACCGTCGGGGATATCGTCGAGGCGAATCTCATCGCCATTAAGTGTGAAAACTAAGGGCATTGAGGCCTCCGAGAGGGGCTGGGTGGATGAGTCGCGCGGTAGTGACGGAGGTACCGCTTTCCATAGGGGTCACGGTCGGTCAGAAAATCGATGGCGCGCACCTCCTCGATCAAAAAAGGCGTTCGAGGGTTCACGAGCGCGCAGTCCAACCCCCAGGGGACCGCTGCGAGAAGATAGGCCAGGGCGATGTGCGAGCGCGTCGGCATACCGTGGCCAGCGTTGCTGATGCCCAGCGTCGTCGCGACACCCAGATCGTCGCGGAATCGACGGAGCGTCTCCAGTGCCACAGCCATCGAGCCAGGCTCAACCGAGGAGGCCAGGCAGATGGCGTCCATCACCACGTCCTCCCGGGAGATGCCGTGTGCCGCAGCGCGCTCAAGGATCACCGTCGCCTCGGCCACGCGCCCCGGAACATCCTTGGGCAACCCATGCACATCACCGATGGGCATCGCAATGATCGCAGCGCCAAACTCCGCCGCAATCGGCAGCAGCACCTCCAGCACTCTGACCTCCGCCGTGACGGAGTTGATCAGCACCTTGTGGGGCTGGAGCGCGGAAAGCGCGGCTCGCAGCGCTTCCGGGTTACGGGAATCCAGCGAGATCGGACAGCCGACAGCATCGTGGACGGCAACGGCTATCGCCGGCAGGAGGATGACCTCGTCCGCGTCGTTGACCATAATATCGACCATGTCCATGCCGGCCTCCCGGTTCCGACCAGCGGCAGCACCTGACTGGGCAAGTGCCACCATCCGCGCGACAACGTCCGGTCCGCCCCTGGCGCGGGCCAAACCCTCGTGTTCGCCGTCAACGGTAGGGCGAAGCTGCAGCTTCGCCCTGCCGTTGACGCGAAGCGCGTCGCTGATGAGCACCAGCGGGTGACCTGGGCCGATATGCAACGGGCCATTGCGTGATGTGAGTGTTGTCATCCGACCTTACAGAGGTCCTCCGAATCTCCCAATGCCAAAGGCCAGGTAGAGCGCCACCGCTGTCACCAGGAGCAACGCTGATAGCATGAGCACCGCCCAGTCACCAGGCCCCAATCGCGCCTCGTGCAGATAGGTGCGCGCCGGGTCGCCCGTGAACGCCTTGGATTGCAGCATCACTTCCAGCATCTGCGACTTCACGATCACGCCCAGGATCAGCGGCACCGCTAACTGCGCATAGATTCGGGCACGCCGAATGGGTCCCATCCTCTCGAGAGCCAGACCGCGTAAGCGCTGGGCCTCTGTAATCGCCCGAATGTCAGATAGAAGCAGCGGGAAGAAGCGCAGGGTCGATGCCAGGACAAATGCGATCTTATACGGGATGCGGATTTTGACCATTCCCAGCACCATCGCGTCGAGGTCTGTCGTCAAGACTAACAGCGGGACCAGCAGAGCCATCGTGAGCATCTTGGCCAGGATATTCAGGCCATAGGCGATGCCCTCAACGGACATCGCCGCGCCGCCCACCAGCCATACAGATTCGGGAATGACGAATACAGGCGTGAGCGCCGCCTGCCCCGTGCGTAATCGGATCACGGCATCAGCGAAGAAGCCCTGCGTCACCAGGATCAGTAGGCCGAAGGGAAGCAACAGCAGGATTGGGGCTCGTAGATACCTGAAGTTGATGCCGGCGCCAAGACAGGCTAGTGCCACGACAAGTGCCAGAAGCCCGCCCAGAAGCGGGCTCTCCCAGATGAAGGCCACGATCGTCAGAGTCGTGACGAGCGCCAGCTTGGGACGAAAGTCCAGGCGAGCGAAGCACGAATCCGGAATAGGGGCATAGAGCTGCGCGTCGCTCATCGTTCAGCCGAGCCGTTCCGACAGCGACCGGCGGAACGGCGGGCATTCGACTCTGACCCGCACCGACGACCCCCACCTTCGGCGATACGCGCCGCGACCTCCTCGGGCGTGAGCAACGGCCATTCAGGATGCTTACCACCCAGCGCCTGCGCGAGCAAGACCACCTGTGGGGGCAGCAAGTGCGTCGACGCCAACAGGTCGAGGTCGTTATAGGCCTGACGGATAGGCGCGTCAAGGATAACCGCGCCCTCCCTCATCACGATCACGCGCTCCGCGTAACCGGGCATCAAGTGGAGTGCGTGGGTGATGACGACGATGGTCTTGCCTTGCTGGTGCAGTGTACGGCTGATGCCAAGAATCGCCCGAGCTCCAAGATAGTCCTGCCCCGTGGTTGGCTCATCGAAGATGATAGTCTCCGGCCCCATCGCGAGGATCGCGGCGATGACCACGCGCGCCCGATCGCCCCGCGGGAGCGCTAGGGGGTGCTGGCCGCGCACGCTGGTCAGGCCCATCGCAGCGAGGCTCTCATCCACAGCGGCCCTCACAGTGCCTTCCCCAGCACCGAGGTTCCTGAGCGCAAACCCCACCTCCTGTTCGACGGTGGCGCTGAAGATCTGGTGATCCGGGTTCTGGGCGACATAGCCGATCCGGTGCGCCAAATCACTCACCACCAACTCGCGCGTGTCAGTGTCCCCAACCAACACCTGACCCTGGCTGGGTCGCAGTAGAGCCAGGAAGTGTTTGACAAGTGTGCTCTTGCCGGCCCCGTTCTGACCCACGACCAGTACATACTCTCCACCGTGAATATCGAGCGAGATGCCCTTGAGCGCATGGGTGCCATCAGGGTAGACATGGTGCAGGTCGCGCACCGAGATCGCGGGCACTCCCTCCGCAGCAGAACCTGGTGCGTGCGATATGCGGACCGCAGGCGATGTGCCGCCTTCAAGCTGCCCGCCCTCGCTGAGTCGGATTTCGCGGACCCCGTGCGCCTCGCCCGCTCTGCCTCCAGCCGGAGGCCGTCGTGGGGGTAGATTCCTCAACAGCGCAAGCCCGTCTTCGATCCTGACCGGGATCCTGAGCACCGGCACGCCCTTACTGCGCGCCAGGCAGAAGGTCTCCGCGACCTGTGGGGCGCGTACACCATTCTGGCGGAGGCGCTCGACATCGCCATAGACCTCGTCGGGGACGCCGATCTGCACCAGCTCGCCGCCTCTGAGTAACGCGAGGCGATCCGCGTACTCCGCCAACTCCTCCGCGGCGTGGCTTGCCATCACTACCGTGAGACCCAATGCGTGGTTCAGCTCACGCACGATGGCGAAGATCGCCTGCGACCCTTCCGGATCAAGTTGGGCCGTAGGCTCATCTAGGACCAAGAGCTCAGGCTGAAGTGCGAGCGCGGCGGCGATCGCCAGGCGCTGCTTCTGCCCGCCCGACAGCGTGTGTGGATGTCGCTTCTCGGTCCCCCGAAGGCCTACCGCTTCGAGCGCCCACGAGATGCGCACCACCATCTCCTCACGCGGCACCCGCAGGTTCTCTAGAGCGAAGGCAACCTCGTTCTCCACCGACACCGCCGTTATCTGCGTCTCAGGATCCTCAAAGACGAGGCCCACGTGGTGTGCCAGGCGGCTGATGGGATGCTCCAGCGTGTCCAACCCGGCGACGGTCACGCGGCCAAAGAACCGCCCACCGTAGAACTGCGGCACGATGCCATTCAGAAGGAGGCAGAATGTGGTCTTGCCCGCTCCAGTCGGGCCGATCAGCCCAAGGAACTCACCCTTGCCGATCTGGAGCGAGATATTGCTCAGCGCAGGCTCACGCGAGCGAGGGTACACATAGGAGACCCTGTCCAGAACGGCTATGGCCTCCAGAGACCTTTGGGTTCTTCTGCTCGACAATGTACCTGCTCGGATCGGAGAGCTCAAAGGTCCTTCCCAACCGAGCGGCAGCTTAGTAGACAGCGTGGTCCGGCTTGGTGATACCGATCGCGCGCAGACCCACGATCACGCCCGTGCCGATGACCATACCAATAAGGCAGCGGAAGAGATTCTCCACGGGGATGACCGGAATCAACGCGATCCAGACCTCTTCGGCCCAGTTATACATAAAGTACGTGATAGCGCCGGAGTTGACATGCGTCAGCCCGGAGATCATCCACGTCCCAAGGAACAGGCCCATCGCCACCTTGCCGAGGTTTGGGCTCTTGAGCCAGTGTACGAACAGGCGGCGAGTGGGCAAGGCGAAGAGCAGAACACCCGACCAGTCTAGGAAGGTCGCACCAATTGCGGGCCAGAGGCCGACCCCATTCTGCACGATGGCGCGGCCCGCATAGAGCAGGTAGGCAGTCACAAACAAAACGGTGAGCGGTATCCACCAGAGACGACGTTGTCCGGCAAGGACCATCGACCCGGCGGCGAAACTGCCGATCGCCGCGCCCCACACTGACACGAAGGGAACGCCGGCGGTGTGTGGCGCCACCAGAACGCCGACGAACCTGCCAACGCCGGACGCGACAGCACCCGCGATCGGACCAAGGATCCACCCGATGAGGCCATAGATGCCCTCTGACATCTCAATGCTGCCCCCAGAACCAAGCATCACCGAGAAGGGGATGAACGACAGCACGGCGACCACCGCCGCCAGCGCCACGACAAGTGCGATCGACGCGCCATCCAGCGTCGCTCCACCCAGTCGCTTGACCTCGCGCTCCTCACCCAAAGGTACCTGGGTCATCCCCCACCTCCCCGAGCCCGGATGCAAACACCTCACGTCACCCGGGAAGTGTACCCCGTTCCCCCGAAGATGGTACTGCCTGCTCGGCGGCACCCAGCCGGGTCAGGCGACCCGGCTCAGATCCGATATGGGGGCGTTCTGTCTTGCCTGCACCCGGAACGGGCGTTCGCGCTTCGCAAGCGCCGCTACGCCGCCGAAGGCATAAGCGATCCTACGATGTGCGCTATCTGCTCGGCGTTGATGACCTCGTGTTCTTGCAGCGTATCCGCTATCGCATCCAGGGCATCGCGGTGTTGCTTCAGTAACTGAAACGCGCTCCGTCCCGCACTCTCGACGATGGTCCGGGTCTCCTGGTCGATAAGCCTTGCCGTATCCGGGCTGATATCTTGCCTGAGGCCACCTGGCTGCCCAAGGTATCCCATCCCTGCAGGACTAGCATACCGTACGGGCCCCAGCGCCTCGGTCATTCCGAACTCGGTGACCATCCGCCGCGCGATCTCCGTAGCCCGCTCCAAGTCGTTAGCTGCGCCGGTCGAGGTGTCCTCAAAGACGAGTAGCTCAGCCGCGCGTCCCCCTAACATAACAGCCATACGCTCCTCGAGCTCACGCTTGCTTAGGAGATAAGTATCCTCGTCAGGCATCTGCATTGTATAGCCGAGAGCACCCTTCGATGTAGGAACGATGCTGACCTTGTGCACAGGGTCGGTATCAGGCTGCAGGTAGGCGACAAGGGCGTGCCCTCCCTCGTGGTAGGCGACCCGGCGCCGGACCTCGGGCTTGAGTCGCATCTTTCGCTGCAGCCCGGCCACAACCCGCTCAATAGCGAGGTCGAAATCGTCCATCATCACGCCAGTGTGCTCACTGCGGACCGCTAGCAACGCGGCCTCGTTGACGATGTTCGCCAGGTCCGCACCAGAAAATCCCGCGGTGACCTTTGCGATCCGCGCCAGGTCAGTGTCACTGTCTAGAGTGACACCTTGGGTGTGGATCTTGAGGATCTCCAGCCGCCCCTGTTCCGTGGGCAACCCCACCTGAACCTGTCGATCGAACCGCCCTGGGCGCAGAAGAGCCTGATCCAACACCTCTGGACGATTGGTCGCGGCCATTATAACCACACCCTGGTTAGGCTCGAAGCCATCCATCTCGGACAGAAGCTGATTCAGCGTCTGCTCGCGCTCATCGTTGGTGGCGATGGCCCCAACCGTAGCACGGGACTGCCCAATAGCATCGATCTCGTCGATGAAGATAATGCACGGCGCCTTGGCCTTCGCCTGCTCAAACAGGTCGCGCACGCGGGCTGCGCCGACGCCTACAAACATCTCCACGAAGTCAGACCCGCTGATCGAGAAGAAGGGCACATCTGCCTCACCCGCCGTCGCCTTGGCCAAGAGCGTTTTGCCGGTTCCTGGCGGTCCGACAAGGAGAACACCCTTCGGCAGCTTAGCGCCCAGGCGGGCGAAGCGCTTGGGGTCTTTCAGAAAGGCAATGATCTCCTGGAGTTCGAAGGAAGCCTCGTCGACCCCGCCTACATCAGCGAACTTGATACCTGTCCGCTCGCCCTGAATCTCCTTGGCCCGACTCTTGCCGATGGACATAACCCCAGCGCCGCCCTGGCCCATGCGCCGGAGGCCGAAGTACCAGACTAGCGCCAGCGGCAGAAGAGGAATGACCCATCCCAAGAGCATCGGCAGGGCCGAATTCGATGATATCTCGCCCGCGAAGGTTACACCGGAGGCTGCCAGTCGCTCGATCAGGTCTGGATCATCGACAGGCACAACGTTGTAGGCTTTTCCGTCATCACCCTCGCCCTCAGAACAGCAGGTGTAGAGGATACGGTCCTGCGTCAACTGGACCCTATCGATGGTCCCAGCCTCCAGTTCCGCGAGGAACTGGCTGTAGGGCACCTCACTCTGACGGATCACCATCGGCCGGAAAACCAGGGCCTGAAACAGCCATGCCACCATCAAAGCGATCACCAGGTAGATGGCTGAAAACTGCATCTTCTTGCGCTGTTGCTTATCCATGCGTACTCCTCTCAGTTCACCAACTCCGGCAGATCCGGGGCATGCAGCCCCGTCACTCAACTTTAGCCGGTGAGGATTAGCACCACATTAGCGCACCATTAGCCGTGCATTGGATTTCTCGATAAGCCGACTGGCATGAGGTAAGGGGACGCGTTGCCAAGAGTCGGCGTTCAGTCTTCCAGGTCGGCAACTGGTACGGCGTCAGTTTTCATCAGCTCACGAAGGACTGCGGTGGCGAAGGACCCCTTTGGCGCGAAGAAGCTCACTAACACCTGATCGGCACCTTCAATGTGCCAGGTGAGCCCCGTCGGGTTGAAGCGCAGTGGCCTTCGGAGGCCGCGCTCCTTGATGACGCGGAAATCGTCCAAACCCAGCCCGGCGTCGGCCAGGATGCGCTCCTCGATCTCGCCCGCGGGACCCTGAGCCCCCATCATCTTGTACCCATAGATGGGACCTGTCGCTGAGATCTCCCATACGTCGGCGCGAAGCCTGTCAGCATCTACATCATCCACCGTGAAAATGCCACCAGTGTCTTCTTTCCTGGCGACGTCTCCGAGGATGACCGTGTCGACCGTGTTATCCCTGAGCCGCTGCGCAACAACCTGGTTAAAAAGAGCCGACTGCAAAGCACTGAGGAACAGCTCCCGAAGGCTATGCGAGAGATGGTGAATACCCATCGCCCGTAACACTTCCCCTCGGTTCTGGCCGGAATCCCGGTTCTGGACGGCATCCCGGTTCTGACCGGCATCGCCTCGCAGTAGGTGATAACCGACCACAGCATTGTCGCCACGGTTCCCGAAACGCTGCGGGCCATAGGCATTGGGCACGCCCCGTCGCGCCAGCACACCCAGGATCGCCGCGGCTCTTGGCTCGGCGTCGGGGACGACGCCCCGAATGCGTAAGGTAAAACGATTGCCGCGTAGGTGCCCGACGCGCAGCTTGTTGCGATGCCGGTTCACCCAGAGGACGCGTGCGTCCTGCAGCACCAGCGCCTTGATGGTCTCGACCGGGACGAACTGCACAGAGAGAGTCTGCCGCGCTACAGCGCGCGCGTCCTTCAGCCCTGCATAGCTGATAGCCCGGAGAGGTAGATTAAGAGCCTCGGCAATCTGTCTCACCAACTGCATCGTGGTGATGGCGCGCTTCTCGACCCGGAAGTAGGTGTGTTCGCCCTCACCGCAGGGTTCGTAAGCTGGCACCTCATCCACGATAAAGTCCTCTGGCTCGTTACGGATTATCCCGCCGATACCAGGGAGATCGCTTGTAAGATAAGGCACGTGCCAGTCAAGCCGCTGCCGCAGATCGTCCATCCACTAGTCACTCAGCAGGTAGGCGACCAGTAACCTGATCGTAGCCTCGAGAGAGTCGGAGTGCATACGCTCATAGGAGTGCGAGGCGTCCACACCCGGCCCGATGAGCGCGACAGCCAGATCGGCGCCGGCGCGCCAGGCAGACTCGCCATCGGATCCGTAATAGGGGTACGTGTCAGTGCGATAAGGAATCGCATTGTCGGCAGCGATGTGCTCCAGACGGCGGCGCAGGCCAAGGTGGTAGGGACCGTTGGAGTCCTTGGCACAGATCCCCACCGTAAACTCATCTGAGTTCTGCTCCCCGCCGGCCGCTGCCATATCCACAGTCACCAACTCCGTGACATCTGCAGGAATACCGTTGGCTGCCCCGTGGCCGACCTCCTCGTAGTTCGAGATCAGCGCGTCGAGGCGATAGCGCGGCGCCAACCCAGCGCGATGCAACGCCAAGATCGCGCCGTAGATGGCCGCCACACCTGCCTTGTCGTCAAGGTGGCGCGAGCGGATGAAACCGTTGGTGAGCTCCACCCGCGGGTCAATGTAGACGAAGTCGCCCACATCAATGCCCAAGGCCAGAGTCTCAGCCTTACTCCCGGTCCGCGCATCAAGGCGGACCTCCACAGTCTCGGCCTCCCGCTTCAACTCGCGGGCCTCATTGCCATAGATATGGACCGACGCCTTGGTCGGCAGGATGCTCCCGCGCACCAGCGCGCCCGTGTGAGTCACTACGGTACATCCTTCCGTCTCCACCGAGTGCCAGTCATATCCGCCTATCTGGGAAAGCATCAACCGACCGTTGCCCTTGATCTGGCGCACCATCATCCCTAGCGTGTCGACGTGGGCCGTAAGCGCACGCGGGTTGCCGGCATCGCCAGGCCACATAAGCATCAAGCCTCCCTTGCGCGTATAGGTGGTGGTGACTGGTAGGTCCGCTACCGCCGTCTGCACGTACCGTGTGGCTTGCGCCGTGTCGCCGGTGGGGCTAGGGGTATTGAGCAGACCCACGAGGAAATTGATCGTCTCATCCAAGGGGATCGGAGGGAGTGTCATAGTTAGCTCCTTAGTCGCAGGTGTGATGCTGGCGAGTATAGGTCTGGTGCCATCCACGGCAAGGCCACGTGAGCCTTGGTCTTTCGGATTTGCCGGCGACCGCACTCAATGTTATGATGTCGCGAGAGGCTATCAATGGATGAACTGACCCTGAAGCCCGCGGCAGCCCTTGGCACGAAGCGGCTGTCCGAAATTCTGAACCAGGCCTACGCGGACTACCTCCTGCCCATTCAGCTCGATTCCTACCAGTTCCGACTCATGGTCGAGGAACAGGATGTCGACCTCGCGCGCTCTGTGGCTGCCGTGGTAGGCGCTACCCCCGTGGGGATCACACTGCTCTCACACCGAGGGGCCGAGGGGTGGCTCAGCGGCGTGGGTGTTCACCCACTCTGGCGACGCCGAGGCATTGGCAGGAGGATGGTCGCGTGGGCGCAGAGTGTCGCCCGCGAAAGCGGCCTTCAGCGGGTGCGACTCGACGTACTGGAGCAGAACCAGGGCGCTATCAGGCTTTATGAATCGCTCGGATTTGTGCATGTGCGCGATATGCTGGTTCTGTCTCTGGCGCCTGGCGCAATGATCCCGAAACCCAAGGTGGACGGTATCCGACCGGAGCGTTCCACTCGCTTACTCGGGTCCTTTTCGCGATTCCACGACGTCGCCCCCTGCTGGCAGCGCGACGAGCCGTCCATCAGGAAACGGGCCGGGTACATGGTTGGCGTAGCCCTAAAGCAAGCAAAGCAACTCCAAGGCTACATGTTGTACCTGCCGCAGGTGAATGGTTTCGCGGTGATGGACCTTGCCGTCGATCCTGCTCATCCGCAGCGGCTGCAAGTAGCCGAGGGGCTGCTCCTAGCGATCCCCGAGATGCAGCTAGCGCAAGGGGGACACATCACGAATGTCCCCACCCAGGATCCCCTCTTGCCGGCATATATGGAAGTGGGCTATCGCGTCTGGTACCGCCAGCACGAAATGGCGTGGTCTCCGACCCGTAGCTCGGCGTCGAGGTGATCCAGGCTCCAAGGAGATGGCGGTGGACCAAATGAGATCATCAAGACCTGACTCCCTCGCGACCCTGGATGCTCCACCTCCTTCATCTCCTACCCAATCCGCAGAGCTGGCTCATTGCGGAAGCTGCGGCCGCTATATCGGCCCCTACGACCGATGTCCCTATTGCGGCGCTCGAACCGCCCGCCGCCTCGCGTTGGGCATGGTCAAGGTCGCTGCGGTGGCGTTGGCCACGCTGGGCTTGGCTCTGCTCTGGGTACTGACCCAAACAGTGGAGATCCCCAGCATCTCCATCCACGAAGCGTCCAGCCTGATGAACTTCGGCTACGTCCGCCTGAGCGGCCGTGTGGTACGCGGCCCAACCTATGATGCTGAGAGCGGGTATCTTGGGTTCTGGCTGGCGGATGAGACGGGCGAGGCCTACGTCAGCGCCTACCGTGATGTCACGGATGATCTGCTGGGCCGCGATGTGGTCCCAGCGGTCGGCGATGAGGTCTCGGTCGCCGGGACGCTCCGTATCCGCGAGGACCACGTCGCGCTCACGCTCAATGTGGCCGATCACCTGACATTGCGGCGGCCCGAGCCGATACCGCTTAAGGCAGGCGAGGTCACGATCCTCGACGAAGGCATGCGCGTGCGCCTGGCGGGTGAGGTGCGACGCGTCTACGAGCCCTATGAGGGCCTCATGCTCATCACACTCGGCGACGAGAGCGGCGAGATCGTGGTCGCAGTAGATGAAGAGGCGACAGCTCTGACAGGCAGCTTGCCGGAACCTGATGTTGGCCAAGGCATTGAGATTGAGGGTGCGGTCAGCCTCTACCACGCAACGCCCCAGGTGGTGCCGGCAAGCGTAGCCGATGTCGCGCTCTTGCCGGCATCAGTGGTGACGGCAACACTCCCCGCGCCCGTACTGAGTGCACTCGGACCTGAGCTGGTGGGCAAGGTCGTATCGGTCGGCGGGCGAGTGGTCTGGCTGGAAGGGATCCAAGGGGGCGTCAAAGCAACCCTAGATGACAGCACAGCACAGGTCACGCTTCTGGTGTGGGACGATGTGTACCACTCTCTCCCAGCGCCGACGGAGCTGGATGTGGGGGCAGAGGTCGAGATCATCGGCAAGGTCTCGATCTATGAAGGGGAATTGGAGATCATACCTGAGGAGGCCAAGGATATCGTGATCCGCGTTCCCGCCGAGGCTCCACTATGGGCAGAGATCGCCGGTCTCGGCCCCGACGACGCCGGGCGGCTCGTGCGGGTGCGGGGTGTCTTGCGCGAGCCCGAAGGCTTCTCAGCAGGCGTCAAGGTGCTGGTGGATGATGGAAGCGGCAGCCTCCAGTTGCTCTTCTGGTCCAGCCTGTACGAGGATCTGAGCCCCGAACCCCACAGCGGGCAGCAGGTGGAGGTGATCGGCATCGTCAACGTCTATCGCGACGAGCTGGAGCTCATCCCACGGTCGCCATATGACTGGCGGGTGAGGCCCCCGGATGACTGACCCGGTGATGTGCATCAGCCTCGTAGGGTGGGCTCTTGTGGGCGCGATTGGAGCATCGCTACTGGCGTGGATCCCGGCGCTCCACGTCTACAACGTCGCAGCACTGCTACTGCTCCTTTCCGAGTCCGGGATCCTCGCGCTGGAGGCCGAGCCACTGGCGTTCCTCTTTCTTGGCATGGTCACAGGCTATGCCATGGGGAACACGATTCCCAGCATCTTCTTCGCCGCGCCGGATGAGAGCATGATCTTCGTGGTGCTCCCGGGTCAGAAGTACCTGCTGCAGCAACGCGGCTACGAGGCCGTCGCATTGACCGGTCTTGGCGGACTGGCGGGGCTATTCGCACTGATGGCATTGGCGCCTATGGCCTCGCGTGTGCTCCCCGCTCTGCGTGAGATCCTGCAACCGCACCTGGGATGGATCCTCTGGGCCGTCATCGCCTACCT